>CAYUIS010000124.1:0-16250 GCA_964444825.1 uncultured Anaerolineales bacterium | reverse complement strand
ACGGCTGGCGCTCAGTGGCGAGGTACTGACTCTGAGCGTATCCTGGCTGGCGGGATGGTAGGCGCTAATTCCACAGCACGTCCCCACGCAACCCACGTTTGAGGAACTGGAACATCGCCCAACACTCCCAGGCAAAGGGTGGAAAACCTAGCAAGCCCAGCACCGGCATACGAAAGTAGTACACACCAAAATCAATCGGCCACGGTACCGTATAGCGCCAGCCTGACGTGGCCCAATAGTTCCAGAACTCCCACAGCAAACCTGCCGCCATGCCGGCGACCAGCAGCCGCAGCGCACGGCGCGGATCGCCCTGCCCCCATTTTGCCAGTAACGACTCCCCACCCACTCGTTCATTGATCGGATCCAACAAGAGTATAAAACCCAGCCAAACAAAGCCAAAGGTGTAGCGCCCAATGTGGACGGGCAAGAGTGGAGGAACCACGACAAAGGCCAGCCCCACGGCGAATGAGACGGCGAATAGCGTTGGAGAGAGAGCCCGTGGTCTTGTCTGAAGATCGCGCAGAAAGCCTAGCGCCTCCAGCAAGTCGGCCGTCTCAAACAGCGCCGGCATAATCGTGGCAAAAGACCACAGAAAGGCCCAATTGCGCTCGACTGGGTGCTCGGGCACACCCACGTAATACCAGTTCCGCAAACGGAGGTTGTACGCCTCGAACAGGAGCCAGCAGCCGACAGATACCCAGGCCATCATCAGCGCCTCACGCGGCCGATCGTTGATCAGCGAGTGCCCACGCAGCCGGAGCACCAGCGCATCAACCAACAGGACGTAGCCAGTCCAGACGACGGGAGTGAACCATTGGGAGACAAAAGGCTGCCGGGCATAGAGGCAGATCTCTGCCCCCAGAATAGTGGCCAAACCTACCCATCCGTACCACCTGACACGCATCTTGCACCTCCCCCATGTACAGCACCTGCGATCTCGATTGTAAATGAAACCACCGTTTCCTGCAATGCCAACGCAGCTTTAGCTTTTTGACTTCCTAGCCAACTAGAGCTATACTTATGGTAAGCTGGACGTGTGGACCGGCGCTTTTGACCCTTTGCGCTCATCGGAGGAGGTGACAGTTGATCGGGCCACAAGATCTCTTTCCCGCTCAACATCAATACGAATTTGAGGATCTCGCCCCCGACGACTTTGAGCGCCTGGTATACCAACTCATCGAACGCTGCGGCGAGTTCGACACAGTAGAATGGTACGGTGGCGCCCGCGCCCGAGACCGGGACGTGATCGCCTACCGGCAGACCGGCGCCGGACGGCAAAAGTGGTACTTCCAGTGCCAGCCCTACGTCCGCGTCACCAACGAGGTCGCGCAGAATGACCTGAACAGACTCGCCCAACACAAGGCTGAGGAGCCGGATTTCGCCCCCGACGTGATCGTTTTTGCCACTGCCTGCCCCGTGCCAGCCGAGGTAACCGACCAGGCCGCCATCTATGCCACTCAACTCGATCTACCTGAACCCTATTTCTGGGATCGCGGCGCTTTGGACCGGATGCTCAAGTCCCAACCTGAGACCGAGAGAGAGTACTTTGGATGGAGCCGTTTCCTACGCCGTCATCTGGCCGACTCGGTAGTACGGGCTCCGTGCGGTTGCCAGGTTGCCGTGGGGCTCTTGGTGATCCTTGCAATCGCCGGTGGCGTGCTACTTTCACAAAGAGCAGCCCCTTTCTTTGCAGGGCGCTCTTCAACACCGGCAGATCCCTCCCCTACTGTCACCCGCACATTGGCGCCCACGCCTGATAGCCCAACACATACGCCAACGGCAGTTGCGCTAAGCCCAACCGCGACACCTGTGCCCGACCAACCATCGCCCACCTCAACGTCGACACCTCTTCCACCCACCGATACACCCACGCCCATACCCGAAGAACCGGTTGGCACGCCCACGTCCACGCCAACGCAGAGGCCAACCAGGACGCCCACCCCAACACCCACTCCATCACCCCTACCCACATTGGTGCGGCCAGCGCCAATCCTGCTCGAACCATCTCCCGGGATCACGATACGCCAGGGAACCATCTTCCGCTGGCAGGGAAGGCTGGGATTCGCGCAGGGCTATGTGATCCGGTTCCGCCACTTGGAGAGCGGATGGGTGTGGGAGAACGGGCCCTTTGTGACCGACTGCCTCGAGGTGATGCTGCCGGCCGACCGTTACGGCGGGTGGGCGTGGCAGATACGGGTCGTTTCAGGAGACGCTACCCTGGCAGAAAGCCAGGAGTCCTACTTCTGGCTCGATCCCTTCCCCCGGGTTCCGCTGCCCCCGGTGCCCACACCGCGTCCCTGTCCCGAGTGAAGCGACGAGAATTTGTCAAAACCCTGGGCGCGTTCGCCACTCTGCTCAGTGTGGCGCCTCTATAATCCGCTTGTCAACTGCACCCGCTTAAGGTATGATTGGCCCGCTTCCCTGGGAGGCCGGGTCGTACGGACGCTTGGACTAGCCGGCCTCTCTGTTCTATACGCCGGCTTTTGCGCCGGACGGTTGAGTGGGTACGATTGAAAACGGACAAGACTGCAATCCTGCTTCTTTTGCTGGTCGCCTTTGCCCTACGCGTGTGGGGGCTGGCCGACCACAACATCTGGTGGGATGAGGGGTTGGCAGCCTGGGCCGCCCGCCTGCCTATCAAATCGATCCTCCATTGGACAGCCCACGACGTCCACCCACCCCTCTACTTCTTACTTCTCCGTGGGTGGTGGTCGATTGTCGGCGACGGTGAGTTTGTGCTCAGGTTCCCCTCCGTGTTCGTGGGCACCCTGGCGGTCGGCGTCATCTATCGCCTGGGGCAATCGTTAGGAAGAAGCCAGGCCGGGCTGCTGGCCGCGCTGTTCCTCACGCTGTCCCGCTTCGCCGTATCCTGGTCCCAGGAGATGCGCATGTACATCTGGGACGCCGCATTGACCGCTGGCGCGCTCTGGGCCGCGGTACAGTTGTGGCGCAGCCGCGGCAGTAGCTGGCGCGCGTGGATCGCCTACGTGCTCACCGTTGCCGCTGGCCTGTGGAGCCTGTTCCTCATGATCTCTGTACCCCTCATCGCCAATCTGGCCTTTCCAATCGTCTGGCTGCGGCGGGGTCGATCGCGCCGCCTGCTGATCCGCTGGGCGACGGCTCAACTGGCTGCCGGGGTCCTGTTCGTTCCCTGGCTTGTCTACGCCCTGCCCCGTATGCCCACCTGGTCATCTTCCGAACCTTTCTCGCCGCTCTTTTTCGTCCACCTCTACACCACCATGCTGGCGGTCGGTATACCTATCAACCTGGAAGCCTACACACCGCTGACGGGTGCGACCTTCGTCGTGCTGGCATCTGGCGCGCTAGCCCTCTGGCGCTCCCGCCGTACACCAACCCAGTCGGCCGGGCTGGCGATGTTTGTCTTGGGATTGGTGCTGCCAGCCCTGGTGGTGTACGTGATATCTCTGCCTATTCATCTGTACTACGCCCCTCGGTTGGCGCCCCGCTATCTCCTCCCCCTCTCCATCTGCTTCTACACCCTGTTGGGATGGGGATTGGCGATGCTGGCTCAGGGCCGACGCTGGGCCGCTGCCCTGGGCAGCGCAATTGTCGTCACCGTCGCCTTGAGTGGCCTGGTTCCCCTATATCCCGGTCGGGCGCGACGGGACGACTATGTCTCCGTAGCCGCAACCCTACGGGCCCACGTCCATCCAGACGACGCCGTGATCCTCCATACCGACAAGGATTGGCCCATCTTTTCCGCACACTATGCGGGTACCTGGCGTGGCGTGCCGTACGGGGCGCTGGTGGATACGGCGACGATTCAGCGAGTCGTCGTGTCCTTGTGGGAGCAGTCGCAGGGCGTCTGGCTGGTAGTCACCCCCGACGCCCTGCGCACCGATCCCGATTCCACTGTGAGCGCGTGGCTACAGACCCGGGCTGTCGCCAGCAGGACGTGGCACTTTGGGGAGAGCGCACTCTCTCTGTACGCCCGCACGTCAGCCCGCGCTGAGGGACTCGATGATTTGTCTCCCGACTTTCAAATCACGAATTCTGGAATCCGGACTCTCAATTCACACGTTGCGGCGGGTTCAAGACTCGTAGGGGCAGAAACCTCCCTGCCTCGCTATCTGAGCGGTGACACAGTCCACTTGTTTCTCTACTGGGACCCACCGCCGGACAAGGCGATCGGCGTGCGGTTGCTCTCGGACGACGATTCAGCCGTGTGGAAAAAAGTGACCGTACCCGCCCCGGAACCTGCCCATCGCACCCCCACCCGCCAGCACGTGGCCTTGCCGTTGACCACCGATCTGCCAGGGGGGCGCTACCGCCTCACAGCGCAGGTGGAAGGGGCGAATGAACCGCCGGTCGAGGTAGCACGCTTCAACCTTGTACGCCGCGCCTCTGCCGCGCAGATCGAGGCCGGCGCTCTCACCCCAGGTGATATCACCTACCCACTCGATCTTTTGTTGGGGGAACAGATCCGTCTCCTAGGCTATGACCTGCCCAAGACAGCCGTCAGAGCAGGGGGCACCATCGAACTGACCCTGTACTGGCAGGCTGTCGAACCTATTCGGACCCGATACAAGGTCTTTACCCACCTGGTGGGTGAGACCTACAACGCCAGCACGGACAACTTTCTCTGGGGCCAGCAGGACAACGAGCCGGTCAACGGGCAGACCCCCACAACGACATGGGCGCCTGAAACCATCATCATCGATTCCTACACCATCCCTGTCGCCGCTGATGCATCGCCAGGCCACTACCAGATCGAGGTAGGGATGTACGGGCTTGTGGACGGGGTCCGTCTACCGGTGCTGGCGCACGGCGCGATTTTCGGTGACCACGTGCTCCTAGAGCTGGTTGAGGTCAAGGCAGAATGACCAGGTCACAGGCATCAACCGGCAGATCTCGGGTCTTTCATTGGTCATCCTGGTCGTTGATCATCATCCTGCTCGTGGCCACTTTCCTTCGTCTCTACCGGCTGGACGAGATTCCGCCGGGCCTAACCCACGACGAGGCGGACACGGGCCACTTTTTCGCTGCGGTCTATCACGGTGCTCGCTCCCCAGTGCAGGTACCCTACGGCTATGGCTACGAGCCGCTTCCGATGTATACCGGGGCGCTCTTTATGCGGCTTTTTGGCCCCACCGATCTCGCTCTGCGCCTGCACTCTGCCTTCTTCGGCCTGGTATTGCTGGTCTTTACGTACCTGTGGGCGAAGCAAGCATTCAGCCTACCGGTTGGCCTCGGCGGCGCAGCCCTGGTAGGCGTATCATTTTGGACAGTCTGCGACAGCCGCTTTGCCCTAAACTCACAGCCAGCGCCAGCGCTGTTCACAGGCGCTAGCTATTTCCTGTGGCTGGCGCTGGAAGACGACGCGGACAACGGGCGCTGGTGGGCCTGGGTGTTGTTTGCCCTATCGCTGAGCGGGTCGCTGTACGTCTACGAAGCATCCCGCGCGGCTGCTGTGGCCTTTGGGCTGTTTTTTTTCTATCTGGCACTCTGCCACCGCAGGCGCTTTGGTCGGCACGCCGCCTGGTTCGCCGGGGCCCTGATCCTCGCCGGACTGCTGGCCGCCCCTCACCTGCTCGACCCCGGTGCGTGGGGGCGCACGTCTACCCTATCGGGCCCGCTGCAGGCTGCAACTCACGGTGACTTGAGGCCACTGTGGCGCAATATCGTCAGCGGATTGGGCACCTTTAGTTTCCGTGGCGATAGCCTGGTGACGTACAACCTGCCCGGCCGGCCGATCTTTGACCCCGCCGTCAGCCTGTTCTTCTACGGCAGTATCGGCGTGTGCCTGTGGCGATGGAGGAAACCCGCCTACGCCTTTGTGCTGATGTGGCTGGCGATGGGTATGCTGCCCACCCTCGTGCTGGGTGCCTACACAAGCACCTTGCACAGCAAGGCTGCCGAGGCGCCCATTATGGTATTGCCTGTCTTGTGCGCCGTCGAGGTCGTGCGCTTCCTGGTCGCCCGAAACAGGCCGGGCTGGGCCAAGGCCCTCACCGCTGGCTTTGTGGTGTGGCTGGGCATCGTCGCCGCGTCCACCGGCTATGATTATTTCGTGCGTTGGGGAGAGTCACCGGAGACGCGAGCGGCCTATTTCCACAACCTGGCCGCCATCACCGACTATCTGAACGACACCGAATACAGCGGTGACGTAACGCTCTCATCGCCCTTCCCTGATCTGCCCCTCGACCCCTTTATCGCCGATATGCGGGTGCAGCGTGATGACCTGGCGCTGCGCTGGTGCGACGCCCGCCGCTCGCTCGTGTTTCCCGACACATCACGCGCTGTACTCATCCTGCCGTCGAACACACCCCTCGACCCATACCTCGCCCAGCGGCTCGATCTGCAGCGGGCTGAGCGGGTCCATCTACGGCCCGACGACGTCGATCCGTATTTTGCCGTTTTTGAGTGGTCACCTGCCACAACACTCCGCCAGTTCCTGGCATCTTTAACGCAGACGGTGACCGCCAAGGATATCCCCCTTGATCTGCCGGTCCGTTTTGGGGACACGATCGAATTGCTGGCTTATGAACTGTCGGACCCTGTTGTCGACGCGGGTGAGGTGGTGACCCTGGTCACCGTATGGCGGATCCTCGACCCGGCTGCCCTTGGACCACCGCCGACCACCGAGTATGGATATGCCGCCATCATCTTTGCACACGTGCTCGACGCATCCGACGTCATCGTCGGCCAGGAGGATCGGCTGGACGCACCGGCATGGGGTTGGCACCCAGGCGACGCTTTCGTGCAGGTTCACCGCTTCCAGATCAAGCCCGACGCGCCCTCTGGCATCCACCGCCTGGAACTGGGAATCTACACCCGCGCCGATGGCGTGCGCCTGCCGGTCTTGGTAGACGGCGTTGAGCAGGATCATCACGTTTTCCTCCAGCCGCTGGAGATCGAGAGTCAATGACCAGATCTCGGGTATCGAATAGCAGACGTGCGATATCGGGCTGGCCACTGGCTGTTGTTTTGCTTCTGCTCACCTGGGGGCTGCGCCTCTATCTGCTCGAGACCGTTCCGCCCGGCTGGCGGGACGACGCCCTGATCAACATCCACGCCCTATCCGGTGAGGTGTTGGACGGTCGTTTCCCGCTGTACTTTACCGGGGCATCCGGTCACGAGCCACTGTACCACTATCTCCACGCCGGTATCCACGCCGTGTTGGGCTTTAACGTGTTAAGCGGGCAGATCCTCTCCATCACGCTTGGCACCCTCTCGATCGCGCTGACCTACACGCTGACCCGGCGACTGTTTGGCCGCTCGACTGCTACGATCACCTCGTTGGCACTGGCGACCTCCTTCTGGTCGCTGATGTACAGCCGCACAGCCATCCGTCACATCAGCGTGCCTCCCTTCGCCCTGGCTATCTTTTACGTCCTTTGGCGCGCGCTGGAAGGGAAACCCAAGCATCACGAATCTGCGAGGATTCAGACCCCGGGCCTCGTAAACTCGGGATTCGGGCGGCCGGCGATACTTGGCACGCTGCTTGGTCTTTCGCTATACACCTATCCCGCCGCCCGTCTGCTACCCGTGTTGATCGTGGTGTTCACCGCCTACCTGGCCCTGGTGCGGCGAGAGCTGTTCAACCGTCATTGGCGTGGCCTCCTGCTCGCGCTGGCAATCACGGCAGCACTGGCCGTTCCTCTGGGCGCCGCAATCGCCCAGGGGAGCAGCGAGGCCGCCGCCCAGGGCATCGGCGCCGACGCCCGGCTGGCCGAGCTGGCCGTGCCGTTGCGGGAGCTTCAGGCGGGCAATCCCCGCCCGTTGCTGGAGAACATCCTCAAGACACTGGGGATGTTCCACGCAACGGGCGACCCGGAATGGCTGTACAATATCTCGGGTCGCCCGGTCTTCAACCCCCTCGGTGGCGCGCTGCTTTGGATCGGCGTCGCTCTCTGCCTCTTCCGCTGGCGCCAGCCACGCTATTTTTTTCTGCTGCTGTGGCTGGTGTCCGGCCTGCTTCCCACCTTTCTCAGCACGCCTGCCGCCAGCCTGAGCCATACCATCCTGGCCCAACCTGTCGCCTACATCCTGCCGGCCGTGACCCTGTCTGAGGCCCGCCGCTGGATCACCAGGCGGGATTGGGGATTCGGAATTCGGAAAACGCTCCCGACAGTCGCGTATTGCGCGCTGGTCGTCCTTTTTCTGGTGACCAACGCCGCGCGCGATCTCTGGCACTATTTCCATACCTGGCCCGAAGAGGAAATTGTACGTATACTCTATCGTGCCGACTACCGCGAGGCCGCCCGCTACCTGAACACCCACCCCGAGAAGACGGATGTCGCTATATCGAGCAGTCTGATGGGGCCGTGGGACCGTCTGGCATTGGACATCGACATTCGACGCGAGGAGGTCGCGGTGCGCCTATTCAATCCCGAACGGGCGCTGATGTGGGTCGCAGAAGAGACCCCGGCGACGGTGCTGCTCCCCGGCTGGCCCCACCCCGCCCCGCTTTTCGATCGCTACCTGGGAACAGCGAACCAACTGCCACAGACCGTCTCCCGCTCGCTCAGGCTCTACGTACTGCCCGATGCTCCAACCAGCCACCCGGCCGACCTCGAGTCTCCGGCCCGTTTCGCCAACAACCTGGAGCTGATCGACGCCCACTGGGTAGACAGGGGTCCGCTGGTACCTGGTCAGGAAACGGCTCTGCTCACCGTGTGGCGCGTCACTGGGCCGATTGAACTTCCACCGATGCCAATCGTCGCCAATCCACCACCGCCCGGCGTCTACTCAGGACCGCGGCTGGCCGTCTTTACACACCTGCTGGCCTCCGACGGGACGACTACCGACGACGACGATGGTCTATGGGTTGATCCACTCACGTTGCGACCTGGCGACCGCTTTCTCCAGGCACATTTTCTTGTTCTCCCGCCCGATGCACCTGCCGGCCCCTATGCCCTTGAGTTGGGCCTCTACGACCCAAAAACGGGGGAACGGTGGGCCGTTCTGGGCCCTGAGGGGCAACCTACCGCCGACCGCGTGCTGCTCTTCCAAGAAGACAAACAACCCTAGCTGACACACGGCGATCTGTCAGGCCACCAGGAAAACGACCTATCCACCCAACGTGGTGTCCTGTTCGACGAAGCTGAACTCACACCCAGGGAGCTCGGCGCTCATGTCGTCCATCAAGGAGGCCAGCGCCTGGTCGCTAGGAGAAGCGATCAGATACGTTGCCTGGAGGGAAGATTCCGTGCGGTCCAACCGCCGCAGATCGGCAGCTTCGACGTGCATGGACAACAGCTCGTTAATCCGAGCAAAGGCATTGTCCAAGGGCGAGGTCAGGACATTCATATACAGGTTGCTCTTCAGTCGTCGGGGTGTGACAATAGCGCGGACGGATAGATAACCCAGGATCACTATCAGACCCACGATGGTGGGCAGACGCTGGTCAGCACCCAGTCCCAGGCCAATGGCGATGGCTATAAAGAGATGGACCAGTTCCTCCGGTTCCTTGATGGCGGTCCGGAAACGGACGATCGAAAGGGCGCCGACCAACCCTAGCGACAGAGCCAAAGAGGACCTGACGATAGAGATGATGAGAACGGTCGTCAGTGCCAACACCGGCAGCGTCTGCGCGAACCTGGCCCGATTTGACAGGGATTTGCCAAATCGGGTGTAGAACCATGCCAACACCGTAGACAGCAGGATGCCTATCAGCATATTGATCGCCAGCGAGTTGACCGACAGCAGAGCAGTGGGAGTGAAATCCAACAGGTTATCCATAGCACCTCCTATTTGAGCACCGGCGGCACATAGACGGCGGCCACGCCAGCCCGACCAGGGCTGGGTGTAAGAGACATCCCCCAGGTTTTCCCGCCGTCGGGGTAGCGACGCTGCGACACATCGGCTATCTGGGAATCGAAAGTGACCGCATCAAGCGGTACGTTATTGTTCGCGTCGCTGTCGAATAGGCCAATGCTCTCGCCATTTCTATTTAGCCTAAAGTTGATATGGGAAGGGCCCTGTCCAGGATCGTTGTCGGCGTAGAACAGGACAAACCCACCGGCCGGGATGGAAAGGCCGATCGGGATTCGGAATTTGCGCGGATCGCCTAGATCATCGGTCAGGAACTTGCCGCTCAGATCGACCGGCGTGGGGCCAGCGTTGTAAAGCTCAATCCAATCAGAGAACTCACCCGGCCGAGCGGGGTCCAACAACATCGTGGTGTTGTACGCCATGAACTCGTTGATAAACAGGGATGATGATCGAGTTCCCACCACATAGCGGCGAGCAGCGCCTGGCGCACCCGGTGGCTCCGTAATGGGCACTCCCTCGCTATCTTCGACCTGAACGTAGTACGCCACTGTCGTGCCCTCCGGCTGAGCCGGGAGAGTGGCAACATAAGAATCGTCTTCCCCACGCCGCATCGGTATTGGTACAAAGCCGCCCCCACTGCTGTACCAGAGCGAGGGTGTGGTCAAGATTCCAGCATCGCTGATGACGGCGGTGACCGTCACCTTTTCTGTCGCAGAGACCGACATAGGGATCTGACTCACTTTGGAGATGATCCATCCAGTCGGATCGCAAAGTCTGTTGCTCGCACCTGGCGTCGGGAGATCACAGGAGGTGAACGTACCGCTCCCATCGGGGTAACGGCCCTCAGCGACGTCGGCGGCCTGCGGGCCAAAAGCGCGCGCGTCAATCAACCGGCGGCCCGCAGCGTCGATGTCGACCAGCATCACGCTCTCGCCATCCTTGCTCAGCCTAAAGTTGGTATGGAGTGGTCCTTGCTCGGGATCATTGTCGGCATAGAAAACCAGGAACCCTTTCGCCGGTATGGTGATTCCCTCCACGATTCGGAACTTGACCGGGTTACCTGGGTCGTCGGTCAGGTATCGCCCTCCCAGGTTCACCGTCTCGTGACCGGGATTGTATAGCTCGATCCAATCGGCGAACCCTTGTCCGTCTTCGTCCAACAACGTCGTCTCGTTGTCTGCCATAAACTCGTTGATGAACACACGCGGTGGCTCATAGTCCACGATGTATTGATACCGGTCGCCAGGCGCATCGTGTGGCGCAGTGCTCGTCCCTCCATCATCGTCCCCGGCAACGATTTGATACTCGACCAAACTGCCGCTTGGCTGCGGCCCGATCTCGGCGGTGTACGAATCTCCGTGCCCACGGGCCATGACCACCTCGAAAAGATCGCTTCCCGCGACTCTGTAGCTAAGTGTGGCGGTGAGCACGGTCCCGGCATTGGTGATCGTGGTCCGAACGGTCACCGTGTCAGAGAGCGTGGGCGATGAAGGGGTGTGCGTGACATCTCCAATGACTGGAGGGCGCAACAGGTTGGAGTTACCCGGCGTGGGCAAGTTGAACGAGCGCCAGCGATCCACACCATCGGGATAACGCCCTTCCGATACTCCCATCGCTTGCGTACCGAACGTGTAGGCATCTATCTGGTGGGTGCCGCTGAAAATCCCGACCTGCCCGCCAGCCCCATCCAACCGGAGACTCGTGTGGAATGGTCCCTGTTCCAGGTCGCCGTCAGCGAAAAAAGTGACGAACCCACCAGCCGGAACGGTGACCCCATCGGCGATCTGGAACTTGTCCGGGGCAGCCAGATCATCCGTCAGGGACATCCCGGACAGATCGACCGGCTCCAGACCCGCATTGTAGATCTCGAACCAAGCAGCAGACTCGCCAGGAGTCGTCCGGTTATCTGCCGCAATCTCGTTGATCTTGAGATAGGGCCAGTCGGCAGGACAGTACGCCGGCACCTGATCTCTCAAAAAACTCCTGCGCTTTGCGACGTATGCCTTGAGTTCATCAGGACTGGCGACGAACTGCTCATTCTCCTCGCGGCGATACCTGTGCCAGTCGCGCAGCCCATCCTGTTCGATGGCGGCATAGGTGTCGTCGATCAGCGCGTTCATCGCGGTTTCGGAGAAGAAGGTATCCATATACTCTGCCAGGCGGTGGCAATAGTATGCACGAAACTGCGGGGTGTCTAGCACCCGGGTGAGCAGCAGGCTGTTGAGTTCCAAATACAACAATGGGGAGTAGACTGTGCCCATATCGATGGGACGCTCAGCCTCCCTGAAGCCAGCATCGAAATCATAGGGAACCAACTCCCACCGGCCCGTGCTTGGATTATGCAGAAAATAGACGTTATGCCGGACAAAGTCGCTGTTGCTGGTAAGCACAATGACCGCGTAATAGTCCAGGTACGTGGCCACGTCAAAGACACGCTGGAGCTCGTAAGCAAACATCTCATCCGGTGTGTGGTTTAGGAGCTCGATAAAGGCGATGAGGTCGCCATAGTCTATATCCCTGTTGGTCTTCTTTTCATATGCGGCGTAATAGGCATCCTCCAAGGGCTGAGTCCGGGAAAAATCGTTCAGATCAGTAGCAACCGACTTGTAGATGCTGATGCCGGGATCCCGCCCGGTGCGCGCCAGAAAGCCCTCGTCAACCTGTTCGTTGTATGTGTACACGCCCAGGTACTCCCCATTGATCCCCAACAGCACGTGTTCGGCCCTGGGCACTGGAACGGAAGCAGCCTCGAACAGCTCGGTTGCCAGCTTGGTCCGCATCATGGATAGGTCCGGATAATCGGCCCTAAGGTTGATCTGATCCTGGCGGGGAAACGGAGAGTCACCTGGAAAGTTTATCTTCCAGGACTTTTTATGAAAGTAACGTCCCACGCCGCCACGGTAGCGAACGGTGACAGGAAAGTTCTCACCTGCGTAGGTGAACGTGCCAGCCACCTCATCGTCACTGAGCGCGTGTGCGTAGAGATAGACCAGACTTTCCGGCGGGACCGTCAGTTCATAGTAGGGGAGTGTGGCATCACTCGGGTCCATAGCCACACCAGGCTGGCAAGCAGTCAGGTCGCTCTCATTGCCATATACGTCTACAGCGCTGATGCAATAATAGTAAGCAGCCTGGGCAGCAGGGGCGGTATCGTTGTAGCGAGAGATAGGAACCGGCTCAGGTGTACGACGTTCATAGCGACCACGGGGCGCAGTGGCACGGTAGACGTGGTAACCGTCCAGATCATCCTCAGAGTTGTCGGCCCAGTCGAGTAAGACACCATTGTAGCTATTGGTGGTCGCCAGGCCCACAGGCACGGCGGGGGGCGACCGGTCAGGAGAGCGGGCCTCTACCGTTATTGCAGCCAGACGAGGCTCGCCGACAACCGGCGTGGACACGACGTTCAACTCGCCATCGCGCACCGTCACGCGGAAACGGCGCACGAGGGCATAGTTGCCACCGACCTGGTCGGAAATGTTCAAGCCCTTCAACACAGTTCTGCCCTCGATGGTCACGTCAAAGACGGTATGGACCGGAACACCGATCTCACTGAAGGACAGCGTCACCACATAGTCGCCGTTCGGAATGTTCCCGAAACGATACTCCTCCCAGCCATGTTGTTGGTTCTCGTGCAGAAACCCGTCGGGGGTCCCATCGACAGGATGCATCTGGCTGGACCACACGCGATAGCCACCGATGTGACCCGCTCCTGTCTGAGGCGTCCACTCTTGATCCGCCGAATAGAGATTCCCGGCATGATCGTGCGACGGATGATCGCTACCGGCATCTAGGCGGATCGACAAGGGCGGGGATTCCGGAGCGGGGGATGCACATCTCGTCATAATCGCCACCGCCAGCCCAGCAGCCGACACCATCAAGAGGCTCGTGATCCAGGTCTTCACGCGTTAACCCTAGCCAGCGCAGTCCGTCCAATTAAGAAGGAAATCACGAAAGCCCTCGTTCGACCCGCCATCCCGTTGGACGACGATCAGTCCCGAATCTCGAAAAACGACGCCGTACCGGTCGATATCGAGCTGTGCAAAATAGTCTCGGTACTGATGACAGACCATAAACCGCTGGTCGTACAGGTTGACAAAGACGACATCGGGGTCAGACGGTGGATCTTGCTGCGCGGGGATACCCATAACGTACAAGCCCTCACGCTGTGCCAGGTGGGGCGCGTAAGCGTTGGTGGTGACCAGCGAGAGTCCAGGTGGGACGGAAGCAAGAGCTCGGACCACGGCCTCATGGTTGGGCAGTTGGGCAAGCGGAGCCGGTACATCCTGTGCCTCGGTGAACGGATTGTCGATGCTCAGTGCTAACATCGAGAGCGGTACCACGGCCAGTCCAATGATGAGCAAAGCTGGTCGACATCTCAGAGAATGCCCAAGCCATTGCAGCCCGGTCACCGTAGCAATAAAGACAAAGGGCACGATAGGCACCGTGTATTGGCAGTATATCCTGGCCTGACAGTGATGTTGAGCCAAGAGATTGATGACCAATCCAGGAGCTGCCAGCAATAGCTCAGGTAACCCCAGCAGCGCCAACAAGCCTGTGGGCACCAGGAGCTGCAGCAAGTACAAAAGCCGGCTGGGATCAGCCAGAGTCTGCCAGACGTACCGCGGCCTGGCGATCAAGGTCCACACCATTTGTCCGGTTGTTTCCCCCAGCCAACCGTAGCGAGCAAGCGTGTCTGAAGGGCCCTCGCGCAGCGAAGGAATCAGCCAGAACATTGTGACGCTGGACACGACCAGACCGGCGAGAGTCCAGGCAAGCCCAAACCGCATACGCCGTCGAACGATAGCCGCGTACAGACCAAAAGCCGCGACGCTGAAACCCAGGTTCTCCTTGCCCATCAGAGGTACAAGCAACCAGAGAGAGGCCGCAATAAGGGCGTCCCGGTCGAGCGCGTCAAAGGCAAACAAAAACGCGGCGATGGTCAGAGCCTCTGGGTGAAAATCGAAGCGGTTGATAAAGCCAATGGTGGGGTACAAAAGATAAGCTGCCGCCAATGCCAGACCTAGCCCCGCACTGTTCAGGCGCCGTTGAGCAAGCTGGAATAGAGGAATCGCTCCCGCAGCCAAACCGACTGTCTGCACCCATATCAGCAACCTAGGGGATGGGAACAGGACATACAGTGGGGCCAAGGCCAGCATCAGGGGCTGGAAATGATCAGCAAAGGCGTTGTCTACCTCGGGCGAACTGGCAAAGAAGCGACCGTGCACAGTGTTCCAAATGACCTGCTCTTTGATTCCCAGGTCAAAGCCGGTGGAGTTAAAACGATTGTGACGCTCGTTCGCCAACCATCCGTACGCCACAACACTGCCCACGACACAGAGCAGCAACACTACAAACGCCCATCGAGATCTGCTGCGGTCCGATGCGCTAGAATCCTCAGCGCTTTTGGCACGATTGAGAAACAGACAGCCAACAGGCAGGATCAAGCCAACAAGGGCCAGCCACGCGCCGGTCATCGTGATAAGATAGCGCAGCTTGTCTATCTGCCAAGGATACAGTCCTTCCACATTGCCTTCTTGTGTCAGGGATGCCGCTCCAAATGCCAAGACGCTGAACACCAGGATGACGGATGTAATTCCCCACCAGAGAGCTGTACTCCCTCGCTTGAGTATTCTGGGCATCTTTACTGGCATGGCCTGCGTTCGTATTGTACCTGATCCCGGAATCCCATCGTCAATCTCAAGCGGCCATCAATCCGCGGACGTATTTCGAATTGCGGCTACGCAGCACAGGGAACTGGACGGCAATCTCCTGCAATCGCTCTGTCTCCTCCTGTGCAGCCTTGATCTCGATCACCACACTATCGGTAATAGGGAGGCGGACGTGCAGATTGGGGCGCGGGGAAAACCGCTGGTCATAGGCAGCCTGCGCGAAATCCAACGTGATCCGTATGACACGGTCTGGAGTGACATAGTACTCGCGTTGATAGTGGTTGAGCAGGGTAGGTTGATTCACCGTTTGTAGGATATGAGCCAGGTCTTTTGGACAGCAGCCGGTTCCGGCGCGAATGATCCGCAGGATTTCGGTCCACGTCAAGGTCAGATCGAGTTTACACGGCAGCAAGCACCGTCTCTTTCCCCCCAACAAGTTGTGCTTCCCTTTGAGTTCCAAGAAGGGTTGAATGTCAGTCATATCCTCGCCATACCAGCGCAGACGTAGCTTTTGACGTGCTGGTAGCCCTGCGAGATTGGCGTTCAGGCTGCTCAAGTGGGGCGTGTCCAGGTATAGATTGTTGACACGGCGCGGCGGATAAGCCACGACAAACCCCGCCGGGTGCAAACGTATCCACGACCGGGCCTGTGACAGCCTGTGTGGGTCACACACGAACTTGATTTCGTAGCGCAATTCAGAACCGGCGTTTGGCAGACCCATCGTCACCAGACATACAGTAGTATAGGACCGGGGCCATCTCTACTTCATCACCGACGACTACCACCCAGTCGCTTGCCCCACCCTGCGACAGAGTCAGGGCAGTATAGCCGAACTCGCGCAGA
>CAYUIS010000123.1:10303-16304 GCA_964444825.1 uncultured Anaerolineales bacterium | reverse complement strand
CGGCGTGGAACAAGGTAATGAACCTCGACCGCTTCGACCTCGCTTGATCGTAGCATAAACGTCTTTGAGGGCTTCTGACAGGGCGGCGAAAAGACGGTCAACTAACAATTGGTTCAGCGGCGGCGCTTGGTGCCGCCGCTGAACCTTGTCGTTGGTGACATCTGTTCCTGTGTCTCCAGCGACGCCCCCCGACGGGTCGCAGCAACTCGCCTGGGCCACACCCTCAGGGGTCCCCCTCGATGGACCACAGCAGGCCGCCCGAGCCGTATCCTCGGCAGCGATCTCTGATGAATCGCAGCAACCCACCTGGGGCATATCCTCAACTGCCGCCCTCGATGGACCGCAACAGCTTGCCCGAGCTGGCGCGGCGACATCCTCCTCGACGTAGCGGCGCGCGATGCCGCCACAGGTGTCACGTAAAACTCTCTTGATCTCCTCACCGTTCACGCTGTCGCTCATCTCCTAACTCCTATTCATATATGTATTTGAATATGTCTGAAGTACCTCATCTTCAGAGAAACCAGGTTTTTCTGCGCCTACCCAAACGAACTGATGGCTAGGGAGTGGTCTGCTACCCATAACCACCGCGCTTTTCGCTGAAAAAACCTGGTTTCTGACCTTCTTGTGACACTTCAAACATTAGGAGACCGGCACACGAATGGCCCGAGAATCATCTTGAGAGGCCAATCGATCCAGCCCAACGAGGTGCATCGCACCGACAGGAGCTAAATGCGAAAGCCCTAGCGCGCCAATTGACAAGCCCACTTAACCGGTATATGATTTGTCGAGTGCAATTGACTTGATCTGTCGATTATTGACGAGGCGATACTCTCTCACAGGCCATTCGTCTATGTCCAGTCCACTCCTAATGACCAAGCTCTATATCCCCTCCGTTCGACCGGAGCTGGTGTCACGTCCGCGCTTGATCGAGCGGTTGAACGCGGGTCTGGATCGCAAGCTGACCGTCATCTCTGCCCCGGCTGGGTTTGGCAAGACCACGCTGGTGAGCGAATGGGTCTCTGATTTCAGATTTCAGATTGCCGATTTTGGATTGGAGACGACAAGCGCGTCCGCCGTCCGCAATCGGCAATCGGCAATTGACAATCGGGTTGCGTGGGTTTCGTTGGACGAGGGCGACAACGACCCCGCTCACTTCCTGGCCTATTTCATCGCGGCCATTCAGACGGTCTACCCAGACATCGGCGAGTCCCTCGTCGCGGACTTGCACGCCTCCCAACCACCTCCAATCCAGGCATTCCTGACGACGCTGATCAACGAGATTGCCGCCGTGCCGGAACGATTTATCCTCGTTCTCGACGATTATCACCTCATCACGGCCCAACCGATTCACGACGGGCTCTCCTTTCTGCTCGACCACCTGCCGCCGGGTATACACCTGGTGATCGCCACCCGCGCCGATCCGTCTTTGCCCCTGGCTCGCCTGCGCGCGCGCGGCCAACTGACCGAACTGCGCCAGTCTGACCTGCGCTTTACGACCGGCGAAGCCGCCGTTTTCCTCAATCAGGTGATGGGCCTGGACCTCTCTCCTGAGCACGTGGCTGGGCTCGAATCCCGCACCGAGGGCTGGATCGCTGGCCTGCAAATGGCGTCGCTGGCGATACTGGCGCACGTCTCGACGCCGGGGCAGGAAGATGTAGCCGGTTTCATCCGTGCCCTAACCGGGAGCGATCGTTACATTTTGGATTACCTGGTTGAAGAGGTTCTCCAGCACCAGCCAGAGAGCGTTCAGGCCTTTTTGCTCCAGACCTCCATCCTGAATCAACTGACCGGCACACTGTGCGACGCCGTGCGTTTCGGCCTTGCCGAAACGCCAAGCACTTCTGAGGGAACTGGTGTGCGTTTCGGCGCTGCTGAAACGCACGCCCCCCCACCCCTCGCAGAGGAAGGGGAAGGCCAGGCGACGCTGGAGCGGCTGGAACAGGCCAATCTCTTTATCATTCCCCTGGACAACGAGCGGCGCTGGTATCGCTACCACCGCCTCTTTGCCGATCTGCTGCGCAGCCGTCTGAATCGAACGCACCCCAACCTGGCGCCGACGCTCCATCGCCGGGCGAGCAGGTGGTACGAACAGCACGGGCTGATGGCCTCGGCAATAGATCACGCCCTGGCCACAGAGGACCTCGATCGAGCGGCAGACCTGATCGAGCAGAACGCCGAGGAGACCCTGATGCGCGGCGAGGTGGCCACATTCCTGCGCTGGGTAGCGGCGCTCCCCGACGATCAGATGCGCGCGCGCCCATCCTTGTGCGTTCTCCACGCCTGGATGCTTCTGCTATCTGGCCAGCCGCTGGAGGCGATCGAATCTCGCCTGCAGGACGCGGATGCGGGCGATGGGCCGGTGACAGGTAGGATAACGGCGCTGCGCGCCTTGATCGTCGCCTTCCAGGGCCAGGTGTCCCGCGCCGCCGAGATGTTCCGGCAGGCATTGGCGCAACTGGACCCAGACGACCGATTCATACGCGATTTCGCCACCTGGATCCTGAGCGTATCTATATTGAACGGCGAAGGTGGCGCGGCTGACCACCGGGCTCTGGACGAGGTTTTCAGAACGAGCCAGAGAACCGGCAACGTGATGATCGCCATCATGGTGATGTGCAACCAGGCTGAACTATGCTTGAGGCAAGGGCAGCTTCGCCAGGCGGCAGCGACCTATCGCCAGGCGCTAGAGCTGGCGACCGACGCGCAGGGAGAGCGAGCGCCCATCGCGGGCCAGGCGTTGGTCGGACTGGGAGAACTCTACCGGGAATGGAACGATCTCGAGGCTGCGACGCGCTATCTCACCGAGGGCATCCAATTGACCGACCGGTGGACCGAGACAGGCTCTCTCGAAGCCTATCTCGCCCTGGCGCGCGTCAGGCAGGGGCGAGGGAATCTCGACGGCGCCTGGGAGGCCGCCCGAAAGGCGCAAGAACTCGCGGTGAAATTCGACATCACCCAAATAGACGACCTGACTGTGGCGCTATTCCAGGCCCGGCTGTCGATCGCGGGGGGAGACCTCGAAGCGGTCCGGCGATGGGCCAAAGGGCGGGAGTTGGTCCAGTACATCGACGCGCCCCTGAAAGAGGAGAGCCAGTCCTCCATCGAGCACCGCCTGCTCAAGTACGAACTCCTCGTGCTGGCGCGGTTATTGATCGCTGAAGGGCGGTCCGACGAGGCGCTGGCGCTGCTCGAACCCCTGCTGCCGATAGCGGAGCGGCGCAACCGCCCGGGGATGGTGATAGAGATCTATCTGCTCCAGGCGTTGGCCCTCCAAGCCCAGGGGGACCTCGACCGGGCTATGGCGCCCCTGGAACGTGCGCTCTCCCTCGCCGAACCGGAGGGTTACGCGCGCATCTTTTTGGACGAGGGCGAGCCGGTGGCGAGGTTGCTCTACCGGGCCGTCGAGCGTGGCATCGCGCCAGCGTATGGAGGCCGGCTGCTGGCGGCGTTCCCCGCGTTGGAACCGGCGGTCCGGGAACTGCCGCCAGAGATGGTGGAAGCCCTGAGCGACCGGGAATTGGACGTGCTGCGCCTCATCGCCGAAGGACTTTCCAACCAGGAAATCGCCCAGAGGCTCGTCATCTCACTGCGCACCGTCAAGTGGCACGCCAGCAATATCTATGGCAAGCTGGGTGTCAAGAACCGGACGCAGGCGGTCGCGAAAGCCAGGTCGTTGGGCATTCTCCCCATTGCTTGAGTGTGACCATCGTCGGCCAATAACCAGCCCTCGATAGCACGTCTGGGGCTGTTCTTTTTCCGCCAACCGTACCCCAACCATACTTTCGTCCGGTCTCAACCGTACCTGTTTGGTGGTATACTGACCCTGTAACTATGATCCGAGTGGAGAGGACGTCGATGGAAGGACATCCTGACCCGAATGGGCCAATGACGTACCAGATTCAAGTAGAGGGAAAGCTCGACGAAGGCTGGTCCGAGTGGTTCAGAGATATGACGGTCACGTTTGAGCGTGCGAGCGATGGTTCGCCCATCACCACGCTCACCGGTCCCGTCGCCGATCAGGCCGCCCTGCGCGGCATTTTGAACCGGATCTGGGACCTGCACCTGACGGTACTTTCCGTCACCAGGGGAGGTGTGCAATGACTAGCAAATACACGTTACCTTTATCCAGCCCGCAGGCTGAGCTGGCCATCGTAGGCGGCAAGGGGGCATCGCTGGCCCGGATGGTCAACGCCGGCCTGCCCGTGCCCGACGGCTTTCACGTCACCACCGCGGCCTACCGCCGTTTTGTGGAGAAGAACGACGTGCAGCCGCGCATTGTCGCGGCGCTCCAAGCCGTCGACGTTACGCAACCGGCGACGCTGGAGACAGCGTCCCACGCCATTCGCGAGGCGTTCCGCCAAGGCCAAGTGGAGCCGGACATCGCCGGAGCGATCGCGCAGGCCTACGCGCAGATGTCGGGCCTGACGCCCTACGTCGCCGTGCGCTCCTCTGCCACCGCCGAGGACTTGCCCGATGCCTCATTTGCCGGGCAGCAGGAGACTTTTCTCAACGTCCAGGGTGCCACAGCGGTGCTGGACGCTGTCAAACGGTGCTGGGCCAGCCTGTGGACGGCCCGGGCGATTGGTTACCGCGTGCAGCACGGAATCGACCAGGAGAGCGTCAGCCTGGCTGTGGTGGTGCAGGCGCTCGTTCCGGCGGAGGTGGCTGGCATTTTGTTCACCGCCAACCCGCTCAATGGACGGCGCGATCAGGCGGTCATCAACGCCGCGTGGGGATTGGGTGAAGCGGTCGTCGGTGGACTGGTGACGCCGGATACCTTCACGGTCGACAAGACCAGCCACGCGATCCTCGCGCGCGAGATCGCCGACAAACAGACGATGACCGTGCGCGTGGATGGCGGCACCGAAGAACAGCCCGTCTCGCAAGCGCTTCGCCAGGCGCCCTCCCTCGGGGATGCCCAGGCCGTCGCTCTGGCCCAACTCGGTACGGAGATCGAGGACCTGTACGGGATGCCCATAGACATCGAATGGACGCTGGCAGATGGCACGTTTGCCATCGTGCAGGCGCGCCCAATCACGACCCTGCCCGAGCCAGAGCTCGAGCCGCCGACCGAATGGCTGCTGCCCGACCCGAAAGGCCATTACGTGCGCGCCAGCATCATCGACCTGATGCCGGACCCGATCAGCCCACTCTTTGCCACGATGGCGTTCGAGGCCTACGGTGCCGGTCTCAAGCACGCCATGTCGGACATGACGAAATCTGACGCAGTGCTAACAGACCACCTCGTGACGATCAACAGCTATGCCTACTCGAACGCCCAGTACACTGGCCGAATGTTATGGTGGATGCTGACCAGGATGCTGCCGTCTTTTCCGCGTATGATGCGCGACGGCGTCTCCTACTGGCGTGAGCACGGGCGCGCGCCATATATCGAAACGACCGGGCGTTGGGAGAACCAAACGCTATCCAAGCTGTCGGCGGCCGACCTGCTGGATGGCGTACGAGAGATGGCAAGGGCCGCCATGTTCAACCTCACGGCACAGATGGTATGGATGGGGGCGTGCGCGGGGAGCGAAATGCTGTTCACGCGCGTGTACGACAGGCTGGTCAAGCGCGTCGGCGAGCCTGACGTGACGGCTTTTCTGGTGGGCTTTGACAGCGTCCCGATCCGTGCGGAGAAATCGCTCTACGATCTGGCGACGTGGTACCGCGGGCGCGAGGCTCTCGCCGCATACGTCCTGAACACATCCTCCAAACAGATTGTCGAAGGACTGGAGAGCGGCCAGTCACCAACAGGTGTGGCGATGGATGATTGGCAGTCCTTTCAAGAACAGTTCCGCACCCACGTGGCCCAATTCGGACACATCATCTACGATCTCGACTTTGCCAAGCCGCTGCCCCTCGACAACCCCGCGCCGATGGTGGAAACCATCAAGATGTACCTGCGCGGCGAGGGGGTCAACCCGTACGAACGGCAGCAATCACTCGAGTCCGGGCGCGTGGAAGCGACGGAGCGCGTGCTGGGCCGAGTCAAGGGGCT
>CAYUIS010000123.1:0-10203 GCA_964444825.1 uncultured Anaerolineales bacterium | reverse complement strand
GCATTTGCGCGCGCGGCCAAGCGCGTCACGCCCCCGCCGGTGCTGCCACCCTCAAAGAGGAAGGTGATGGGCATTAACGTCGAGGGAATGGTCGCAGTGGATGAGAGCAGCCAGATCGGCGACACGATCAAGGGCGCGGGCACAAGCGTCGGTCAGGTCACGGCGCCCGCCTGTGTGCTGCACGGCCCGGAGGATTTCAGCCAGATGCGACCGGGTTCCATCCTGGTGGCCAAGATCACCACCCCGGCCTGGACGCCGCTCTTTGCAATGGCCGCTGCCGTCGTCACCGACATTGGCGGGCCGCTGAGCCACGGATCCATCGTCGCCCGCGAGTATGGCATTCCCGCCGTCATGGGCACGGGCGTGGCAACCCGGCGGATTCAGACCGGGCAGATGATCACGGTTGACGGTGGCGCCGGGACGGTGATATTGCTCGATGAAGTTGAGTGAGATTGGAACACAGAGAGGCACGGAAAAGGCGTATGAACACCCAGCGACGCAACCTTTACATCCTCACCTTTGTCCTGTTCGTGGTTATGCTCGGCTATGGGATCATCATCCCCATCTTTCCGTTCTACATCGAGAGTATGGGCGCAGGCGGGACGGAATTAGGATTGCTGGTCGCCTCGTACGCGGTTATGCGGCTGATCTTTGGTCCCATCTGGGGCGGACTCTCCGACCGCGTCGGGCGCAAACCGATCCTGCTCGTCGGGATTCTGGGCTATGTCATCACGATGGTCTGGTTCGGACTGGCCACCCAACTGTGGATGCTGTTTGCAGCCCGTATTCTGTCAGGCATCCTGTCCTCCGCGACCGCGCCGACCACTATGGCCTACATCGGCGACAGCACGCCCGAAGACGAACGCGGCGGCGGGATGGGTCTGCTCGGCGCGGCGGGGGGAATTGGAACCATTATCGGCCCCGCCGTGGGTGGTTTCCTGGCTACCACCTCGCTTTCGATGCCTTTTTTCGTCGCGGCCGGAATGGCGCTACTATCCCTGCTACTGGCCGTCATCTTTCTGCCTGAATCACGTCCAGCGCTGGAGCAGAAAGCCGAAGAGCGGGAGGCCATCGTTGACTTCCACGCCTGGTGGCAGGCCCTCTCTAGCCCCATCGGGACGCTCTTCGTGCTGACCTTTATCTCCACCAGCGGATTGATGATCTTTGCCAGTGTCTTTGGTTTGTACGGGCTAGAACGTTTCAGCTATGGGCCGGAGCAGGTCGGCATCGTTATGATGGTGATGGGGGCCGTCTCCGCACTGACCCAGGGCCTCCTGGCCGGGCCTGCCACCAAACGGTGGGGTGATGCACTGGTGATCAGAGGCGGAATGTTGGCAACAGCCCTGAGCTTTGGTCTGATGCTGCTGGCCAACACGTTTGTGACGGCAATCCTGACCACCGCGCTCCTGGCATTGGCGGCCGCGATCGTGAGTCCTGCCCTGCTCTCCCTCACATCCCGTCGCGCCACTATCCCGCAGGGGGTCGCGATGGGGTTGAGCAATTCCTTTGTCAGCCTGGGCCGAATCGTTGGGCCAATCCTGGGTGGCGCCGCACTCGATGTCCATCTCAGCCTGCCCTATATCAGCGGCGCGGCGATCATGTTCGCCGGGTTTTTGGTCAGCCTGATCTGGATCTCCCAAGGTGGACGAGAAAGCGGCGATATGAGTCCGCAGTCCACCGATGCGTGAGCGTCGAGCCTGAACTGGATCTAGACTCAGCAGGTCAAAATCTCGAATACGCTGGTGCATTTATGGATGACAAATCACTTCTAAAACGTCATTCTGAGTGAAGCGAAGAATCTCTTGACCGATGCGCTGAGACCCTTCGCTTTCCTTCGACAGACTCAGGACAGGCTGCTCAGGGTGACGAGTTTGGATCTACTGAGACTTTTGTTTGACAAAACGATTTCCCCGCTGGTATAATCTGCCAATGTCCAGTCCGCTCCTGAGGACCAAGCTCTATATCCCCCCCGTCCGGCCGGAACTGGTCTCACGCCCGCGCTTGATCGAGCAGTTGGACGCGGCACTTGTCCTGGACCCTTTGTCCCTGGGCCAAAGAACCAGGGGCGACAAGTACAGGGGTCTGGATCGCAAGCTGACCCTCATCTCCGCCCCGGCGGGCTATGGCAAGACGACGCTGCTGAGCGAATGGAGCGCTGGCTGCGGGCGGCACGTCGCCTGGCTGTCGCTGGACGAGGGCGACAATGACCCG
This sequence comes from uncultured Anaerolineales bacterium, assembly GCA_964444825.1. Lineage (GTDB taxonomy): Bacteria > Chloroflexota > Anaerolineae > B4-G1 > B4-G1 > CAYUIS01. The sequence goes on along the minus strand of CAYUIS010000123.1, from coordinate 7,992 downwards.
GCGCGGTTTTGGACCTACTTTGTCGCTGCCTTGCAGACAGTCGAGGCGACCATCGCGCAGGATATGCTGGAAGTTTTCCAGGCTGCCCAGCCACCGCCGATGGAAGCGGTCCTGACGACTTTGAGCAACCAGATCGCAGCCATCCCCGGCCCCTTTGTTTTCGTCCTCGACGACTACCACCTCATCACGGCTCAACCGATCCACAGCGGGCTCGCATTCCTGCTCAACCACCTGCCGCCCAATCTGCACCTGATCATCGCCACCCGCACCGACCCGCCCCTGCCCATCGCGCGACTGCGCGGGAAGGGCCAGTTGACTGAACTGCGCCAATCCGACCTGCGCTTTACCACCGATGAAGCTGCCGCTTTCCTCAACAAGTGCGCGGGCCTGAACCTCTCTCCCGACAACACAGCCGCCCTCGAAGCCCGCACCGAGGGCTGGATCGCCGGGTTGCAGTTGGCCGCGCTCTCCCTGCAGGGGCGAGACGCGGAGCGTACCGCCAGTTTCATCGGTGCTTTTACCGGCAGCCACCGCTACATCCTGGACTATTTGACCGAGGAAGTGCTCCACCGGCAGCCCGAACCTATCCAGACCTTTTTGCTACAGACGTCTATCCTCAACCAGATGACCGGCCCTTTGTGCGACGCCGTTCTAGGCAAGGGAGACCCTGCCGCTTCTGATCCCCTGCCCCCCACCCCGTCTGCCTCCGGCCAGGAGACCCTGGAGCACCTTGAGCGCTCCAACCTTTTTCTCGTGTCGCTGGACGATGAGCGGCGCTGGTATCGCTATCACCATCTGTTCACCGACTTGCTAAAGAGCACCTTGAGGCAGCGCCAATCGGCAGACGAGATCCGCGAACTGCACCGCCGCGCCAGCCGATGGTACCAGGACGAGGGCTCCCTGGAGGAAGCAATGATCCACGCGATGGCTGCCCAGGATTTCGAGCGGGCAGCGTCGATGATCGAGGAGAATATCGCCAGAATGCTCTCGCGCAGCGAGGCCCCTGTCCTCTTGGGCTGGATCGAGAAACTGCCCCAGCAGATCGTGCGCGGCCGCCCATGGATCAACGTTTATCGCGCCAGCACGCTGGCCCTGAGCGGCCGGCTGGAGGAGACGGAGGCCCTGCTCGAGGAGGTGGAGAAACGGATCAAGCCCTCCACTCCCCGAGCCTCCGAACTACTGGGCCACATCGCGGCCATCCGCGCCTTTACCGCCAATCTGCGCGGTGATGCAGAGCGCGTCATCGAGATGGCGGCCCTTACCGAAAAACACCTGCCTGAGGAGAACCTGAACGCGCGGGGTATGGTCGCCTATGCCCTGGCGGACACCTATTTCTCCGGCGACGATATGGATGGCGCCAGCCAGGCGTCGATGAACATGCTGGCGGTCGGCGAAAAGGCAGACAGGCTGTTGATGGCCGTCCCGGCGCTGTGCGACCTGGCGGCGACGAAGGAGGTCCGGGGGCAGCTTCACCAGGCGGAGGCGCTCTATGGCAGAGCGCGTCAATGGATGGTGGCGCGAAATGGCCTGGATTCGCGGGTGCGCTGCCCCTACGAGGTCGGTCTGGCCAATCTGCTGCGCGAGTGGAACCAACTAGACGCTGCGCACGAGCACGCAGTGACCGGGGTCGAGTACGGCCGGCGCTTTGGTGTGAACAGCCTCCTGGTATCCGGCTATGTGACGTTGATGCGTGTGCTCCAGGCGCAGGGCGACGTGGACGGTGCTCTAGACGCTCTCCGTAGCGCCGAACAAGCTGTGCAGACCCATCACGTACGACTGGCGACCGGGATCGAGCTCAGGACATCGCGGGTCGTGCAGTGGGTGGCGGTGGGCGACCTGGAGGCGGCAAGCCGTTGGGCCGAGGCGTGCGACGGCGGCTCGGAATTGGAGCAGATGACGCTGGCGTGGCTGCGGCTGGCCCAGGGGCGCGCTGCCGAGGCGCAACGGTTGCTGGACCGTCAGCGCGCGCTGGCAGAGGCAGGCGGGCGCACCGGCCGGTCGATCGAAATCCTGGCCTTGCAGGCCCTGGCCCTGGAAGCGCAGGGCAGGCCCGACGAGGCGGACACAACCCTGTCTCAGGCCCTCTCGCTGGCGAGGCCAGAGGGATATGTGCGTCTGTTCCTGGAGATGGGACGGCCGCTGCGCGAGCTGCTGGAGCGGTCGACAACGCGGGGCGCGGCGGCAGAAACTGACGTTGGGGCAATGGCGCGTATCGTAGGGGATTACGTGCGTGACCTCCTTGGCGCTTTCCGGCAGGAGAGAGAGGCACAGAGAAGCCGGGTGGCGGGGCAGGTTTCCCTGCTGCCCTCGCTCGTCGAAGCGACGCTGGACCCCCTCACCGAGCGGGAGCTGGAGGTGCTGCGGCTGCTGGCCGAAGGCCTCTCGAACAAGGAGATCGCCAGCAGGCTGGTCGTCGCTCCGAGCACCGTCAAACAGCATCTGAGGAACATGTATGGGAAGCTCGACGTCCACAGCCGGACGCAGGCCGTGGCGCGCGGGCGCGAACTGGGACTCCTCTAGCACGCACTCACGCAACTGACGCCGGCTGCCTGACGGCAGACCCTGGCGCCTTCCCATTCTCTCCCTCGATATCCCCCGCAAGATTCCCCATTTGGGGCATGACATCCCTCGGTCCAACCCGTATAATGGGACGCTAGATCTGGGCTACCCAGCGGTGAGATTAAAGAACAAGGTGGAAGGCAAGACGATAAACATACAGTGGAACAGGAGAGGATTTGATGACTGACGAGCGACGGGCTGTGCAAGAGAACATCTATCACATCCGGGTGAAGGGGAACCTGGACGAGAAGTGGGCCGATTGGTTCGACGGTTTTGTGAAATTCTCACGGGATAACGGCGAGACCCTTCTGACCGGCGCGGGGGTGGACCAGGCGGCGCTGCACGGCGTGCTGGGCAAGATCCACAGCCTGGGCCTGCCCCTGCTGTTGGTGGCACAGACCGAGTGTCCTTGCACCAAGAAGAACTGCCCAAGGCGCGGGCAGTGTGACGAATGCGCGGCCTATCACGGCGCCAAAAGGGGACTGCCCTACTGCTTCAGGGAGAGGACAAAGTGGGACAGACGATGCGCCGCGTTCACGGAGGCAAGATGAAAGACCTATCCAGAGAGCCTGGCCAGGCAAAAGACATAGAGGGGGCACACACAATGTTGACACCTAAGAAAGTAGACTCGACCCGTTTCCTGGACCGGCAGGCCAAGGCGCTCGTCCAGTCCTGGATCAAGCTTGAGAAACCGCGGGAGATCCCGTGGACACCGCTGTCCAGGCCGCTGGAGGAAAGCACCGTCGCGCTGGTCAGCTCTGCGGGTCTGGCACTCAAGACGGACCGGCCCTTTGACCAGGAAGGTGAGAGGCTGAATCCCTGGTGGGGCGATCCCTCCTTCCGCATCCTCCCGCGCACGGCGACAGCGCAGGATGTAAAGCTGTATCACCTGCACATCCATCCCCGCGTCATAGCGCAGGATCTGAACACGGTCCTGCCCCTGCAGCGCTTGCAGGCGCTCGAGGAGAACGGTGAGATTGGACGCTCGGCCGCCAATCACTACTCTTTTATGGGCTACATCCTGCAGCCGCAGGCGCTGTTGGAGGAAAGCACGCCGGCCATGATCCGGCATATGAGACGAGACGGGGTAAACGTCGTCGTATTGGTCCCGGGCTGACCGATCTGCTGCTGGTCCGCGGGACTGGTGCAGAGAGAAATCGAGGCGGCCGGCATAAGCACGATCACGCTGTCGAGCATCCCCGATCTGACGGCCGCCGTGAGCGTGCCGCGGCTGGCGACCATCGAGCACCCGTTGGGCTACCTGCTGGGACAACCCGGCGACCGGGAGGGCCAGACGGCGGTCCTGCGCTCGACGCTGCACGCGCTGGCCAAGACGACGAGGCCGAGCAGTGTCACCCACCTCCCCTTCCAGTGGCCCGTTTCGGCGCGCAGAATGAACGCCCACCCTCCAAAGGTGCCACCCATCAGCAGGTACCTGTTGCGGCATCCGTGGCACATCCCCAACCTGTTTGCGCGGGACGTTCCCGCCGCACACCGGGCGGAACCGGCGCGTCGGCCAGCCAGCGCCGCCGCGAGCTGAAAACGCTGCGCTTAGCGGTTCCGCGAAGGGAGAAGGTAGCACAGTATACATATTGGCGCGGACAGAGCCAAAATGACAAGAGGCCAGGCTTGTTGCGCAAGCTTGGCCTCTTTAGCAGCCCAACGGAGCAGCGGTTGAGCCCTTGGCGGAGAGGGCCACCTGTGAGCCGACGGCTGGATGGCTCCGCCTATTGGGATGAGCTGCGCGCCAACCCCATCACCTGGGGAAGATGTTGTTATACTTGACGCTGCTGCGGGGCTCTGCCATCATCTCCGCCACCGTGTCGCGCCAGGTCTAGTAGTGGCCGTCTTCTTGTGGCATCGGGTGTGTCCAGTTGCACTGTGACCCTTTCCGGGTACAATAATCTGTGACCAAGCTTTGGAGGTATTGCAGCGAGGATTGGGAATCACGCAGGCAAGGGAGATCGGCCACCTTGACTTGAGGAAGACGAGCCGGGGTAGCCATTCAAAAGGCACTGAGAAAGACAATATAGACACATCGAGGAGCAAAAGAAATGAACAACAACAAGCATATATGGATCCTGGTGATGATCATGGTACTGGCGGGTGGGATGCTGGTCGCCTGCGGGGAGAAGGAACCTCCACCCCCGACACCGGTGCCGCCGACGCCCACACCCGCGACCACCCCCACGCCCTCGGCTGACGAGCACCTAGACATGGGAATAGACTATCTCGACCAGGGCCAGTTCGACAAGGCCATCGCCGAGTTCCAGACAGCCATTCAGCTCGACGCCGACAACGCCAAAGCCCACTACAACCTGGGTCTCGCCTATCAGAAGCAAGACAAGCTGGACGAGGCCGTCGCCGCATACCAGGAGGCCATCCAGCTCGACCCGGACATGGCCGAGGTCCATAACAACCTGGGGCTCATTTACGATGATCAAGGCAAACCTGACCAGGCCATCGCCGAGTACCAGGAGGCCATCCGAATTGATCCCGACGACGACACGGCTCACTACAATCTGGGACTCTTTTACTACGATCAGGGACAGCTCGACCAGGCCCTTGCGGAATACAAGGAAACCGTCAGGGTCAATCCCGACAACGCCGACGCCCATTACAACATGGGGCGCGCCTACTACGAGCAGGGCAAGCTCGACGAAGCCATCGTCGCGTGGAAGGAAAGCATCCGAATCGAGCCTGATGACTCGATGGCACACAATAACGTGGGGCGCGCTTATTTTGATCAGGGCAGGCTCGACGAGGCCGTCGCTGAGTTGAGGGAAGCGATAGATCTCGACGTCGAGAATCCTCTACCCCTCTTCAACCTGGGCCTCGCCTATCGGGAGCAGGGCCTGACAGATGAAGCTGTCGCCGCATTCGAGGCATATCTCGAACTCGTGCCGCCCGACGCCCCCAACAGGGGTGCAGTGGAACAGGAGATCGAGAAACTCGGAGGTGCACAAGCCGAATACAGAAACGGTACGGCTGGCTACACAGTGCTCTACCCCGGTGACCTATTCTACGACGAAGATGACGCCTGGGCCGTGTTCTCCAGGAGCCAGGCGGCGGTCGAAACTGCCTTTGACTATGCCATGGCCGAAGCTCTGCAGGAAGCGCCGTTAGCTATGTTCGACGCGACAGACCTGGACGAGATGGCCGAAGACTATGACCTGGAGGTTAGCGCCAGTCCGGTCGAGTTCCTACAGGCGATGGCTCAAGACTTGGATGCAGAGGCGGGCGAGATAGAGACAGGGAATCTACAGGGCTACCCGGCCGCTCTGATGCAAATCTCGGGCGATTTTGATGAGGTATCCTTCATAGGCATTCTTGGCGTCATCGTCGTGGAGGAGAGAGTCATCGGCGCCACCGCTATGGCCCAGCCCGATCAGTGGGACGGTTTTGGCCCCACGTTTATCGCCATGTTCAACAGCCTCTCGTTCTTTGAGCCAGAGGAATGAGCAATCGCTCTCTGGGGAATGCCCACTAAAAGGATACCAACAGGATGGTAATCAACCGTTTTATCATCATCGTTCTGGACAGTGTGGGGGTCGGTGAGCTGCCCGACGCGGCCGCCTATGGCGACGTGGGCAGCCACACGCTGGGCAATATGGCCCGCGTTGTTGGTGGCCTCAAGGTGCCCCACATGGAGGCGATGGGGCTGGGGAACATTGTCATCGTCGAAGGGGTGATCCCACAGACCGAGCCGACGGCGGTCTATGGCAAAATGGGCGAGCTGTCACCGGGCAAGGACACCAGCACCGGGCATTGGGAGTTGATGGGCATCCGACTGACCCAGCCCTTCCCCCTTTATCCCGACGGATTCCCTCCCGAGGTGATGGACCGTTTTGAGGCCGCGATCGGCCGGGGCACCCTCGCCAACTATCCCGCCTCAGGCACGGTCATCATCGACCAACTGGGGGAGGAGCACGTCCGCACCGGCAAGCCGATCATCTATACGTCTGGCGACAGCGTTTTCCAGATCGCCGCCCACGAGGATGTGATCCCGTTGGACGAGCTGTACCGCTTTTGTCGTATTGCCCGCGAGATACTTTGCGGCGAACATGAGGTCAGCCGCGTCATCGCCCGCCCCTTTGTGGGCGTCCCCGGAAAGTGGGTGCGCACCCCCAACCGGCACGACTTCTCAGTTCTGCCACCCGAACCCACCGTCCTGGATCACCTCAAAGATGCTGGCCTGATGGTCTACGGTGTGGGCAAGATCGGGGACATCTTTGCTGGTCAGGGCCTCACCGGCGCAGTTCACGTCCAAGACAATATGGACGGGGTGGACCAGACCATCGCCGCCATGCACGAGCGCCGGGAGCGGGGGTTGATTTTCACCAATCTGGTCGACTTTGACGCCAAGTACGGCCACCGCAACAACCCGGCCGGATACGCAAGCGCCCTGGCCGAGTTCGACCAGCGGCTGCCCGAGATTATGGACGCGCTGGCGGAGGATGACGTGCTGGTGCTGACGGCCGATCACGGCAATGACCCGACCACCCCCAGCACCGACCACTCACGCGAGTACGTGCCCATCCTGATCACCGGCGCCCCCATCCGGCCGGGCGTGAACCTGGGTGTGCGCGAGACCTTTGCCGACCTCGGGGCCACCGTCGCTGACGCTCTCGGCGTCAAACCCCCACCGTGCGGGACGAGCTTCAAGCGGATGATGTTGGTATAATGCGCGTCATTTCAAACACTGACGGTCCCAAGTATTCCGATTTCCTAGAGAAGTATGAACAACCATTGGCAAGCGCAGGCGATGACTGCAGCACGACAGTGGGGAGCGCTTACTGAGACAAGGGAGATCTGTCCTTTTGAGCAAAGTTGAATGGGAAGTATGGTATCGAGATACGTTCGACCGCGAGTGCCCTCCCAGCGTTGACGTCAGTGGCCGGGATCTGGTCAAGGGATTGATGGAACTCTGGGCCCGGCATCTGTTCGAGACGGTCCGCCCTGGTGGGGGTAAGGGTTTCTCTCGCTTCCACATTCGGTGGGAGGGATCCTGGGCAGAAATAGACGGGGATTGGGAGGGAGCGACCCGCCTCCGCGAGTGGGTCTTTGGAGCAAAGAAATACAGCCAAAGAGGTTACGTCGAGGGAGCTGACGCCCCCTTACTTGAAGAGATCGCACTCACCCACGCGATCCTCATCTCGGGCAATCAGACCTGCGAGCAGATCCTCGCGGCAGCGGCAGCCGCCCAAGACCGCCAGGATTTCGAGATGCGGCTCTCACGCTTGACAAAATAGAAATCATCTGAGGGGGATGGTTTCGGGTCTGCTGGATAGAAAAGGAGCAAAGCTTGGAAGAACGAGTGCGAGCCATTGCCGCAAAGCTCTGGCCCGAACTGGGCAGTATGACCGGGCTTAAGTATATCGAAGGCCTGGCTAACGTCACCGGGTTCCTCTACACGGCGCCATTGGCCTTGGC
>CAYUIS010000122.1:10838-16324 GCA_964444825.1 uncultured Anaerolineales bacterium | reverse complement strand
GTAGAACAAGTGTTCTGAGTACGAAGAGGCGACATACGCCGGCACCGCTAAAGCGGTCCGGGAGAGCCTGCTGTACACTGAGGCGGAGTAAGCCCTTATACCCCAAACTTGAAAACTTGGGTTATACGGGCTCTTCATTATACCGCGGCGCCAGAATCCCAAGTTATCAAACGCCTCCCCCAGGAACCTGCGCTGTCACTGTGCCAGATCCGTCATTCGACGATGGTGAACACACCCCCGTCGCTCCTGCCAAACACCTCCGGGAAGTACATCTCGTAGGCGTGGGTGGGGATCGCCCGGAACTCGCCCGGGAGGCTGGCGCGGATGAGATAGGTGTACTCGTACGTGCCGCGCGGCAGATAGCTGGCAAAGAGCACTGCCTTCTCATCCCGCATCTCGGTGTGGCTGAACCACCACCAACCCCACGTGTTGACCCGGTCGGTGCGAATCAGCTCGGGCGGCTCGCCGACCACGCTGGTGGTCTTGAGGCTTTGGTCCACTCCCTCAGCCCCGGCGGGGAAGGGATCCTCGACCACCACGTAGTGTAGATCGTTGGGAGCGATCACCGTCAGCTCGACCCGGATCACGTCGCCCACCTGCGCCTGGTCAATGATCGGGCAAGCCCCATCTTCCGCGTCGCAATCGACGGGCCGGTATTGGCGACTGACGATGATGCCCCGGTTGAGGGCTGTCACTTCCTCCACCGGCTTGAAATAGCGCAGGTACATACTATAGTACAGCCGGCCGGTTCCCTCGTCCTCCCCGTCGGGAGCCCAACGCTCGATCACGACACGGTTTGCCTCGTCGGCCAGCAGGTCGGCGACGGCGATCTGTAGTTTGGTTGTCTCGTCGAAAACTCCCTCCTCGGGTGCTACCCGCCCCGCACCCAGCTCCTGGCCGTTGACGACCACGTGCCAGTTGTATGCACCCTCCAGTTCCCCGGTGGCGACCATCCAATCGGTAAGCCCGATGATGGCCCAGGCTGTCTCCTGTGTGGTCTCCCAGGTGCCATCCTTTCGGGCGACCATCAGCCAGCGGACGACGTTGGGGGCCAGCGCGTTTCCGGGATCCAACCGCGCCAGGGCAGCCAGCACGATGCTGGTGGAGCGGATGTCGGTGTTCATCCCGTAATAGTCCACCTGCTCCTCCTCCCAATGGGCGCCGGTCGCGCTCAAGATCGCGGCGCCGACGATGTCGGAGAGCAAGGTGTCCACGCGGGTCGAGTCGTCTGGCTCCAACAAGCCCAGGGCCATCCCCAGATAGGCCTTCCCGAATGTGTCTAACACATCCCGCTGATCGAACAGGGTAATGGTGCGTCCCAGGTTACCCCGGCCAGCCTCGGCCAGCACGTACAGGATAAACGCCTGCCGGTTGGCCTGCCAGTGCTGTACCACATCCCGGGGCCTGAGCAGGCTCTCCTGCAGGAACTCGCCCGCCCGGTCCATCACCTCTTCATCCGCCACGAACCCTGCCCGCTCCGCCTCGATCATTCCCAGCAGGACGTAGGCAGTCAGGAACGGATCAGATTTGTCCTGGACCCACCAACCCCATCCACCGTCGTAATGCTGCTGGTTGTAGAGCCGTTGTTGACCGGTACTGACCAGTTCAGGAAGTGCGCTCTCCAGATCGGGCCGATCGAGCCCCAGCTCGTCAAAGGCCCGGTAGGTGACGACGTTGGGCAGGAACCGGCTGACCGTCTGCTCGGTACACTCGTAGGGATAGTGTTCCAGGTATTCCAGCCCATCCACCATCCCCGCCGCCAGCGAAGAATCCATGTGCACCGCCAGCTCGCCCTGGGTGGGGTCGTAGCTGGGCGGCAGGACCACTGCCTCTAACCGCTGCCCATCGGCGTCAAGATCCCCGGCCGTGGCCACCACCTCCGGCGTGCTGTAGCGGTAGACGGGCAGGGTGATCTCGACCGCGTCAGAAACCTGGCTCTGGCTCAGAAACCGTGCTTCGCGATAGGCGTACACCAACGCTTCAAGCGACCTTGCACCAAAGCGCAACCTGACCTCCGGGGTGTCCTCCACCGTGATCTGCCACGCCACCTTCTCATTGTCGCCAGCGGGGATACTGACCTGTAGACTCGTGGGTTTCTCGGCGTCCACCCCATCCGCCTCCAGCACCACCTCCACCTCCAGGGGTCGATCGGTGTTGTTGTGGACCACGGCCCCCAATTCTGCCTCGTCGCCGACGACAAAGAAGCGCGGCGCGACCGGACGGATCAGCAGATCCTTACTGCTGATGATATCCACGTCGGCCTGGCCCACCAGCGTCTCGGCCGTCACGCCGCGAGCGCCCATACGCCACGTGGTCAGATTGTCCGGCAGTTCCACGCTGACGGTGGCGTGGCCGTCGTCAGTGGTGCGCAGCGTGGGGTTCCAGTAGGCGGTGTCGGGGAAACGACTCCGGACGGCGCCGAACTCGTCAGAACCGCCCCCACCGCCCAACCCCTTGACCTCAGAGGCCAGCTCCTCGATGACGCGGTCGCCCGAGACGGTCAGCCCGTTGGCCGTCAGAACACCCAGCCCTCGCTCGCGCCAAAAGTGGCTCACAATGTCCGGCCCTCGCTCATCGGCCAGCGAGAGCACCGATAGATCCACCAGATTGAGGGCCAGTTCGGCCTCGACCGGGTCCCCGGTGCTGTCGGTGACCTCTACGTCGTACACCACGGTCTCGCCTGGGCCGTAATGCTCGTCGGACCGTTTGTCAGGCGTCAGCGTGATGTTCAACTCCTTCTCGGTGACCTGGATGGGCAGTTCGACGTAGCCCACCTTAAAGCTGGGCAGCGGATTGGCCTCATCCACCCCCTTGGCGATCACCACCGAGACAAAGACGTTGGGGATGAGGTCCTCAGTGATCGGAATCTCGATCCGCTCCGAGTTGGTCTCCAACGTCTGCACCCAGTGGCGATAGACCTGCCCCCGCTCGACGGTGACCAGCGCCTTGACCGCGCCCTGATATGGGTGTGGAATGAGGATGGTCGCCGTGTCGCCGACCTGGTATTGCCGCTGGTCGGCCACCAGTTCGACACGGTCGTTGTTCTCCTGCCGCCAGCTCACGTAACCCCGCCCGCTGACCCACATATAGGTGGAACTGCGTACCTCGTTCCCCCTCTCGTCGAGACCGCTGGCGAGCAGTCTGTAGATACCGCCCTGCTCGGGCGTGAAGCCGACCGTCGCCTTGCCATCCGGGTCTGTGGTCACCGTGGTGGTAAAAACGGGCACGTTCTCGACAAAACTCTCCCAGTAGAAACGGCCATCCTCGGCCTCCTTGCGCACGCTGTACCACTTGTGCTCGGCAAAGATGGCCCTCACCTCCCGGCCCGGTGACGGATCGCTGGCCCAATCGACGGTGATAAGGTCGATCCGATTCTCCTCGCCCACCTGCCCCACGTACCGCTCGGGGCGCAGGCCGATATAGTACAGCCCTTTGTGGACGACCGCCTCGGTCCGGTTGCTCACCTCCTGGTTGTTGACGTCGGTGACGGTCGCCTCGAGCGTGAACCGCTGGCTGGCAAGGTCTTCGGCGATGTCAGCGTCGATGCTGAACGTAAAACGGCCTTCCGCGTCGGTCGTGCCCGTGCCGTCAGCGATCAACTCACCGTAGGAACCGTACGTGTCCCCGCCCCAGCGCTGGCTGAAATCATAGTCGGTGAAATCCCACCATCCCCTGCCTTGATAGTCGAAAAAGTGATCGGCGGACAGGACCGCGTAGCGCACGTCCGCACCCGCCACGGGACCGCCAAAGTAATAGGTCGCCTGAGCGGTGACGTTGACGTCGTCGCCCTGGACGTACTCTGTCCGGTCCGTCTCGACCTCGACCTGGAACTCGGGCTTGCGGTACTCGGCCACCTGGAAACTGGCGTGAAAATAGGCATCACCATACGTGACCGCGATAGAATAGTAGCCCAGAGCCGCCTCTTCACTCAGCATCAGCTCCCCGTCCAGCGTACCCATATCGCTCAGCGCCAGGTCATCCTCGTAGACCTGCGTCCCCTGAGGATCCTCGATGGTGATCTGCACGCTGCCACCCTCCCCAGGCACGGCGTAACGGGCGTCGTCGTCGTGGCGCACGATGCCCTTAAAATAGACCGCCTGCCCCGGCCGGTAGATGGGGCGCTCGGTGAAAAAGTAGGCCGTAAAACCCTCCCGGTAGCTCTCCACCGGCAGATCAAACTCCCAGGGTGAGACGCCGTCACTCCACTGGCTCGTGATGACGGAGAAGTCCGGCCCTGGGTTCTCCGGGTCGCCGACGAAGGCGAAAACAGGCTCATACTGATCCATCGCTGGATATGCTTCACCAGTTGCGAGGAACACCCCATCCTGGTCGGCCTCCCCCTGAGTGAGGATCTCGCCCTTATCATCCATCAGCACGATGGGGACATCCGGCAGCACGTCACCAGATCGCAGATCGGTGACCCACACCAGGGGTCCGGTGGCGCTCGCCTTCATACTCAGATTCCGGCGGGATACGACCAACATCGTCCGCTCGACAGCGTCTGGGGATGAGGACTGGGCCTCGGCGTAGACCCCGCTTGGGTCGGTCCACACCTCCAGATAGTAAATGCCTGGGTCCAGAAGCGCCTCCTCGTCCTCTGCCAGATTGGACCCGTAGGTGCGGCGTTGGTTCAGTGGTGGGTTTACGTTCAGCGTCCATTTACGGACGAGGTTGTCCCCGCTGCCCCGGTAGTCGTCCCAGTAGCCCCACCAGTCCTCGCCGTTGGCCTGCAGAAAGTGATCCACCGGCATGCGATAGAGGGCAAAGTTGACCCGGCTCACGTTGCGCACGGTCACATAGGCCAACGTCCGGGTGTAGCCATTATAGGTGCCGACCGGGTAGGGCGCGTGCAGATAGACCAATGGGTCATAGGCGCGGGTGCGCCAGCGAATGGCTGTATCCTCGCCCAACGGATGGCCGTAGCGGCCCTGGACATCGCCATCGATGATCACCTGGTAGTCGGCGTTGGGTTCGATGGGGAAAGAGATCTCGAGCTCGGTGTTGCTGTCCCACCAGTAGGTGTAGACCTCCGTCTCGGAGACAGGGGGCGCGATGGTAAAGTTATCCACGATCGACTCGGGGTCCATCGGGCTGGAGAACTGGATCTCCAACCCACCCCACGGCCTTGCCGCCGCTTCGCCATCGGCCGGGTCGGTGCTGACGATACGGGGATATTCGATCGTGTCAAAAGCCCAGATGCGAGGTCGGGCGGTGCCGGCCTGCCCCTTGGCCCCCTCGGCCGCGGCGGCGACCACCGCCTGGTACGTCGTGCCGAAATCGAGCGGTTCGGCGGGCGTAAAGCCCATCGTCTCGACACCCACCCGCTTCCTGCCTTCACCCCGGCTCCACGACCACCGGTACGGCTCGTAGACGTAACCCTGCGGCAGGACCAAACCCTCATCGCGCCACTCAAAGCTGCCGGGGACGACCTCCCGGGTCGCCATATTCTTCAGCTCAAAGGCAGCCTCGGCCGATGCGTGATCCAT
>CAYUIS010000122.1:9425-10738 GCA_964444825.1 uncultured Anaerolineales bacterium | reverse complement strand
CCCTCCTGCGGGGTAAAGACATAGATCGACGTATTCAGCCATTCCCCCTTGCCGCGCACCGGCGGCACAAAGGTGAGGGGATGCGGTAGATTGTCCTGATCCTCGATGGCCACGAGGGGAACCACCGGACGGTTAAAGAGAACGGTGACGACCCCATCGGTGGCGACCTCGGCGGTCCCGTCGGCGGGCTGCACCCCGCTCACCTCCAGGAAGCCGACGGTGGTAAAGTGAAACGTCACCGTGTCCTTTAACGCCAGCCCGGCCTCGCTGCTGGCGCTCTCCTGAAGGGCGACCGTGTAGCGGGTGGCCCGCTCAAAACCCTTGCCAGCCGGCTCAAACTGCACCAACCGGTCGGTGACCCAGTTCCAGTCCCCGGCCACAGCCGGCTCGATGGTAACGGCCCTTTCCACCGTCCGCGCGTCCATCGGCTGGTCAAAGACAAGCTGTATCGGCGCGTCGAGGATCTGCTCCTCACCCCGGCCCGGCGACACCTGGATCACCTGGGGCGGCAGCGGCGGCAGCGGGGTGGGCGTTGGCGTTGGCGTGGCCGGCGTGGCCGTGGGCGCTGGCGGTCGAGGGCCGAACCGACAGGCCAGGATCAGGGTGGCGGTGATGATCAAAACGAGGACTAACGTAGCCAAATGCTGTCTATTGATTTTCATCACAAGTCTCCTTCGTTAATCGAGATTGGCGAGCGGGGCAGGTCACCGACGATGACACCCAACCTCCAGCACTCAATCTCTGATTCAGTCAACTACCTCTATCGTGACGCGATTGCCCTCAACCCTTTTCCCCTCCGCATCCACCCCCACCGCCGTGAACGTGTGGTTTCCGAGCGCCAGCGGCCACAGCACCTGATAGGGTGGGCTCGTCAGCGTCGCCAGCGACCCACCATCAGCCAGGAGCGTCACCTGGCGCAGGACGACACCATCGGCAGGCCGAGCGGCCACGACGATTCGCTGCGCCGGTGGAGGGATCTCTGGTGACAACTGAAAGTGGCTGCCCTGGTCAGGGCTGGTCAGAATGAGAGCGGTGAGAGCAGACTCGTCTGGCATTTGAGCGCTGGCGTGCGCAGCCTGGCCGCCGGGGCATAAAGGAGAGGTCGTATCCGGCGGTTGAGGAATACTCTGCCAGCGGACCCAATCCTGGGCCTCGGCAGGGTAGAGCGTGTATTGTTCCTGAACCATGAACTGGGGCGAACAGCCCGGCCCGGCCAGCAGACCGTTCCGTTCGTCCAGGACAACCCACCAATGCCAGTCGTCAGTCCGCACAGGTTCGGTCCCCTCGATAAAGAGCTCGGTGACTGTGTGCGG
>CAYUIS010000122.1:0-9325 GCA_964444825.1 uncultured Anaerolineales bacterium | reverse complement strand
AGCAGCCACCGGCCTGAGCCCACTGTCCGCGCACACCGTCATCCGCACCATCCCCGCCGGCTCCACGAACTCGCGCACCGGCCGGCCCCTGAGCAGCGTCTCCATCACGTCGTGCCAGATGGGAGCAGCTCCTACGACGCCGCTCACGTGTTCCATAGGCTCGTTGTCGGCGTTGCCGACCCACACGCCGGTCACCAGGTCGGGGGTGTAACCCACCGTCCAGTTATCGCGCCAGTCGCTGGTCGTGCCGGTTTTGACGGCGGCGGGGCGAGAGAGCCGCAGCGCGCTGCCCTCACCAAAGGTGGGTGCCCGGGATAAGTTGTCGCTGAGGATATCAGTGATGAGATAGGCCACTCGCTCGTCCATCACCTGTGATCCCAGCGCGGTCCCCCACGCTTTCAGCACCCGGCCCTGGCTATCGACCACCCGGGTGATCGTCACCGGCTCCACCCGGTGTCCACCGTTGGCAAAGGCCGCGTAGGCCGCCGTCAGTTCCATCAGGCGCACCTCGCCCCCACCCAAAGTCAGCGCCAGCCCAAAACGGTCCGCGTCGTCAAACGTCGTGATACCCATCGAGCGAGCCAGACCGGTCAGGCGCTCCAAACCCACGTGATCCAGTACCTTGACGGCGATCAGGTTATAGCTGGAGGCCAGGGCCTCTCGCAGCAGCACCGGTCCGTGCCAGCGCCGGTCATAGTTCCGGGGCACATAGGGGTCGCCCTCGCGCGTGACAAAGGCCGTGCGCACGTCAACCATCATCGTGGCCGGGGTGAGCGAACCGGGGTGGTTGGGGTCAAACGCAGCGGCGTAGGTGATGGGCTTGATCGAGGATCCGGGCTGGCGGGTAGCGGTCGCACCGTTGAGGGCCCCGTCGATGCTCGGGTCAAAGTAGTCAGGGCTGCCGACCATCGCCAGCACCTCGCCGGTGTGCGGGTCGATCACCACCACAGCCGCGTTGCGCACGTTGCGGGAGGGGAAACCCGCACCCGCATCGGCCAGTTGCGCCAGCCGGTAGCGCACGATCCGCCGCGCCGCGTTCTGCGCATCCAGGTCAAGCGTGGTGTAGACGTCGAGACCCTGCGTGTAGATCGCCTCCAGGCCAAACTCGCGCTCCAATTGACCCCGCACGAACATCACAAAATGGGGCGCTTTGATAGGAAAGGGGACCGAGGCAAAGCTCAGCTTCTCCCGAGATGCCAGTTCCGCCTCCTGATGGGAGATCACGCCGTGTTTGGCCATCAGACCCAGCACTACGCTCTGCCGGGACCGGGCGGCATCGAGATCCTCCAACGGGTTGTAACGGGCCGGCGATTGAGGAAGCCCGGCCAGGAGCGCGCACTCGGCCAGGTCAAGCTCAGCGGCACTCTTGGCAAAGTAGGTGCGCGAAGCAGCCTCAATGCCATAAGCCAGGTTGCCATAGTAGGTCTCGTTTAGATATAGCGTCAGGATCTCGTCCTTGTCGTAGGTTCGGGCCAGACGCCAGGCCAGGACGGTCTCCCTCAGCTTCCGCTCCAGGCTGACCTCGGTCCGCTCCTCTGGGGACAGCAGCAGGTTGCGGGCCAGTTGTTGGGTGATCGTGCTGCCGCCCGACAGGATCTCGCCCCCGCGCAGGTTGATCCACAGAGCACGGACGATGGCCCACAGGTCCACGCCAGGGTTGGCGTAGAAACTGGCGTCTTCGGTGGCGATGGTCGCCTCGACGCAGGCCGGGGGCATCTCTGCCAGGCCAACAGGGGTGTGCACGCCCCCGTGCGGGTCGAGGATTTCGTATAGCAGATGGCCGTGTCGATCGTATATACGCGTGCTAGTAGCAGCCGCCCGCTCATACAGTTGGTCAGGCGAGGGCAGATCGACCGTCAGCCAACGGGCCACCCCGACGATGGCAATTACGGGCAGGATAACGGCGATTACGCAGATTCGGGCAAGCCAGCCCCTAGCGACACCATTGCGCGTCACGTCCCACGATCTACGTTTCACTCACGGTCGATAGTCCCGGAGGATGGAGCCGCCGATGAACTCGCGCAGGATAGAGTTGTCCGGGATCAGATCGGGTCCGCAGGGTTCAAGCCATTGCAGGAAGGTGAGCAGCCGTTTGGCCTCCACGCGCCGTGGACTTGATGGTTCGACCTGCAGGAGAAGTGGTTCCGCCAGCGGTTTGAGTACCGCCAGCTCGTAGGCTAGCGCAGAGTTGAACATGATATCGGCGTGTTCCTGATAGGGAAAGATGTGCCGTTTCTCCCCACGCCGCACGCTCTCCCAACGATTGAGCGTGTCCTCGGCCGAATACCCCCGGTAGGTAGCGTCCCGAACAAGGCGGCGAAGAAGCCGGGTGTCTGTCGTTGGCACACGGTTGTGCCGGTCGAGATTCAGTTGGGTCAAAGCCGAGAGGTAGATGCGGAAGGCACACTCGGACGGTAGAGAAGGCACCAACTGTGGATTCAGCCCGTGGATGCCCTCAACGATGATGATGTGATCAGACCCCAGTTGTACAGTCTCGCCCGGCTGCCGACGGCCGGCCTTGAAGTCAAAGCGAGGCAGTTGCACAGCCTTCCCGTCCATCAATTCCAACAGGTGTTGGTTGAACAACCGCAGGTCAAGGGCTTCCAGGACCTCAAAGTCATAGTTGCCGTGCTCATCCCGCGGCGTCTTTTCCCGATCCACAAAGTAGTTGTCCAACTCCAGAGAAAAAGGGCGTATGCCGTGCGCCAACAGTTGAACGGAGAGCCGTTTGGAGAAAGTGGTCTTGCCTGCGGCCGAGGGTCCGGCGATGAGTACCACCTTTACTTCATCCCGATAGCGAGCGATCAGATCGGCCACCTGTGCAATCCGCTGCTCGTGAAGCGCTTCCGAAACGAGGATAATCTCTCTGATCCGACCATTGGCGATGGCCTCGTTCAGATCGCTCACCGACTCCACGCCGATCAGACGCAACCACTCACCGTACTCTCGAAAGATCGCCGTCAACTGCGGATAGTCGCGCACTGGCCGGAGTTCGGTAGGCCAATGGCGGCGCGGATATTGGAGCACAAACCCTGGCGGCCATGGGTGCAGGGCAAAGTAGCCCAGGTAGCCGGTCGAGGGCACCATGTAGCCGTGGAAGTAATCACGTGTGCCCCGCATATTGTACAGCGAGAGGAAATCCTTCTGGCGCCGGGCCAGCAAGCGGACCTTTTCCATCTCACCACGCGCGCGGAACGTCTCGATTACCTCCTCCAGCGGCACGGGTTCCCGCACGATCGGGACGTCCTCGGCGACGATTTCGTGCATTCGGGCCTCGATCTGCACCAGTTCCTCAGGGCTAAACTGCTCCCGTCCGTGGACCTGACAAAAGAAACCTCCGAATGGAAGCGTGTGGTCTACGAACACCTGTGCATCCGGGAACAACTCGCGCACGGTGGCCACCAGCAGGAAGGAGAGGGAGCGTCGATAGATACGCACCCCATCGGAGTTGGAGAGAAACACCGGATCGACGCGGGCATCAGACTGCAATGAATAGGTCAGCTCGCGCAGGTCGCCGTTGACCAGCGCCGCGACGATCGGCACAGAGCTGTCTCCGACCGCCACCCTGACGTACTGCTCCACGGGCGTTCCCACGGGTGCCTCGAACACGCTTCCGTCAGGAAAGCGCGCCCGGGCCGTGTCTCGGGGCTCTGATATCCGTACACTCGGGGTCTGTTCGTTCCTGCCTTCCATGGGGAATATCACCTGTCTACAAATGAAAGCGGCCCCTCGGGCCGCGACGTGACCAATCGGTGCTTCCTATCAGCCGACAACGCAAAAAGCTCGCGGGTTTTGAGAAAAGACAGACACTACCTATGGATCGTACGTGTCCACTCCACCGCAGGTACTAGAATGGAATCGTCACGCGTCCGGCCATCACCAATCCCATACAACCGCATATTGCCACATTCAGAAACAGCAATACGGCCAGCAATAATCGCTGCGCCGGTTGAAGCGCCATCAATGTCTGGGAGAGACCCTGGGCGCCCTGCGAAAGGGAGGATGTCGAGGGGAACGAAAAGGACCTCTTCTCCTTAGGTTCGAATTCCTCCTCGGCCAACATTATTTGCTCCCGCAGGTCCTCCAATACATCTACCGGCTCTGCGGGCTCTGGCTCCGGCTCCGGCTCCGGCCGGAACAGCGGTTCGTCGAACTCGACCGCCGGCTCTTCTTCGAAAGCCGGTTCCACTGGTGGCTCTAGATCCTCTTCAAAGGCCCCGCGCGCCACCTGTTCCTGCAGGCTTTCCGCTTCAGGGACTATGCCCTGCTCCTGCTCCATTATTTGCTGATCGCGCAGTTCGATCAGCCAATCAGGTAGTTGCCCATTCTCTGCCATTCGCCATCTCCTCCCATAGGCTACTGCTACTAGGATACCGCAAACTACGCATAAAGTCAAACCGGGCTAGAAGCAAAAAGCCCCGGTGTAAGGAACACCGGGGCCGGAGAGGCATATGGTGACTTTAGTCTATTCGGTAGGAAATACTGCTAACTCACCTTCAGAGCCGACGACATCCACGGCCTGAGGACTCTCGGGTGTGTCCTCCTCGGTAGGAAATGCTGCCGACTCACCCTCAAGTCCAACGACATCCACGGCCTGAGGGCCCTTGGGTGTGTCTTCCATCGTGAACTCTACTCGTTGCCCTTCGTCCAGGTTCCTATATCCATCACCTTGAATTGCCGAATAATGGACAAAGACGTCTTCCTCCTGTCCATCAGGGCGTATGAACCCGTAACCTTTCACACGGCTGAACCACTGCACCGTTCCAAGATCGCGACCATTGTCCTGCATTGCTTTCGTTCCTCCTTGAACTTGCTGATAATCTGTCAACTCCAGTGTATCCGCCCCCCTTTGCCCTCTCCATACATTGGGGCGAAACCACCGGAGGCAGTCACAGGACGGGAAGATACCACAGTTTCAACCACTTGTCAAGATGATCAGATTTCTCATGTTCCCAGTTGTTTGTCAGCAGGTGATGGAAAAAGGCCCACGGTCGACCGTAATTCTTGTCTGAGCTGAGTTGTGTGATAGAATGAGTCCGGGAGACCGACTATGCCTATTCGCGTGCTGCCGGAAGACGTCGCCTCACAGATAGCCGCCGGTGAGGTCGTAGAACGTCCTTCCTCGGTGGTCAAAGAACTGGTCGAGAACAGCATAGACGCCGGATCGCGAGATATCCAGGTCGAGACGCACGCCGGGGGCAAACGCCTCATCCGTGTGGCCGACGATGGATGTGGGATATCGGCCACCGAGGTGGAGGTTGCGTTCTATCGCCATTCGACCAGCAAGCTAAGCACGGCAGATGATCTGAACCGCATCACCACGCTAGGCTTTCGGGGCGAGGCGCTTGCATCTATCGCCGCGGTTAGCCACGTCACCTTGGTGAGCCGGGCTGCCCAAGAGTCGGTCGGGTCCCTGTTGCGAGTGGAGGGAGGACGAGTCACGAGCCGCCGGGAAAGTGGGCGGCCTCCTGGAACAGCGGTGACTGTCGAAGAACTGTTCTTTAATGTACCAGCCCGTCTCAAGTTCCTGCGCGCCGACCGGACCGAGCGCAGGCACATCGATGCGTGGCTCACCCGCTACGCAATGGCCTATCCCGGCGTGCGCTTCACCCTCAGCCACGACGGCAGAGTGGTTTTCCAATCCCCCGGCAACGACCGGCTTCGTGACGTGATAGTTGCCGTCCACGGACTCGAGATCGGTGCAGCCCTTATGGAAATCGAGACCGAGACCGATGCTGAGATCACCTCCGGGAATCAGCATTCCGGTTCTCACATCCAGGTCGCTGGCTTTGTCAGTCCAGCCTCGGTTCACCGTGCCAATCGCAGCTATATCACGCTCTTTATCAATGGCCGTTGGGTATACGATACCAGCCTGACCTATGCCGTTATTCAGGCCTATCACACATTACTCCCCACCGGTCGCTATCCGCTGGCCGTCGTGATGGTACAGATGCCGCCTGCAGACGTGGACGTGAACGTGCATCCGACAAAATCAGAAGTGCGTTTTAGTGACGGAGATGCAGTCTTTCGGGCTGTCCAAAAGGCGGTCCGACGCACGGTGATTCAGCGATCACCGGCGCCCTCCGTCCATAGCCTGTCCAGCACCTGGGCATCTCCTGCAACCTCCTGGCGCGAGGAAACCCGAGAGCGAGGGCGTGAACGCCTGGCTGCATTGGGACAGCAACCATCCGGCGAGCAGTTACGTTTTGAACCACGGCCCTCGGGCATCACATCGCCGGACAGAGATATCCTGACATCTTCGGAGGAGCGGATTCCACCACTGCGGGTAGTAGGTCAGTTGGGCACGACTTATGTCGTGGCAGAAGGCCCAGCAGGGATGTACCTCATCGATCAACACGCTGCCCACGAGAGGGTGCTGTTCGAGCGGATGCTGGCGGAGCGAGAGCAAGCACAGATCGCGTCACAGGTCCTGCTAGAGCCACGCCCTGTTGACGTCACGCCCGAGACAGCGGGGGTGCTGGAGGAACATCTGGAGACGTTGAGCAGCTTGGGTTTCCACATAGAGCCCTTTGGGGGGATGACGATGTTGGTGCGGGCGCTCCCGGCCCTCGTGGCAGATACGGAACCCAACCAGATCTTGGAGGATGTGGCGGCAGCGCTGCAAGCGGGAGACACACCGCTGGCGAGCAGGGTGGAGGAGATCGTGGCCCGCCAGGTCTGCAAACGAGCCGCCATCAAGGCCGGTCAGGTGATGACACACGCAGAGATGGAGGAATTGGTGCGCACACTTGAGCAATGCGCCAGCCCGCGTACCTGTCCCCATGGACGGCCCACGATGATCCATCTCAGTGTGGCGCAACTAGCCCGCGAGTTTGGGCGCTAGAATCGGCAGTAAATCCTAGCGATAGAGGAACCACTCAGCAATAGAATAGCCCTGCATCAGGGTGATGACCGCACCCACGACGAGGAACGGTCCGTAGGGGATGTGATCGCGTAGACCGCGCGCTCGGGTGATCAGCAGGAGAAAGCTGAAAGCAGCGCCGATGAGCGTGGTCAACACCAGCGCCTCGATGATCAACGGATAACCCGTGATGAGGCCGACCAAAGTCGCCAAGGTTATGTCGCCTTCGCCCAGTGCCCCGCTGCCAAAGAAGCTCTTGCCTATCACTACGAGGACAAGGAAGAAGAAAAACCCAACCAACCCGCCGACCAGTGCACTCCACCACGTGATCCCCGGTATCAGAAAACTGGCGACGATGGCGATGAGGATGGCGGGGAATGTGACCACGTTGAGGATCAGCCTCCGCTCGATATCCGTAATCAGAATCAGAGCAAAAACAGCACTGTATATGAGGTAGAACATCAACCTGATAGAAGGGCCCAGCACGATCCACAAGTAGCCGTAAGCCACGGCCAATCCAAGCTCAACCAAAGGGTGGCGTAGACCGATCGGGGCATCACAAGATGGACACCTGGTACGCCAAATCAAGAACGCGGGCAGGGCTAACCACTGGAATCGAGGGCGCTCTCGTCCACAATACGGGCAGTGAGGTCGAGTCATACCCCGGCGGGCGGGAAGGTCGGAGCCGAGATGGTTGACCAGTCCACCGACAAGGAGCCCAAGGAGCACAAACAGCGCAGCCATTGAGGCGCATTATAAGTGACAACCGGACAAACGGCAAACACCAACTCACCGGTAATCGACGGAAATGACCGAGGGTACCGAGGTTAGAGAGGCTACCTCTACCATCTTTTGGTCTGTCTTTAGCCATAACCCAGTAGAGTTGCCCCCATCCAAATTGAGTGCCACATCCAGGTCGAGGTCGGACTCAGCGAGGAAGCGAGCCAGTTCGTGAAGGCTTAGATAGCCGTAGGGCGCAACAATGAACAGAATGTGCCCCTGGTGATCCTGGGCCACGACGGTACGGCGGGCAGGGCGGCCGTCGTCGGCGTCAGCGGAGAAGCCCATCACACCTCCTGGCTTGATCAGTACAGGGAACGATTGAATTGCCTCTCTCAAGGACTCATTGGGATCATATGGGTTGCGCTCCAGCCACCGTACGTTAACCTGTCCATCGGTGGTGACAGCAAACATGCCCGCAAAGTCACCATAAGAAGTGCCCCAACTCCGCCCATCGCTGATGAGTAATCCTATTGTCTCGTCTTCAGGTGTAAAGTAACCGCCGTTGACAACCAGCAATGGTTGGAGGAGCGATGCCCAGCCATTCACGGGACGCGGCATAGCAGGGTTATAGTGGACACGAAAACGTACCACGGAAGGATCAAGCCGTAGGATGTGCAGTTGCTCGCTAACGTCGCCAGTCTCTACGCGCACAAGCCGCAACTCGACACCCGACGCCAGCCATTGCCATCCGGAATCAAGCGGCATCGGGGTGATCGTTGGCCGGGGCGTTGGATAGGGCGTCGGTGTTGGCCACGGCGTGGGAGAGGGCGATGGTGTCCAGGTGGGAGTCGGGGTAGGCGTTGGAGGCGGGAAGAACACAGAACAGCCCGACACCAGAAGCAGCAGCAGGCAGAGGAACGGGTAGACCGGTAAACTGGTAGATTGGTTGGCGGTGAACCCGTCCCAATCTACCAATTTACCAGTTCCCGATCTACCAGTTCTCTAGCTCCCACCCTAGTTCCAGTTTATCGAATAGGCGTAGAAGAGTGGCAGGAGCGTTATAGCCAGGATGTTTTGTAGCTTGATGAGAATGTGCAATGACGGGCCAGTCGTGTCCTTGAGCGGATCGCCAAAGGTATCGCCGATGACAGCAGCCTTGTGAGCCTCCGACCCCTTGCCACCAAAGTGTCCTTCCTCGACGTACTTTTTGGCGTTATCCCACGCACCGCCGGCGTTGAACATAAAGATCGCCAGCGTCGCACCGATGACCTTGACGCCGAGCAGGTAAAAGACCAGCGCCCATGGCCCCATCACGAAACCGACGGTGATGGGGAAGGCCACACCGACCAACGTCGGTGCGATCATCTCCCGCAGTGATTGGCGCGTTCCAATGTCCACGCAGCGCGAGTAATCGGGCGCGGCCTCGCCAGCCATGAGTCCCGGAATTTCACGGAACTGGCGTCGCACCTCGTCCACCATTCGGAAGGCCGTCCGCCCCACCGCCTTCATCGTCTGGGCGGTGAACAGGAAGGGAATGGTGGAGCCGATCATCAGCGCAGCGATGTTCAGTGGATGGGCCATGTTGAGGCCGCGCACGATCTGTAGGACCACCCCTTCTGGATCGGCGCCGCGGAAGGTGACGAAACTGACCAGATCATCAGGATGCGCCCCAACCAACTCGGCAGCGCTGAGAAGATAGGCAAAGAGGATGACGACGCTGGTCATCAGGGCACAGGACAT
>CAYUIS010000121.1:0-16332 GCA_964444825.1 uncultured Anaerolineales bacterium | reverse complement strand
GCTGCCACCAACCCCTTACTGACGATCAATTCGATAGATAACATCGGCGTCACAAATATCTGTTCCAGGGTCCCGCGCTCCCGCTCCCTGACAATAGCGACGGCTGGGAGCAGCGTGGCCATCCAGGCCACGGCAGCGGCCAATTCGGCCGGAAGCTGAAAGTTCTCCTTGCGCAGGTCCTCGTTGAACCAGACGCGAGAGCGCAGGTCCACAAACTCCAGCTCCACCCCTGCTGGCTTCACACCCAGCATCCGCTGCGCGTAGACATATGACGCCCCTTCCAAATAGGCCCCCGCTACCAGGGCCGTCGTGGTCTCGGTGCCGTCCTGCAACACCTGCACCGTCGTCCCCCGCCCACCCACCAGATCGGCGCCGAAACTGTGGGGGATGACCATGCCCATCTTGACCGCTCCCTGCTCCATCAACTGCTCCATCTCCGCCTGGCTGCCCACGTAGACGTCGGGGTCAAAGAGGCGGGAACCCCGCAACATACTCACCATGTGTCGACTGGTTGGACTGCGGTCCTGGTCATAGATGGCCGTTGGAATGTGCATGATCTGTGTCGAGACCGCTTCCTGGACACCCAACATGTCAACCGCCGGGAATATCAGGACAAAGATCAGGAGCAGTTTGTAGCGCCAGAACTGAATGGCTTCCTTGCGGACCATGTTCCCGATACGCATAAACATATCGCCAACTCCCATCAGGCCACCTTTTTCCTAAAGCGCCACACCGCCAGGCCATTCAGCAGCAGGCCCGAGGCCAACAGGACGGCCGCGTGGAACATCAGAGCCCGCACGCCGACCCCTTTCAAAAAGACCCCTCGCGCGATAATGATATAGTGCGTGGCCGGCCAGATCATCGCCTGCATCCGTGCGTCCTCCGACATAGCATACAGAGGCGCCATAAGCCCCGACTGGGTGAGAGGCAGCATGAACATCAGCCCTCCAACGATCAGCGTCGCCATTTGAGTGCGGAGCATGCTGGCGATCAGGAGACCGACACCCAGATTGGCCAGCAGGAAGAGGGCGGAGAGAAGCATAAGGTCGACCAGACGACCTCTGAAGGGCACGTCGAAGAGCAGTACCCCGGTCCAGGTGAGAAGGAGAATGTCCAGGAGACCTATGAGGAGAAAAGGCAGGGATTTGCCCGCCAGGAACTGGTAGCGCCGGATCGGCGTGCTCAGCAGTCCCTCCAGGCTCCCCTGCTCCCGTTCCCGCACCACCGATAGCGCGGCGGAAAGCGCGGGGAAAGCCAGCACGATGGCCATCAGCCCCGGCAGGAAGCCGTTGAGTTCCCGCAACTCGGGGTTGTAGAGCGTCCTGACCCGGAATCTGAGGGGCGATACCTCACGTGTTGCCGGCAATCCTGCCCGCGTCAGATGCTGCTCCAGCAGTTCGATCGAGAAACCGGCAGAGAGCATCTCGGCGTTGCCCATGATCTGGAGTGCGATGTTCGGCTCCGTGCCATCGGCGACGACTTGCACCGACGCCCGCTCCCCCTGCTGCAGCGCTGCTGCAAAGCCAGCCGGGACGACAATGGCCCCTTTCGCACGGTCCGATCTGACCCATTCCAGGGCTTCTGCGTGGCTCTGCGCCCAGTGTGCTACATGGAAGAACGTTTCGTTCTCAAAGTGCTGTACAAAAGCCCGCGATTGAGGACTGTGATCGGCATCGTACATCACCACCGGGATGTGCTCGATATCCGCAGAGACGGCATAAGCCATCAGGACCATCAACAGCACCGTGCCCACGGTGGACCACGCCATCAACCAAGGGTCGCGCAGCACGTGCCGGAACTCTTTGCGCATCACAGCGAGAAAACAGCCCAAATCGCCATCCCCCTTCTCACATTCCCTCTCGCGGAGCTCACAACGGCCCAGCGATGCACATATGCAGTTATAGTAATAACCTCGTGGTTATTACTATAACCACTTCCCATTATTGCACATCCCCTACCCCTTGTCAATTGGACACGTGTCCAATCTTCCAAGATCAAGCCGCCGATTCGCCATCACCCAGAACCTGTGCTTCCTCCTGGGGGACTAGACCATCAAAGATGAACCCGACCAGGTCCTCTACCAGACCCTCGCTCTCCCACTCCGACTGGAGCAAAGAGTCGCCGACGATCAGCAAACCAAGCAGACCCAGGTTCACGGCAGAGAGAAAACGGACCAACAGAGCTACGTTGATAGGTCGCATCTGCCCACGCTCCACCCGGGCTCTCATGTGCTGCTCCAGAGCCGGTACGGCCGGTTCCAAGAGCTGCTGGCGATACCGCTCAGCAAAATCCCGGTCGACAAGAATCGCCGAGAGGACCGAATGGAGCATCGGCCTGTTCTGCACGACGAAATCGTGGCGTGCGCGAATCGTAGCCCTGAAAAAGTCACGAGGACTAACCGAGAGTGCCTGGTCGAGACTCTCAGGCGAGATGCTCATCGCTATCTGCTCCGACTCACCCAGGCGGGTCATAACGCCGATCAGCAGATCCTCCTTGCTGCCAAAGTAGTTGTAGATGGTGCCCTCCGACACGTCAGCTAGGTCGGCGATCTCGCGTGTGGTCGCCCGATGGAAGCCCTTGTCGGCGAACACCTGGGCGGCGGCATCCAGAATCTGCTTCTTCCGAGCCGCGATGCGCCGCTGGCGGCGGGCGGTAGTTTTCTCATTCGTCATAGTATGATCTCCTCTGTAACGAGCATTCAGAAATGAGTGATTACTTACTTAAAAAGTGAGCGCACACTCATATCATACCATGACTTTAGAGCTGTGTCAAGGATTATATTGGATTTTTAAGGTTCAATCTACATTGTTGCTTCATCGAACACGCTGTGGTCGCCCTATTCCAGCCGCTTGCGAAAGCGGGTGGCGGCCAGCAACATGATCACCACGCCAAAGATGGCCAGAGCCATCACCTCCTGGTACAGAATACGCACCCCCACCCCCTTCAGCAGGATACCCCGGACGATCACCAGCATGTAGCGCAATGGGACCGCGTAGCTGAACCACTGCAGCACACGAGGCATAGCCTCGATGGGAAAGAAGAAACCGGCCAGGAAAATCGAGGGTAGCATCGTCAGGAAAACCAGCAACATCGCCTCCTGCTGAGTGTTGGCCACGCTGGAAAAAAAGATGCCAATGCCCAGCGAGGTCATCAGAAAGAGCCCGGACAGGAGCAACAGCAAGGAAAGACTGCCACGGACAGGCACGCCGAACCAAAAGACGCCGATGGCCAACACCTCGAGCACGTTGAAAAAGGCGAGCGCCACGTAAGGGGTCACCTTGCCCACGATCAACTCGATGGGGCGGATGGGCGTGACGATCAGTTGCTCTATGGTGCCCTGCTCCCGCTCGCGGACGATGGCCATCGCGGTCAACAACATGGTGATGGTGAAAAGGATCATGGCGATCACGCCCGGGATCATAAAGTCGGCGCTCTTCATCTCGGGGTTGTACCAGATGCGGGGCCGGACCTCCACGGCCATCATATCTTCCGGTGAGATCCCAAGACGGCGCTCGATGATACGCGTTCCCACGGCCTGGCCCACCTGCTGGGAGGCCGCCAAGACGGTGGTGGCGACGTTGGGATCGGAGCCATCGATGACAAAGGAGACGCTGGCGACCTCTCCGGCGCTCACGTCCGCGCCGTAGCCAGCCAGAATGATCAGGCCAGCGCGGACGGCGCCCTGATCCATCATCTGGGCCAGCTCTTCCTCGCTCGACACGTAGGCGGTGATGTCAAAGTAGCTGGAGGCCCGGTAGGCCTCGACCAACTCCCGGCTCTGGGAACTGCGATCGGCGTCCAGAACCGCGGTGCGTAGATAATCCACGTCGGTGGTGGCCGAGTAGCCCAGGAGAAAGAGCTGCATCACCGGCATGAAGAAGGTCACCGCCAGCGTCCGCCGGTCGCGCACGATGTGCAACATCTCTTTGCGCATTAGCGAGAACGTGCGAGAGATACCCATATCACGCCTCCTCAAGGCTCAGGCCATCAAAGATCATCGTCGCCAGCACCTCTGGCACGTCGTCCCACCCCGTCAGGAGCGGTTCATCGCCGAGAATGCGCAGGACGAGCAGTCCGACGAACATGCCCTGTATGGCCCGCGCCGCCAGGGCCGCATCCACCGGGCGGACGTGTTCCAGTTCAATCCGCGTCTGAATGTACTGCTCCAGCAGCGTCCCGATCCGCAGCACGAACTGCTCGTAGAAGGGCTCGCGCAGTTCAGGGTTGACCATCACCTCGGGCAAGATCGCCTTCAGCATCTCCTGCCCCTGCTGGATGCGGTTCGAACGCTGGCTGAACATCGTGACAAAGAACTCGCGGACGTCGCCCTGGAGCGCCTCCACCAGCTCCTCGTTCATCGACTCCACTTGCGCCAGACGAACCATGATGCCGATCAGCAGGCTCTCCTTGTTGTCAAAGTAGTTGTAGATGGTACCCTCGGATATGCCGGCCGTGCTGGCGATCTCTCGGGTGGTCGCGCGGTGGAAGCCCTTCTCGGCAAAGACCTGGGCAGCAGCGTCGAGAATCTGGTTGCATCGCGCTTCGATCAACTGAGCCCGGATGGGGTCTTGAGCGGCAGACATTTGCTCCTCCTTCAGTTCGGGATTGCGTCTACTGAGTGAGCGAGTACTCATTCAAATGAGCGCGCACTCAATCTCATTATATCCCTGAAAGAGGATTCTGTCAAGACGCTTATGCTTTTTTTAAGGTTCGGCTTTGGACGGATCTAGTCCACCGGCGCCTTGACGGTCGAGATGAACACATCCTCCAACGTAGGCGCAATCCACTCGACACTCGACACCCCAACCCCTTCGCTTTCCAGCAGTTCCCTTACGGGTTGCCTGAATGCCTCGGCGTCAGGTACGACAGCGTGGATCTGCGCACCATAGAAAGCAACTTCGTCACGGGGCAGTCGCCCACCCTGCTGAGCTGCCTTTAGCACGCCCATAGCCCGCTCTGGATCGTCGGAGTTGATCTCCAGAACCTGCCCCCGCATCCTGGTTTCTTTGAGCTGGCTGGGTGTATCGAGAGCCACCAGCCGTCCCTGGCTGATAAAGCCGACCCGTTGACACAGTTCAGCCTCATCCATATAGTGGGTGGTGACCAGGATTGTGACACCCTTTTTTGCCATCGCATAGATCAACCCCCAAAAGTCACGCCGGCTAATGGGGTCTACCCCGGCGGTGGGCTCATCCAGAAAGACGACCTGGGGCCGATGGACGATGGCACACCCCAGCGCCAGTCGCTGCTTCCAGCCCCCCGATAGATTGGCCGTCAGTTCGTTCTCACGTCCTCGCAGCCCCGCCATCTCGATGATCTCGGCCTGACGGCGGTCTAGCTCGACCCGCGATAGTCCATAGGCCTGGCCGTAAAAGCGGATGTTCTCCCGGGCGGTGAGGTCATTGTAGAGGGTGAAGAGCTGCGACATATATCCGACGCGGGCCTGCATCGTCTTGGTCTGGGTGCTCGGGTCGTACCCCAACACCCGCGCGCTGCCGTCGGTGATCTTGAGCAAGCCCAACAGCATACGGATCGTCGTCGTCTTGCCCGCGCCATTGGGTCCCAGCCAGCCGTAGACCTCGCCTTGCCTCACACGGAAGCTGACGTGATCCACAGCGACAAAGTCGCCAAACTTTTTGGTCAGGTTATCGGCCTCAACAGTGTATTCGGTCATAGCAGCTTTTCACAGAATACGCAACATGGAATGCGTGGTGCGTGTTGCACACGACACGTTGCGTATTCTATCCCTCCGCACGATGGCGGCGGATGAGCGAGATGAACGCCTCCTCCATACGAGGCACGATCTCGCGCATCCCCTCACAGGTGATCCCCTGGGCAGCCAATGCCGTCTCGATCTCCGGCCGGCGCCTGTCTGGATCGTCTACAAAGATGTGGAGCATCGCCCCATACGTCTGCACCTCCAGCACTCCCTCCAGGTCAGGGACCAAGCGCCAGGCAGGCACGAAATCGGAGGGGGTGAACTCCAGCAGGCGTCCAGGCACCATCTTTCTGATCGTCTTTGGAGAGTCATGGGCGACAAGTTGACCTTGGTACATCAGCCCGACCCAATTGCAGCGCTCCGCCTCGTCCATATAAGGGGTACAGACAAAGATCGTCGTCCCATTCTCCGTGCGCAGATCGCCCAGCAGGTTCCAGAACTCGCGTCGGCTGACCGGGTCTACCCCCAGGGTGGGCTCGTCCAACAGCACCACCTGAGGCTCGTGCACCAGGCTGCATGCCAGCGCCAGTTTTTTCTTCATCCCACCCGAGAGCTGGCTCCCTAAGCGGCTGGCGAAGCCGCTCAAGCCAGCGAACTCGAGCAGCTCAGGGATACGCCGGCGCTGCTCCTCCGCGCTGACACCCTGGACGTTGGCAAAAAAGCGCATATTCTCCATCACGGTCAAATCGCCGGGCAAGGCGAACTGCTGCGCGATGTAGCCTACGCGCTCGCGAATCTCGTACGTATCCCGCATCGAGTCGTAGCCCAGGATACGGCTCTCGCCAGCGGTGCGCGTGAGCAACCCTAGGATAACACGGGTGGTCGTCGTCTTGCCCGCTCCATCCGGGCCGATAAGGCCATAGGTCTCCCCGCGCCGCACCTGCAGTGTGACGCCGTCCACGGCGGCCACTGTGCCGCGCTTGGTCTTGAACACCTTACCCAAATCCTGGGTGTAGATCGTAACATCACCGTTCATCACACCATTTCCTAATCCAGTCGTTTTCTGAACGTCACTGCCGCGAGACCCATGACCACTACCGCATAGATCGCCAGGACGATCACGTCGCGCCACATAAAGGAGAGCCCCACCCCCTTGGTGATGATCCCCCGAGCGATACGCGTGAAATAAGTCGCCGGGATCAGATCGCCGACGGCCCGCACCACGGGCGGCATCGTCGCTCGTGGATAGAACATACCGGTCAGCATGGTGGTCAGTATCACCAATACCGCGGTCAACTGCTGGGCCTGCTCTTGCGTCTGCGTCACCGTCGAGATCAGCAACCCCAGCCCCAACCCTGAGACGATGAACAGCAGCGACAGCCAGGCAAAGAGCCACGGGCTTCCCTGGAAGGGCACGTCGAACCAATAAACCCCGACCAGCACGATGATCACCGTATCCACCACCGTTAGAAAGATATTGGGCACGATCTTGCTGATGATCAACTCTATCGGGCGGACCGGCGTGACCAGAAGCTGCTCCAAGGTGCCCAACTCTTGTTCACGCACTACGGCCATGGCCACCTGGGCGACGGTCAGGATCTGCAACAGCACCGCCGCTATCCCTGGCACCATAAAGATCAGGCCATCCAAGTCGGGGTTGTACAAGACGCGGGTCGAGGCGGAAATGGGCAGCGCCCCGGCGCCCCCCAGCAGGCTCATAGACTGGCCAACCTGCCCCGCCTTTTGCATCAGCAGCTCGACAGAGCGCGCCTGTGCGATGGCCATGGCAGCGCTGTAACCCGTCTGCACAGTGAGCGATTCGGAACCGTCAAAGATGATCAGCACCTGGGCGGTGCCCCGCTCGACCTGTCCGGCAAAATCGGGCGGGATCACCACGCCGGCCTTGGCCATCTCCTCATCGATAGCGCGGACGACGGCCTCCTCATCCTCGACGTACATCTTGGCGTCGAAATACCCCGAGAGCTCCAGGGCCTCGATAAGGCCGCGGCTTTCGACGTCGCTGCTCATGTCTGCGACAGCCATGGGCATATGATCTATCAGTAGAGTCACCGCGTAGGCGAAAAAGAACATCATCACAATGGGCATCGCCAAGATCATCGCCAGCGTGCGCCAGTCGCGCACGATCTGGATCGTCTCTTTCTGTGTGAAGGCGAGGATACGTTTCAGCGATTTGCGCATATCACTCCAACCCCTGCTTGAACACGCGCGTGGCAGCCGCCACAATCGCGACGCCATAGATCAACATCGCCAACACTTGATCCCACAGATATTGGATGCCGATGCCTTTGCTGATGATGCCGCGGGCGATGGGGATAAAGTAGGTCAGCGGAAACAGGTTGCCGACCATACGGATGACCACGTTCATCTTGTCCCGAGGGAACATAAAGCCCGACAGGACTATACCTAGCAGCATCACCATCATGATCATCTGCTGGACCTGTTTTTGATTCTGGGAGATGGTCGAGATCAAGATCCCCAGGCCCAACCCGGAGAAGACGTACATAAAGGACAGCCAGAGGAAGAGCCAAAAGCTGCCCTGGAAAGGCACCTTGAAGGCAAAGACACCCAGCGCCAGGACGGTGAGCAGATTGGCGATAGCGATCAGTATGTTGGGCGCGATCTTGCCCAGCATAAGCTCGATGGGACGGATGGGCGTGACCAGGATCTGCTCGATGGTGCCCACCTCGCGCTCGCGTACCACGGCAGCGGCGGTCAGGGCGATGGCCTGGGTCTGCAGGATCATGGCGCATATCCCCGGCACGACGAACCAGATCGCCTCCATATTTGGGTTGTAGAGGATGCGGACCAGCGCCTCAAGGGGCAGAAAGCTCTGCCCCTGCGTCAACAATCCCGCCCGCGCCACCCGGTCCATCAACACCCCTGTCGCGTGCGCCTCAGCGATGATACTGATCGCATTGTAGGCTGATTGGGACGTGATGAGATCAGAACCATCCACCAGGAACAGCGTCTGAGCATCGCCACGCTCCACCTGGGCGGCAAAATCCGGGGGAATCACGACCCCGGCCCGGACGCGCCCCTCATCGATGGCCTGGGTTACCTCGGCCTGGCTGGGAGCGTAAACGACGGCGTCGAAATAGCCGGAGGTCACCAGGGCGTCTACATAGGCCTGGCTGGCGCTGTCGCGACTCTGATCAGCCACAGCCAGCGGGATGTGATCCACGTTCATGTCGATGGCGTAACCCATCAGGAGCAACTGGATAATGGGCATGCTGAGCTGGATGAGCAGCGTACGCCTGTCGCGAAAAGTCTGGATGAACTCCTTCTGTATCACAGTCCAGATTCGTCGCAGCATTCACACACCTCGACCTTCCCGGACGCGGATTCCATCCAAGAGCAGATCGACGACAGCTTCGGCCAAAACGTGACGTTCTCCCGCAGAAGGAGGAGGAGCAACACCACGCAAGACCGACAGGATAGTCCCCATGAACATCCCCAGCACCATGCGCGTCGTCAGTGCCGGGTCCACGGGGCGAAACGCGCCATCCTCGACACGTGTGGCGATAAACGTTTCCACTAGCTGCCCAATGCGCTCGAAGCGATCCAGGACAAAGTCCTGCAAGATCACGTCGTCGAACCAAGCCTCTAGCAGCAAAGTCCGCATGAAGGGTAACTGGGTCATAAAGACGTCAAGGCCGCTTTCGACCAAGGCTATCATGTCCTCGCGCCCCTGGAGCTTGTTCACGTCCCGCAGCAAGGCCTCTATGGGAGCCTGCCCCTCGTGTGCGATGGCCAACAGAAGCTCGCGCTTGCCGCCAAAGTAGTTGTATAGCGTGCCCTCGGCGATATCTGCTGCCTCGGCGATTTCCTTTGTCGTGGTCTTGGCATAGCCCTTGTCAGCAAAGACACGCGCTGCCGCCGCCAGTATCTCGTTTTGGCGTCGCGCAATGCGCCGCAGCCTGCGCTCCTCGAACCGTCTTTTGCTGCCCTCTTGCTCATTCTCGACCATATCCCCCTCCAGTGCGATCGAAGGAAACGCTCATCATATGAGCGTACACTCACAAAACGAGCGAATGATACAACAAATGAGCAGCTATGTCAATAGCTCTTTGGTACTATTGGCCTTGCGGCACGAGAACCTCCACCTCCGTCCGGGTATTCAGTTGTTAAGGTTCATCGACAGAGAACCTGGTACGCGTGGGCATAAATACCAAAAGGGCACCAGATGTTCATCTCCGCCGCGATGCACTAGAGCGCCTTTAGCGCATGCACGCGATAAAGACGTCCTCCAACGAGGGTTCGATGATGGCCATATCGCCGGGCTCGACGCCGGCCTGGACAAGTTCAGCGGCGATGGCCTCTTGATACTGCGCCATCATGGGAGCGACGACGTGCACCAACGAGCCGTACATCGCCACCTCGTCCAGTGGCAGCCGGCCGGATTCCCGGGCCGCACGCAGCACCTGGACCGCTTTGGCTGTGTCCGATGGGGCGATTTCGAGCACCTGGCCCCGCATCAGGTCCCGCTTGATCTCCTCCGGTGACCCGGTGGCGATCAACCTACCCCGCTGGATAAAGGCCAAACGATGACAGTGCTCGGCCTCGTCCATATAGTGCGTGGTGACAAACACCGTGATCCCCTCGGCGATCAGTCTGTAGAGCAGGTTCCAAAAGGCCCGTCGCGAGACAGGGTCCACGCCCGCAGTAGGCTCGTCGAGGAATACGAGTTCCGGACGATGGAGAATCGCGGCGCTGAGCGCCAGCCGCTGCCGCCAGCCGCCCGACAGATCCTTGGTGTCCATCCCTTCACGGCCTTCCAGCCCGGCCATCCGGAGCGCGTCCTGGATGCGCTCGCGCAGTAGATCGTTCCCCAAGCCATACGCCCGCCCGTAAAAGCGCAAGTTCTGAAGCACCGTCAGGTCGTTGTACAGGCTAAAGCGCTGTGACATGTAGCCGATCCGGGGCCGAATCCTCGCGGCATATCTGTCCATCGACACGCCCAGGACTTGCACCGTGCCCGCAGTTGGTTCCAGCAACCCCAGCATCATACGGATCGTGGTCGTCTTGCCAGAACCGTTAGGACCGAGCAAGCCAAAGATCTCGCCGTGGCGGACGTCATAGTCTATCCCCGCCACAGCGACAAAGTCGCCAAAGCGCTTGGTCAGGCCGCGAGCCTCGATGGCTAGATGATTACTCCCCATCTGTCTCCTCCCCAGTCCAGCCTCAGTCAAGCGCCCGGCGCACGTAGCGCAGGGAGAACGTACCGATCACCAAACCCAGCACCGCCAGCGCCAGGACGTTGGGCCACAGCACGTCCAGGCCAGCGCCCTTGAGAAGAATTCCCCTCAGGATGGTCAGCCAGTGATACGCAGGAATCACGTTGGCCACGAGTTGAATGATCTTGGGCATAGACTCGACCGGGGCTGCATAGCCGGTGAACATAAAGTCCACCATGCCGATCATCATGACCAGCATAAAGGCCTGGTGTTGGGTACGCGATGTGACCGAGATGATCATGCCCTTGCCCAACTCAACCAAGAGATATCCGAACGCCAGAACAAGCAGCAGGACGAGCGACCCTCGGACAGGAACGCGAAAGGCAAAATGAACCATACTGAGCATCAGTACAAAGTCAAAAAAGCCCACCAGAACCGCCGGAATGGCCTTGCCGATGATGATCTCCAGCGAGGAGAAGGGCATCACCAGAAGCTGCTCCAACGTACCCAGCTCCCGCTCTCGGGCAAAGGAGAGGGCCGCAAACAGAAGCACCGTGAACTCGAGCATCAGGCCCAGCTCAGCGGGCGTCGTGTACAGAGCCTCGCTCAGGGCCTCGTTGAACCACACGCGCAGGCTGAGGTCAAAGCCCGAGAATTCATCCGGCCTCAAGCCCAGGCGGCGGAGCGTGATACCCTCCCCGATGTCACTGATGACCCCCTGGACAGCCCGCAGAGCGGCCGTCGCCGGGATGGACTCGGCCCCATTGAGCAGAATCGCCAGCGTGGGCTTGCCTTTCGGCGACGTCATCTCGTTGTCAAAATCAGGCGGAATGACCACGGCCGCGTTGATCTCACCCCTGTCCATCGCATACTGGATCGTCGTCATATCAGGCGCCTCAGCCTCAAGGACAAAAGTGCCCGTGTTCTCCAGCGCGACGACCACGGCTCGACTCGCGGCGCTTTGGTCCTGATCCAGCACCATGAGCGGCAAGTTTGTGATCGGACGGGAGGTCGCCCAACCGACGAGCAGCAACTCGAGCGCGCCGCCGAACAGCATAAAGGCCGGCATCCACCAATCCTTGATGAGATGGATAAACTCCTTGAGGACCAGGGACCAGATGCGCTTTAGCATAGATCACCTCATCCCAACTTCTTCCTGAAAAAGAGCGCGGCAACTCCCGTAAACACGAACCCTAACCCCACCAACATCACCCCGTACGGCCAGAGCACGTCCAGTCCAACGCCGGGCAGGAACACACCCCGTGTGATGACGGCATAATGAGTGCCCGGCAGGAACAGGGCCTCCATGCGCATCATCTCCGGCATAGAGACGATGGGAAAGAATATCCCGGTCAGGAAAAAACCAGGGAAAAAGATAACCAGGAAGGAAAGCGCCAGCGCGGCCGGCTGGGTACGAATAAACACGCCGACGATCGTCCCCATGCTGAGTATGGCAAACAGGAAAAGCGCGGAAAGCAGGAAAAACAGGGCAAAACTGCCGTTGAAGGGAATGTGGAATGCCAGCCGGGCAAGAGCCGGGATCACGATCACGTTGATCAATCCGACGATGATGTAGGGGATCATTTTCCCGACCAGGAGCTCGGCCCGCCTTAGGGGTGTGGCCATCAACTGCTCCAGCGTGCCGTGTTCCCGCTCGTGGGCCAGCGTCAGGGCAACAGACAAGGCCGGCATACCCAAAACCATCGAGATCAAACCCGGGATTAGGTCAACTCTGGGCTTGAGGCCGGGGTTGTACAGGGTGCGTACGCGCAGGTCGACCGGCTGCAGAGAATCGAGGGACACGTCGAGCGCCCGCATCTGATCGGCGAGCAGTTCGCTCACAAACGCCTCGGCCCGGCCCCCGATGTGCTCTACGGCGTAGCCGCCGCTCTCCGGTTCCGTCCCATCGATGACGACCTGGAGGGACATCCCACGCAGCGATTGCAGGTCGCTTTCAAAGGCCGGGTTGATCACCAGGGCAGCCTTGATCTCACCCTGCATCAGCAGTGCTTCGACCTCATCCAGGGACTTGACCATAGCATACAGATCCAGGTCCTCGCCCTCCGTAGTACGCTGGACAAAAGCACGGGAGGTCGCGCTGCGATCATAGTCCAGTACGGCGATGGGCACGTGTTCGATATCGACTGTCAGCGCGTAAGCCATCAGAAAGAGCAGCGCGACCGGGGTCAGCATGACCACGCTAAACGTCATACGGTCACGCATGATGTGATTGATCTCCTTGCGGACGATGGCCCACAGGTGACGCCAGGACACGTTAATCCCCTCCTTCCTCTACGCGTTTGATGAGCGATATAAAGGCCTCTTCCATACGAGCCGTGGCTCGCCGCGCCTCACGGCAGACAATCCCTTGTTGGGCAAGATAGCGCTCCAGTTGAGCAAGTCGTTCGTCGGCCGAGTCCACGAATACGTGAAGCAACTCGCCGTAGGTCTGGACCTCCAGCACACCAGGGAGCGTCTCGACCAAAGCAAGCGCCCTCTGCCAGTCATCGGTGCGCAGTTCGATCAGCTCCCCCGCAACCTGGGCGCGGATGTGTTGCGGGTCGGCGCAGATCACCATCCGCCCGGCGTACATCAACCCCACCCGAGAGCAGCGATCTGCCTCATCCATGTAGGGTGTACTGACCACGATCGTGGTCCCCCCCAGATAAAGGTCGGTCAGAATGTCCCAGAACTCTCGTCGAGAGACCGGGTCCACACCTGTGGTGGGCTCGTCGAGCAGCAGGATCTCTGGCTCGTGGATCAGGGTGCAGGCCAGGGCCAGCTTTTTCTGCATACCACCGGAGAGGCGCACCGCCCAGCGGTCCTTAAACTCGGTCAGGCCGGCAAAAGCCAACAGTCGTTCCGTGCGCTCCCGCAGTTCGGTGACGGGCACATCATACAGCTCGGAGAAGAAGGATAGATTCTCCAGCACCGAAAGCTCGCCGTAGAGGCTGAACTGCTGGGCCATGTAGCCGATTTTGCGTTTGACCGCCTCAGCCTGCCGCCCCAGGTCGTAGCCAGCCACCGTGGCCGATCCCGATGTGATGTCCAGCAGACCGGCCAGCAGGCGGAGCGTCGTGGTCTTGCCGGCTCCATCCGGCCCAACCAAGCCAAACAGCTCCCCGCGCTGAATGGACAGGTCGAGGGAATCCACCGCCCGGGTCTTGCGGAAATCGCGCGTCAGCCCCAGAGTCTCGATAATGGGAGGTGCTTGTTCCATAAACTCTTTGATATCTACCGCTTCACCCTCCGAACGAGCCACAGGATGAACAGCGCTCCCAGGGCGGGCTCGGTCGCCACGCCGATCCACTTTAGGGTATCGCTGAATCCCATGGCGGGTATGACGTACCAGTCCATAAGCCCGATGACGATGGCTGAGACGATGGCAATCACGTAATCACCGGCCGCCCCATAGGGCTGATTCTCCCTCCAGATCAGGCTGGCTATCGCGCCTATCAGAAGGCCGACGAGCACCATTGCCACTATCAATATGAGAATATCCATCTGTTGCCTCCTTTTTTCTGCTTCCCCTCCGCCACTGTGCAGCCTAGCCATCCCTCTGATCTTGCTGCCCGTTCAACAACCCGGTCAACAAGGTCTCAACAAAGACCTGGCTGGTCCGATCCAGATCCAGATCTGGCTTGAACATACTGTAGGCCGCCAGACCATCGTAGGCGGCCATCATCGCCCAGACCAACGACTCGGCGTCAACCGGCTTGAACTCGCCGCTTTTGACCCCCGCCTCGATAATGGCTACCACGGCGTCCTTATACTGATCGAGCATACCCATCCACAGCGTGCCCGCCTCTTCGCGACTTGGGCTCGACGACCAGAACTCGAGGATCAAGCCAAAATAGCCCTCGAACGCCTTGCTGAAACCGGCCGTCACTTGTGCCATCCCACGCAGTTGGTCGGAGGCTGTTGTTCCCGCCGCTATAGCAGCCATCAGTTCCTCACCGATGTCCGCGAAAATGGACCAAAGCGCCTCCCCGAAGAGATCATCCTTGCTCTCAAAGTACCAATAGAGGCTCCCCTTGCTCAGGCCGCTTTCGGCGACGATGTCGTCCATAGTGGTGTTGTTGTACCCCTTGCGTGTAAAGCACGCCAGGGCGGCCTCTATGATCTGAGCACGGCGTTCGGCAGACACGTCAGGTCGGGGTGGCATATTTCACCTCCATTGGTCATTACCAATTGATGAGACGATACAACAGGCTCGGTCTGAGCTCGATTGCTTGTTCAGGGCACATCTCGTGACAGCAATAGCAGCGGATACACTCTCCCTCATCGATACTGGGAGGTCGTCCATCCATCTGGCTGATCGCACGCACCGGACAGGCATCCCGGCAGGCGCCGCAGGCGATACACCGGTCCTCCACCACGCCAGGCCTGAGGCTCAAGCCATCCCTGAACAGCGGGGTGAGCGCCCTCTGCCACCATGCCATCGTCTCCCCCCACCCGGCGCCGCTGGCAAAGGTGGACGGCAGCTTGAAGCCAGGGACACGTAGCCCATTGACGTCCGCACCGATAACGTTTACCTGCTCGAGGCGGGTCGGGTACAGGCCGCGTTTCTGCGCCTCGACGAGCACCGCATTGTCCTCTCGATCGAGGCCAATGATATAACCGGCAACAACGTCCATCGCCAGCGGGTTCGTCGCCGCCAGCAACAATCCGATGTGTCGTGGTTCACCGGCGCTCGGTCCATCTCCCTCCATCCCTAGCACACCATCCATAACACATAACCTTGGAGAGACACACGCCGACAGATCGAGGAGCATACCCGCGAAGCGGCCCTTGTCCCGAAGCTTGGCGTGATAGCCCGGCTTGGTCCGCCCAGGGATGACGCCAAAACTGTTCTTGATCGCTCCCGTCATTCCCATATAGACGTGTGTCTTGAGCTTGCACAGGTTAAACACCCCATCTGCCTCGATCACCGGCGTGATCATTTCAAAGTGCTTTACCAGCTCACCGTCGGGGAAAGAGACCGCCCGGTAGCGCGTGTCGAGGTTGACGTCGATGCCTGCTTCCTGAGCAGCGTCGCGCATCCCGCAGACTCGATACACACGCTCCAACGTCCACTCATTGTACTCGTATCCAGAGCCGGGGCTGTCGACGACGACAGGAATGGCTCCCTCTTGCCTGGCCAGTTCGCCCACCGCAGCCACCACCGCAGGATGTGTGGTGGCAGCTTTGTCCGGTTCCGCCGGTCGAAGAAGATTGGCCTTGAGCGCAATCCGCTCGCCTGGTGCGACGAACCGCCCCATCCCCCCCATCAGGTCGAACAGTTCAGCCATCCTCGCCCCGGCCTGATCATAGTCGGGACACCGGACCACATAGACCTTGTTCTCCATCGACCTGGCCTTTGTCCACTCCCCTGCATGCTAAAAAGACTGACCAGTCAGTCTATATTATACACCACGAAACGTGTCGTGTCAAGAACTTGGACGTGGGGCTAGTTGGATTTGGCTAACCACAGCTCTG
>CAYUIS010000120.1:0-16337 GCA_964444825.1 uncultured Anaerolineales bacterium | reverse complement strand
TCCTCCTGCTCGTCGTAGGCCAGATCTCGGCTGCGCCACTCCTCCCCGTCCAGCGTGTAGACCATCACCACCCGCTGCACGCCGGACGAGTCATCGGCATACACGGTAAAGTCAGCCTCATCCTCCAACGCCACGCTCTTCACCTCCCAGATGATGGGCGGCGTATAGTCCACACTAGCCGTGTCCGTGTAGTACACCTCGAACGCCAGCTCTGTGAAGCGCCGCAGTCTGCCGCTGGCCTCGTTCCCTCGGAACTGGGTCGGCACCACCACCAGCCGATTCTCATCCCCCAGCCGGTTCAGCGCCCACATCTGCGCCGGGAACCACCCCTCCGCAGCGAATGACGGCTCGCCCAGCTTTGTGTCGGCCACCGGACGGGAGATCAACGGGTTGAATCCCTCCGTCAGCGTCGAGGTGGCGCTGATCAGCAACGCGCCGTGCGGTGCCAGGTCGAAGGCCGACTTATCCGGCATGACTTGGCTTGTCCGCGGCTGCACCGGTCGCCCAGGACTTGCCTGCACCTCCCGATCGATGGCATAGTAGTTTCCCTCCGCCGCGCCCATTTCCAATTTGAAGGTTGGGGCAAATGTCACCGTCGCCGTCACATCTCCGTTCGCACTCAGATCTGGCATTTGAGGTCTGCCGTCTGTCATTTGGGAGCCACCCATAGCGACCTTGACCATCGGCAGCCCATACAGCGTGGCCTCGACCATCGCCTTCTCGTCATATGTCCCAAACCCGCCGCTGGGCACACTGCCCAGGTAGCGCTGCTTTGCCCACCGCAGCGCCTCCCCAACCGCCACCCGCGGTCCCACCATCTCTTCCCCTGCCAGCCGCCGCGTGAATAGGTACATCAACTGCTCGGTGTAGGCGATCGAGTCATCCATCCCATACCCATAGCCGGTGTTCCCGATCCACCATGCCCCCTGCTGCGCCAGCGCCTGCGCAAAGTCCAACGGCTCCCCGCCCAGCGCGTGCTCGTCGTGCACGTTCAGGCCAGAGTGGCACCCCATCGAGAAGTTGACCGTCCCGCTCATATCCCTCGTTGCGGCAGCGATGGCGTCCGTCCCCAGCGGCGGGCTGGCCTTGTCGGCCGGGATGGCCTGCCAGTGGTCAAAATGAGCGTTCACCGACGCTAAATCGTTGGGCGTGTTCAGCCACTTGCTGGCCAGTTGTGATGCCTGCCACTCATCGTTGATCAGCGTCGTCAGCGTTACCACCTCGCCGCTCAGCGTCTCACTGATTGCCTCGGCGCTGTCGGTCAGGAAATCATAGCCCCCCACAAAGGCGGCCGTCGGCGTCAGGGTATCATGGGCCTGGAAGGCCGCGATCAGCCCTTCGATCTCCGCTGGCCGCTCCACCAACCGCCCGATAGACAGATCGGGCACGAACAGCTCCCGTCCGCGCCAGCGTAGCGGCCTGCGTACGTCGGCGTAGAAATCGTCCGTGGTGATGTAGGCCAGGTCGAGGGCGGCGTAGGTCGACGTGTCCGCCGTCACCTGCGAGGGCCCCGCGTAGACCGACTCGTTGGCGATGGTCGCGTCGTCCGGGACCCGATAGAAAGGCAGCATCAGGTCGTCGCCCACGACCACCAGGTACTTGAGGGTGGGGGAGTAGACCCGGTAATAGGGCGCGACGATCTCCTCCTTGATCGCCTCCGCCACCCGGTTGGCCATCAACGGATCGCACCCGTTGCCCACGTCCCACAGGGCGTAGGTCGAGCTCACCATCTCGTTGTTCTCCACCGGGATCACGATACCTTTGACGTCAACGTCATCGGCCAGATCGGCAAGCGCCGCCATCATGCTGGCCGTCTCGGCGCTGCCGTAGGCCCGATCCAGCCGCTGCTTGTTGACCAGGATGAGGGACAGGGGATTGGCATAGTAGGCGGTTCCCCCGACGATCGTGTAGGTGCCCGTGTACACAGAGGCTGGCGCGCCAGGGGCGTAGGGGAACACATTGTCGCAAGAGCTCACGTTGGGCAGTGGTCCTGTCTCAATGGTCAGGTGGTAGGGAGAACCACTGAACGCTCCGTTGCTCGGAACCACCAGGACATACAGCGTGCCCGGCGCGCGCATTTTGGTCACCGCTTGCTCGCTGTCCATACCGGGCAGAGCGGATATCGCCGTCAACTGGCCGATGGCCGTCAACTGCCCGATGGCCGTCAATTGGCCAATCGCCGTCAACTGGCCAATGGCGGTGAGTTGCCCGATAGCCGTCAACTGGCCGGCAGCGTTCACCTCCGTCGCGTCCTGGAGCTCGCCCAAGACGTCAGTTTCCCCCCCTTCCATAGGAGGATAGAGGTTGCTGAAGAGCACCAAGTCATAGTCGGCTGGCAGATTGGTCAGGCTGACGGTGATGAGCTGCGCGCTGCCTACCGCCAGCTTGTACCAGTCCAGATCGCGCCAGTGACTGATGTAGCTCTCATACGTCGGCCCAGCGTCGATCGAAGCAGCCTCTGGCCAGGTATCATTGGGCTCGTAAGTGTCCACCGGGCCAGCAGGTACCCACTCGTAGGCGCCCATATCTGGCTTGCCGGTGCGCGGAATGCCCTCGATGTCATACGCGGGCGCACCGTCTGGCGTGCCCTTGTCGATGCAGGGTGAGCCCGCCCGTAGGTGATAGTCACCGCTGGCCCCGTCTACGAACTGCGGATCGACGGATATGTTACCTATACCTGGCCACCCATCCCCGACATCGGAGTAGCTCACGTCGAGATTGCTCCCTCCTAGGTTATCATTACCTGTATCGTTGCCCCAGAATATGCTGTTGGTAATGGAGAAACCATCTGCCGCGCCCTCGATCGATGCACCGTCAAAATCAGTAGCAGATCTGTTGCCCGCCACAGTCACGTTCGTCAAACGTCCGCCAATCTCCCCTCCCACCAGGCCAATGCCGGCCGTACCATAGTCACTGCGGTTATCTGCGATGAGCAGGTTGGTGCCGGTAAAAGCCCCTCCTGGCTCCCACATAGCCACCCCGCCGCCAGGGCCATAGTTGTCACTGATGACTGTATCCGCCATCACGACGACCGGTTCCTGATTCCAGATACCGACGCCTGCACCACCCTCGCTGGCGGTGTTACTGATGACGCGTGTGGCGCTGATAAAGGCCGACGAGCCGCTGCGGACCGCGATGCCCCCACCGTAGTCGGCGTCGTTGTGCTCGACGACCACGTTGACGATCTGTGCTTGGGCATAACCGTCAACCATGATGCCCCCGCCGCCGTGATCGGCCACATTGCCGGCAATCGTCGAGTTGGCGATGCTGACCGAGACGCCCTGGATATACACACCGCCGCCATCTTGTGCATCACCCCCGGTGACGGTGAACCCATCCAACACCGCGCCGTCGCTGCCCGGCTCAAAGCGCACCACCGGGTCACCCCACTGGCCGGGCGTGCCGGGTATCAGTACCGGACTGCCGGGAGATGTGTTCCACGAGATACCATCGTCCGACTCGGCATAGTTGATCACCCCTTGCTCAAAGTCTTGGTACCACATCTTGAGCTTAGTGCTATCGCTGATCACGTGCGGGTCGCTAATTGGAGTCTCCTCAGTGATGACAGGTCCGGGGAGAAAGCGGGTCCAGGCGACGCCGTCGGTGCTGGTGACGACGCCAATCGCCGGTGCTCCCTGTGAGCTCGCGGCCGCGTACCACATCCAGTACGTGCCGCCTAGCTTGAGCACACTAGGGCCCCAGAGGTCCGTATCGTCCCAACTGCCGGGATCGGGCAGCAATACCGGTCCCTGCTTTGTCCAGGTTACACCGTCGGAAGAAGTCGCGTAGGCGATGATGGCTCCCTGGTCGCCGATAGCGTGGTACCACAGCTTGTAGGTACCCCCCTCGTAGAGTACGCTGCCGTGGCCTGCCACCTCTTGATCGTAACTCTCAGGACCGGCCTGGAGGACCGGATTGCC
The DNA here is from genome assembly GCA_964444825.1 of uncultured Anaerolineales bacterium. Taxonomy (GTDB): domain Bacteria; phylum Chloroflexota; class Anaerolineae; order B4-G1; family B4-G1; genus CAYUIS01. The sequence goes on along the minus strand of CAYUIS010000120.1, from coordinate 12,417 downwards.
GTGATACATGCTCCAGTCTATCCCATTGGTGCTGGTAGCGTACCCCAATTGGCGCACCTCACCATCTATTTCTTCGTACCACATCTTGTAGACGCCGCCTTCCTTCAGGGCAAACGGCGCGCGCTCCCCAGGCTGTCCGCGCCACCGGCCGACGGTGCCTGTCAATACGGGGGTGGAATGTTTGGCCCACGAGATGCCGTCGCCCGACGTAGCCTGGCCGACCTGAACCTCACCTAACAGATTGATGCCATCGAACCACATCTTGTACTCGGCACCGTCGCTGATTACGGCCGGTTTGTGCACGGCGCTACCATCCCAATCCCCCACCAACGTCTGGCTACTGGAGCCGTCAATCACGGTCTCTCCTCCGGGCAACCAGAACGTGCCAGCGGCAATGTAGCCGCCGGTGAGCGTGATGGGATCGGCAATGGAAAGGTTCTCGACGTACGTTCCTTCTGCGACGAGGACCGTATCTCCCGGATCGGCCCAGCCCACCGCTCGGGCGATCGTCTCACACGGCGCGGTGGGGATCCGACAGTCGTTATCCATGTCACTGCCAGTGGCTCCATTCACGTACAGCGTGACGGGTGAGCGCGGATTTACCTTTGTCCAGTGACCATCCTGATAGCGCTGCAGCCAAGGCCACTGAGGCATGACATCCCCCTGGGCATCGAAGCCCTGATAGGTACCCACAACCCCATAATGGTCGCTCATAGCCGCGATCTCGTCGCGTATAGCGACGGTATCGATGCTGATGGCGCGATCCATCGCAGCGATGACAATTCGCGCCGCGTCGTAAGCGAAAGCACCAAATGGGCCTGCCTCGGCCCCATGGTTGGAAAAGCCAGCCGCCCGATAGTCAGCATTGAGACTGGCATAGCCCGGCATGTCCTCTGTGCGCTGGTTCAGCAGTGCGGCATAGTCGCCTTCGGCCGCCGATCCTGCCACTGCGGCATATACCTCAAAGGCATTGTCCCCCAAACCATCCCAAGCATCCCAGCCGAAAACAACATCACCCATACCACGTTCCTGGGCCAGCCGACTTAAGAGACCAGCGGCATTGGCGTCGTTATTGACATAATAGATGGCGCCAGGACTCTCAGCCTGGATGGCAGCTAACGTCAGGGTATAGTCATCCGTGGTACTGACTGTATGCCGGCTGGTGATGGTCCCTCCCAGGTCGATGAACGTGGCCGAGAAGGCACCGGATGCCCACTCGAAGCCACCCCACTCGACGATGGACGCCCGGGTTACTCCGAGCGCGTCGTGGAGGTACGTAGCCAATAGGATGGCCTCGGCGTCGTCCCGACTGGTGACCCGAAAGGTGGTGGTATACCCCCCTTCGGTCAGCGCTGGCGCCGATGATGACGGGGACACCATTGGCACGCCGGCCGCCTCGTAGAGTGGCTGCGCCGACAAGCTAGCGTTGCTACACGTATGTCCTACGACGGCTACAGCGCCCGCGTCCAGCAACGTATTGGCAGCGGTGATGGCCTCTGTGCCATCACACGCGCTATCCACCAGGATCGTTGTCACGGTATAGGTAGTGCCACCGATCTCGATCCCACCTGCCGTGTTGATCTGATCGACGGCGAGTTGGACGGCATTGGCTTCCTGCCAGCCTAGCTCAGGAATCGGACCGCTGAGGGCGGCGGCCACACCAATGGTGATCACAGAACTGCTGGCCGGCGCTCTGCTCCTCTGCTCAACAGGTGCTGGCGAAATGGTGGCGGCACGACTGACGCCGGTCCGCAAGAGAACGACGAGGAACGCCAAAGCCAAAAAGACGGCGATCCCCAACCGCGCGACAACCAGTCCCTGGTTCGATCGACCCGTTTTTGAGTTTCTCATTGTCGGCTCCTATCTGTGCGATACACGAATTGGCCATACGACAAAATAACCGATCGTTCCTGCTATGAACAGTCGGTATCGATGTCGGATGTACCCCTCCTATCACATTTGTTTAGCCCCGCGGCGTGGCGAGGACTGGGGAAAAACACGTAGGTTACAACATGGTTATGTTACCACACATCACAGGCTGCGTCAATTCTGGGCCGCGCCGCGAGTGAATCGCGGCTGTGGAATGGCCCGCAGTCCCACTACCGGTGGCTCTCGACGAAACCGGTCGGATCCAGGTAGCCATAATAGCTGGGATGGGCGCGGGCCGGGTTGTCGTCCCAGGTATAGCCTACGCCCGCGATCTGGCGATTGCAGTTGCCCCGCGCCCCTGCCGTCCCCGGCGGGAACAGGTTCGACCCATCGAGGAAGGTACGCATCTCCCAATGCAGGTGGCTGTTGAGGCCCATATCGTGGAGGGCAGCGATCACCTGCCCTTGCGAAACCGGCTGACCGGGCTCGACCTGGACGTGGCCCACGTGCCAGTAGACCGAGTATACGTCACTGCCGTTGGCCAGACGGTGCCCAACGCCCACGACCTGGCCTTCGGCACCAGCATCCATAATAAAGACCGTTACACCATCGGCTACGGCGTGCACCGGGGCGTTCTTGGCCAGCCCCCATCCGACCTGTCCCACACTGTTCAGTCCGAAAAGGTCCACGCCGGCGTGGTAGAGCTGGCTGAAGGGCACGGTTCCCCCGCTGGCATCCCGGAAACAGTTGGAGCGATCCCCCTGAGCCGGGTTCTGCAGGCCGTAGCGGGTGATGGCCAGCGGACCATAGTCATTGGCAGGCAGCAGGGGATAGTCAAACGTCGTGGCTACCGGTGGCGCCGGCCACGGCGCGTATGAGGACACGGTCGGGAATACCGGCAGCGGACGGGGAAGGAAGCCCTTGAGTTGGCTCTCCCAGAGAAATATCCCCCCGAAAACACACAGCCCAAGCAGCCCGATAAAGATCAAGAGCAGGGGGCGCCCGCAACCGCTTTGACGTTCCAACGCGTGCATGTGAAGCCGCTACACGTACTCCTCACGCACCGGATACCAGGCGTCGAGGGCGATGGTGGGCTCGTCGAGAATCACGGCCCTGTGGCTCACACCCGGCGGACAGCAAACACCCTCGCCCGCCCGGAGAGTGCGCGTCTCGCCGCCCAGCGTAAACGCCATCCCTCCCTGGACAACGTACGTGATCTGCTCGTGAGGATGGTCGTGCTCCGGGACGACGCTCCCCGGCTCAAAGTTGAAAAACGTCATCATCGTGTGCTCCAGGTGGACCGCCCGGCGCACGATACCCGGCAGCATCTCGGTCCCGGGCAGTTCGCTCACGGTGAAAAAAGACATGCACATCTCTCCTCAGATCAAGATAGCGACCTTGAGTGGTTTCCCAGCAGCGCCAGGGCAGCAGGTACCATGTCGGCCACGCTGGGCTCCCGGTCCCCCTCATCCGTGCACCGGTCGGCAACGACACCGCCGACCGTCTCCCGCAGCCACGCCACATCGTCGGGGGAGCCATTGGGATAGGCAAAGGTCAGCACCACGTCCGACTCGCCGCGGTAGAGGCCGCCGTGCACGCCGCTGATGGGCGCAGAGAAATAGAACCCCTCGCTCCCATTGGCGACCAGGATCAAATCTCCCGTCATCACCCCGGCCGCCAGCCGGATACGGTTGACCGCATCCGCATAGTCGAGTTCGGGATGCGTCCGCAGGAAATCGGCAAAGGGCACCGCCCGGCTCTGGCCCACGTAAACGTCATACGCTGCTTGCCATCCCTCATGCTCTGCATCCCGCACCAGGATCAGCTCCAAGCTATCCCGCAGTTCATCCTCATACCTTCCAGTCGCGCTCATCTGGTAAAACGCCTCGGCCACCGGCAGGATGTCCTCCCGGTAGCGGGGTGGGTCGGCCCAGCGACCGGCCCGATGCTGGAGGTAGACGTGGGCCAGCCCGCCATTGATGCCCATCACCGCATCGCAGGCCGGGTCCTCGCCCGGGACGTCGTGGACGTCGAGACCGAGGGCCGCAAAGAGGTGGCCCAATTCCCGGTCGAAGGGAAATCCCAGGCGGATCGCGTGCCGATCGTCGGGCACAACCTCGATCTGGCCATGATCGCTCACCAACACGACGAGTCCGCCCGCCATCAGACCGTGCCTCGCCAGCGCGTCAAGCAGCCGCCCTATCTGCGGATCGATCACGTCGCACAGATAGGCCCGCTGGCTCGACGGGCCGTGAAGGTGGCTGTGGTGATCGAGCCCCATAAAGTAGGCCGTCAACACGTCCGGGCGGTTCCCCCCATCCAGATGATCGATCAGGCGGTCGAGCATGCCGGAGTCGTACTCGCCCGCCTCCAGCCCCAGTGAGCCCTTGCCCTTGGTGAAGCGGGCGATATCGACGATGCTGGGCGCTAACCAATCATCTGCGCCACGGGCGTACATATGATACGCCACGGCAGAGGTCAGACCGTGGGCGGACACCACCTCGTAGAGCGTGGGTGTATCGGGGTCGAGCAATTGGGAGGCCAGGCCATCGGTAAAGACACCCACCGCGTCATCGACGGCCAGGGTGTAACCAACGTCAAAACCAAAGTGGCGTGGCCGACCGCCAGAGATGCGGCCCAGCCGGTCGAAACTCTCGTTGCCAGCGATGCCGTGCGCGCCGGGATGCTGCCCGGTAAAGATGGAGGCCTGGGCCGCAAAAGTGATCGAAGGCGCAGTGCTGAGGGCGTCCACGTGGCAAGCCCGCTCTCCTTCCCGCCCCCCGACGATCCGCTCGACGTTCAGGAGTTCGCCATTCTCCAGCGCCGTGCGAAAGACGTCGCGCCGCAGCCCGTCAATGTCGATGATCAGGAGGCGATCCGGCTTGTTTACACCCATAGGACGTACAACCATGCAGGTGGCGTGACTAGAGATCTCGTTGAGCTTGGAAGAGTCCCAGAATCACGCTACAGAAACCAAGAGCCAATCCCCGCCGCAACCAGGGCGCCAAAGGCCGACGCCAAGAAGTTCACCCAGTCGTTGCCCAACCAACGCCAGCCCCTCAGCCGCCGCGTCTCCGTCCCGCAGCGGTGCACCTGGCGCTCGGTCTCCTTCTGGCAGTTATCGCACCAGTACATGGCCTGCGCCGTTGCCCCCAGGAAGCTGTCAAACAATGACCCGAGGAGACCACCTGCAGTAGCGGCCAGTACCAACCCACCGGCATATCCCCAGTCCCGACGTGTGACCAGCCCTCCCAGTCCTCCCAGCAGACCGATAAAGAGCGCGCCCCCCAGCGACGCTCCGGTACCCAACCTCGTGACGCCTCCCGAGGCACCCACCTCGACCCGTCTTCCGGTGGTGATCAGCCGCGGCAGATATGGGCTCAGCACCCCCAACTCGGTCGCCCAGGTATCGGCGTTGACGGCCGCCATCGCTCCAGCACAGGAAAAAAACCACATTGGATGAGGACGCAAAGCGTGGAAAATAGCCAGCAGGGCTGCTGCCCCGCCGTTAGCCAGGGCTTGGCCCAGATCCCGCTGGTGTCCCTTGGCGAACTTTTCGGCCAGTCCCTCCTTTTCCCGAGCCTGATAGAAGGAGAGCGCACTGGAGGAAACAAAAAAGGCCACCAGGAGGATACCCCATTCCCATCCCCCTAGCCCAAAGATGAGCGTGCCCGTTAGTAGAGCCCCCAGGACACCACTTCTGCTCAGGGCCCCTCGCCGGTAGCCCATCACTCCGATGAGGAGTGAAAAGAGCAATCCGCCAAAGAGTTCAAAGAGGTTGAGTGATCCAGGCATATGGGGTTGTCACACCCAACCCAGGATACCGATGACGGCTGTCCAAAGCAGCACTTGAATAAGAATCGAGCCGCCCCATAGGAGATAGCTGGCCATACGCTCGCGCCGGTACGTCAGCCCGCCGAGCACACCGTTGAACAGTAGCGTCAGCAGACCGATAAGGGGAATGATAAATATCTCGCTGCGAACCTCGAGCCGATCGGGATTGCCGGCCGCATCAAAATGCAGCGGCACCTTGTATGGCAGCCTGGGAAACCAAAAACACAGCAATCCGACCAACGCCACAGCAGCCAGGCACCCGATCGCCAGCAGGACCAGGCTCAGTCGATCTTGCCAAACTGTCCACTCCAGAAAGGCCGGGCGCTGAGACGATTGCTTCACAGTCTGAGTAGGCCCCATCTCCAGCCGCTTGTGGAGTGATTCGACAAAGGCCGCCGGATTGGCCGGGGAGATGCCGTAGGTGATACCGGGGGTGACGACATAGATTTGGTGCCGGGGCGGGACGGTGGCATAAAAGGCGGTGAGGCCTACATCGGGCACCTCTCCGTAACCAACACAATGTCCAGGCCATATTGCCCCAGAAAACCGGATGCGTCCTTCGACTTCTTCGCCGCTGAACACACGCTCAATCTGGCCTGTGGGAATGGTCTGCTCCGTGGGTCCCCAGCGGATGATCAAGGCGTTGCGGTCAAGCAGATAACCCGAGCGGATTAACCCATAGATCCAGTAGACGATGAGGCTCAACAGTCCCAGGCTGGTCAATACAGCCAGGCCGATAACGAACGTCCCAATCATGATTGGCCGGTTGGTGGCAACCCAGATCAGGTTGGCATCGATCAGGATGATGGCAACCATGAGGGCGATTCCTCCGCCCAAACCTAACCCTGTCTTGATCTTCCACTCCGTCATAACCACAACTCCTACCGATCGGCCAAACGCGAGCATTATACCAGGATGGGAGTGAGGAGCAAATCCACACCAGGTATTATTGCTTGCACAAGAGATGTGCGGTATAATAGCCCTTAACCCATTACCCAAACAGTGGTAGCAACAAGATGACACGAGATTCTGCCCAGACAAGAACATCAGGACGAAGCAACATCACCGCTCTTCGCGAGGGATTGAACAGCATCACCCACATCGCCGCGCGGCATCGTGGGGCCGACATGCTGGCAGCAGAGCTCTCTCAGCAGACCCTCGCTCTTCAGAATATCCTGCTGAACCTGGAACGGGAGTTGGATACCCAGGCATTCGAACGGGACGAGCTGGAGGCCCTATCAGAGATAAGCTCCGTCATCGGGTCCTCCCTCGATCTGTCGGTGGTCCTCAACGAGGTGATGGACCAGATCATCCACCTGACGGGCGCCGAACGTTCCTTCCTAATGCTCATAGATCCAGACACGGGCGAACTGGAGTTCCGTGCCGCCCGCAACATGGACCGCGAGACGATCGCCTCATCCTCGTTTGAGATCAGTCGTAGCATCGTCACGCAGGTGGCTGATACCGGAGAGCCCATCGTCACCACCAACGCACAGATGGATCCACGGTTCAAAGCACAGGAGAGCGTCATCGGCTACAACCTGCGCTCCATCCTGTGTGCGCCGCTTAGATACCGTGGTCGATCCACCGGGGTGATCTACGCCGACAACCGTATCCTCACCGGGCTCTTTTCTAACACCGATCGTGACCTGCTCGCTGCCTTCGCTGGACAGGCGGCCATCGCCATCGAGAATGCCCGCCTGTTCGAGAGCGTCTCCAATGCGAAGCGATTGATGGACAATGTCTTTGCCTCCATCACCAGTGGCGTCATCACTACCGACATTCAGGACCAGATCACGCTCTTTAATCGCGCTGCCGAGCGTATCCTGCGGGTATCAGCGATACGAGCAGGTGGTTCGCGTTTCACCGAAGCCCTCCCTGCACTGGATAACGAGCTTCGCCCGCTGGTTGAACAGGTCAGAACGTCCGGCGAACCGGTGGTGGAGTATGAGAGAGACCTGACACTCCCGGGGCGCGGTCAGGTCATCCTGCGCACCAGTCTCTCCCCGCTAAAGGACGCCGATGAGGTCATGCAGGGCGTCGCTATCGTGATGGACGACCTCACAGAGCAACGGCAACTGGAAGCACGCTACCAGATGTTCCAGCGTTATCTCTCACCAGCCGTCATCGAGCGCCTGCCCCGCGACCCTAGCAAATTGAAGCTGGGGGGACAGCGACAGGAGATCACGAGCCTGTTTGCTGACATCCGGGGCTTTTCCGATTTTAGTCGGCGGCGAGGTCCAGAAGCACTGGTGGAGATACTCAACCAGTATCTTGACGTGGGCGCCCAGGCCATACTGGAGGAGGATGGCACCCTCGACAAGATCCTGGGAGACTGTGTGGTCGCCATCTTTAACGCGCCCCTGCTTCAACCGGACCACATTCTGCGCGCTATGCGGGCAGCGCTCAAGATTCAGGAGGGAGTGACTCAGCTTCATCAGAGAATGCCCTCAGATTCCCGATTATCCTACGGGGTCGGCATCAACGTCGGTGACGCAGTGGTCGGCAATATCGGCACCGACCAGCAAATGAACTATACGGCCATCGGTTCCAGCGTGAATCTGGCGGCTCGTCTGCAGTCCGTTGCAGGACCAGGTCAGATCCTGCTCTCACAAACGACCTATGCACGTGTACGAGACCACGTCGAGGCCCGTGCACTTCCCCCTACAGAGATAAAGGGCTTCAACGAGCCGATTACGGCGTACGAATTGCTGGGAATAAAGTGAGGTTCCTGGCGTTTATCCATGCCCTGATCGTCCTTTGGCTGGCGATCTATGGGCTGCATGCCTTTGTCCTGACAGCACTCTACCTTCGCCGTCGGCGTGCCGTTGCTGCTCCCCCTACCTCTGACTGGGATTCCCTACCACCGGTGACCGTCCAAGTGCCGGTGTACAACGAACTCCACGTCGTCGAGCGGGCGATAGACGCGATGGCAGCCCTCAACTATCCCCACGACCGGATCGAGATCCAGATTCTGGATGACTCAACCGATGAGACAACCGGCCTTGCCCAGGTTCGAGCCGCGATCCACCGACAGCGCGGCGTGAACGTCACGGTCCTGCGCCGACCGGATCGAGACGGCTTCAAGGCTGGGGCATTGGCATGGGGCCTGTCTCGCGCCAGCGGTGAGTACGTGGCCGTCTTTGATGCCGACTTTTGTCCACATCCCGACTTTTTACTTCGGACAATCCCTTATTTCCTGCCCAACCATAGACTGGGCATGGTGCAAACACGCTGGTCATACCTTAACGCCGACTATTCTCCCCTGACCCGGGCCCAAGCTCTGGCGCTGGATGGTCACTTTGTCGTCGAACAGGGCGGGCGCAGTCGCTCCGGGCTGTTGATGAGTTTTAACGGAGCGGGAGGCGTATGGCGGCGGCGCTGCATTGAGGAGTCCGGTGGCTGGCAAGCTGACACCCTGTGTGAAGACCTGGATCTGAGCTATCGGGCACAGTTGGCCGGGTGGGAGTGTCTTTACGTCTCGACAGTGGATGCGCCAGCCGAACTGCCCCCCCAGATCACGGCGTTCAAACGGCAACAGTCCCGTTGGGCGCAGGGATCGGTACAGACGCTGCGCAAACTGGTCGGGCCGATCCTGTGCAGCCGGCGGCTGAGACCAGGGCAAAAAGCGATGGCCCTGGTGCACTTGAGCAGCTATCTGGCCCACGGGCTGATGGTAATGCTTCTGGCGGTCTCTCTTCCGCTGTTGCTTTTACCCGATTCGAGACAACTGTCGCTCAGCGGCTTGGGCCTGATGTGCCTGGGGCCACCCCTGGTCTACGCTATCTCTCAGCAAGAGCTGTATCCTGACTGGGGACGGAGGCTGCGGGCCTTGCCATTCCTGATACTGATCGGGATTGGCACCGCCTGGTCCAACACGCAGGCCATATGGCGGGGGTTGACTCACTGGGGCGGCACCTTTGCCCGCACACCCAAGTTCCGGCTTGTGGGGCGCAAAGGCGGCTGGACCGACAGCAGCTACCGACTCAGTGCTGATAGCAGCGTCATTGGCGAGACGCTGTTGACCCTCTATGCCTTGATCACGGCCACGGTGGCATACACCACCGGCAACTATGGGGTGATCCCCTTTGCGGTCCTGTACCTGGCCGCATTTGGAACGGTGGCCGGGCTGGGACTGGCACAGACGATCGCTCCCCGTTGGAGCCGCCAACTGAAGTCTGTTCTGACCGGATCGAGATTCTGAAACCAGATAGAGGCCGACGAACGCTGATTCTCTCGTCGGTTGTCCGCGCGTCAGGGACAGATCGGCGCGCTCTTGCTGCTAAAAGAGTCCCCGTGATTCAATCGTTGCCTGCCGCGCGCCGTCCTTCCCAGAACGCCTCGCGGTTTTGTTCGACATATCTGGGCGGGACCCGCCGCTCGATGACCGTCAGCCACGTCTCCGGCGACACGTCCAGTCGCGTTGAGAGTGTGCCCAGCAGGACCGTGTTGGCCAGGCGGGGATTTCCAAGCCGTTCAGCTATGGCCAGCCCTTCAACGATCGTCACGTCATCGCTGCGGGCGTGCACAACAGTCAGAATGTCCTCATCTGACGGGTAGACCGCTGTTCCGACCGTGACCGACATCGGCGCAATGTGCTGGCGGTTGACGAACGCTGCCCCGCTAGAGCGGAGCCACTCTATCCATCGCGCGACCTCGAGTATCTCGGTGGCAACCAGGTAGTCCACCGTCCCCTTCTCTGCTAGCGGAGATGCTACGTCATCGCCCCAGCGCACGTGGCTCTCGACCACGCCGCCGCGCTGAGAGAAGCCGTGCACCTCGGACTTTTTGGCATCGTATCCCGCCTCCAGACCCACCTCAGCAGCAATGTCGGAGGCGGTCAGGATACCTTGGCCACCGACGCCCACAAACAGAAAGTTGATGGATTGGTGCATCTCACGCCTCCCCCTCGGTCCGGTAGATGGCCTTACGCGGGCAGATCTGCAGACAGACGGTGCAACCCGTGCACAAAAGCGGGTCGATCTGTGCCTTGGGACGTTTTGTTTTCTCACCGATCTGGTCCGACTTGAGGATGGATGGACAGCCAACACGGAAGCAAAAGCCGCACCCATTGCAGGTATCAGGATCGACGGCGACGACCGGTCGTCGCCGGAACTGCCTTGTAAAGACACAGGCTCCGTTGACGATAATGACGGTGGGCCGATCCTCTATGGCTGTGGCCTCCCGGATGGCGGTCTCGACTCCTTTGACATCCAGACCATTCACGACCCACACGTCTCCCACGCCCATCGCCCGTACGGTCGCCTCGATGTCGATCGCGTGCGTTGTCTGGCCCTGCAACGTGACGCCAGTCGCAGGGTTGTCCTGTCCACCCGTCATCGCCGTCGTGCCATTGTCCAGGATCATTGTACAGACGACGCCCTGGTTGTAGATCGTACTGGCCAACTCGGGCAGGCCGGCGTGAAAGAAAGTAGAGTCGCCGATGGTAGCGACGATATTGTCAGGACAACCGGCCTGCTTGGCTCCATGGGCCATCCCGATGCTCGCCCCCATCGAGATCAGCATATCCATCTTCTCAAAAGGAGGCAAAACGCCGATGGCATAACAGCCAATATCGCCTGCAACCAGCATCTTGAGTTTCCGCAGGTTAAAGTAGACGGAGCGATGGGGACAGCCAGGACACAGCGCAGGAGGACGCGACGGGAGATCCAGCTTCGTGGCCCCAGATCCCCCCTCAGACTTGTCCTCGGACTCGACACCCGTGACCTGCCCTCGTTCCCGAATGGGCAACCCCGCCTTCAGCGCACCCGCCCTCACCAGGGCCAGCGACAGCTCGCCTGTTGAGGGAAAGAACTCTTTACCGGCAACCTCAAACCCTAGCCCGCGCACGTATTCCTCGACGAACGGATCTAGCTCCTCAACGACAAAAAGAGCGTCGACCTCGGCGGCAAAGTCGCAGATCAATTGCTTTGGCAGAGGGTAGGTCATACCCAGTTTTAGGAACGAGAAGCCAGCAAACACCTCCCGCGCATATTGGTAGGCCACCCCGCTGGTGATAACGCCGACGCGCCTGTTTCCCCACTCGACCCGGTTCAGTGCACAGCTCTCGGCGTACTCGGCGATCGCCCGCACCCGAGCTTCAACCTCTGGGTGTCGCAGCCGGGCAAAGGCCGGGATCATGACGTACTTGTGCGGATGGCGCTCGAAACGTGGCAAAGGATCGAGCACCCTTGGCTCGGCGGGTTTTTCCACCGTCACTGCGCTCTTTGAATGGGAAAGGCGTGTAGTCGAACGCAGCATCACCGGTGTATCGAACTGCTCGCCCAGATCGAAGGCCAAGCGGGTGAAATCCTTTGCCTCTTGGCTGTCAGACGGCTCCAGGCAGGGGAACTTGCCAAAGCGGGCATAGTGACGGTTGTCCTGCTCATTCTGAGAACTGAAAGCACCGGGGTCGTCAGCGCTGACCAATACCAACCCCGCCCCCACACCGGTATAGGAGAGGGTCATCAGGCTATCGGAGGCAACGTTTACCCCCACGTGCTTCATGGCCGCCAGCGCGCGCGCGCCAGCAAAAGAGGCCCCGGCAGCAGCGTCCAGGGCGACCTTCTCATTGGATGCCCACTCGGCACACACGCCAGCATACTGAGCCAGCGCAGGCAGAATCTCGGTGCTAGGCGTGCCGGGGTACGCGGCGGCGTAGCGCACCCCCGCCTCCCACGCGCCCAGTGCGATGGCCTCGTTCCCTGAAAGCAG
>CAYUIS010000119.1:5147-16369 GCA_964444825.1 uncultured Anaerolineales bacterium | reverse complement strand
TACCACCTGCGCCTGTCCCTCCAGTTCCCGTTCCAGCCCATCCACGATGGGCTTGGCCATCAGGCACGGCGGTCAGGTATTGCTGAATACCTCAACGATGATGGGTACACCTTGCCCCATCACCTCATTCAGCGTCGTTATGCGCGTGGCCCGGTTGCGCAGCGCCAGGAACAGGATCAGAATAGCGGTCAGCAGGGCCAAGCTGGCCCAGTTAGCCTGCAGATAATCCATCATAACAGTGCCTCCAGCTTCTGACGTAACACGTGGATCGGTTGGGACCCGACCACGCGATCCGCCTCCTGCCCGTTACGAAACAGGATCAGCGTCGGAATACTCATCACCCCGTATCGCTGGGCAGTCACTGGATTGGCATCCACATCCAGCTTGACGATCACTGCCCGCCCAACGTACTCCTGCGCCAACTGCTCAACGATCGGCGCTACCATACGACACGGCCCGCACCACGCCGCCCAAAAGTCCACCAAAGCCGGCACGCTCGCGCCCAGCACGACGCGCTCAAAGTCAGCGTCCGTCACAGCCAGAGGATGCTGGTCTCCCGCCGACGCTTTGTCTTCTGGACGTTTGTGAGAGACGGGCTGTGGTCCCCGTCGGAGGAGATACTCAACCCATGGGCGCAACATCTCTGCGGTGGGCATCCCCCTGGCCCGGGCGACCAACTCCCCCTGCCTAAAGAAGAGAAACTCTGGCAGCGCCCCCACCTTGTAGCGTGAGCGCGCCTGGGGAGCATCGGCCACGTCTAGCTTTACCACCAGCACCTCGCCTGCGTATGCCTTGGCCGTTTGATCCAGCACGTCGTTGAGCTGCTGCCGGGGCGTCTCGTCGGGAGACCAAAAGACAGCCACGACCGGAAGCTCAAGGGATGTGAAGGGTTTCAACACCACCCGGTCGAAACTGGCATCATTGGCATTGATCGGCGTATCGTACTGCACCATGCACGTTCCTCCTGCACAAATCGTGTGGCAATTATATCGTTTCAACCGTACTTGACAACCCTCTCGACCGGGATACAATCTGCCCGGCTGCGGAAGTAAGGAAGAGGAAGTGAAGCAGATAACGCTTTTTCTCGACGCTGACGACACCTTGTGGGAAAACAACATCTTCTACGAGCAGTGTATAGCTGACTTTGTAGAGCTGATGGCCGCCCAGGGCTTTGAACGGGAGGCGACGAAACATACCATCGAAAAGGTGGAGCGAGAGCGCATCCCAGTGGTGGGATACGCACCGGAGGAATTCGCGCGCAGCCTGGCTATCGCCTATCAGCGCCTGTGTGAGAACCACGGCCAGCTTGTCCAGGACGCGGTGTTGGATAGGGTGTGGGAGATCGGCCGGGCGGTGCTGGAATACCCCATGGTACTACTTGAGGGTGTGAAGGAGACCCTGGCTCACCTGAGCACTCACCACCGACTGCTGCTGCTGACAAAGGGAGATCGCGAGGTACAGCAGAGCAAGGTGGACCGATCCGGGCTATCCCATTTCTTCGAAGCGGTGCACATCGTGCACGAGAAGGACGCCGATGTGTTCCGGGATTTGGTTGCGAGATACGAACTACAACCACAACAGACATGGATGATCGGCAACAGCCCACGCTCCGACGTCAACCCCGCCGTGGAGGCTGGAATCAACGCCATCTACATCCCCCACCCCGATACCTGGAAACTGGAACTGGAGCAGGTCAACAGCACGGCTCAAGTGACTGTTTTGGACAGCTTTGGGGAACTGACGAGCCTGTTCCCCGGATCGGAGCAGAACAGGAGTGAAAAGACCATAACTCAGTTTACGATTCACCCGCACGATCCCGCTGACAGCGCTGGCCTGGCCGTGAAAAGGAATAAAAGCGATGACTAGTGACTCGGTACCTCTTTTCAAAAAGGGCGAGGGTCCACTTGACATTCTGAAAACACCGGGTATAATAGCGCCATCTTACAGGGAGGTATTACATGCGCACTGCAAATGATATGATTCCAGCAACCGCGCAACTCCGCGATAGTGGAGTCTTCGCGCTGCCTTGTCGCGGTGCGCCTGCCTACTGAGAGCTTGACATAAGTCAATCCAGGCCGTGGGGCGCGCTGCGATACCCACGGCCTGTTTTTTTATCGTGTTGCTTCTTTCACCCAAGGCCGTGGGCACTATCCACGGCCTTGTTTTGTTGCGTTTGATGTGAAGGATCGGCACGCCTGGATAAAGGACTGGAAAACGATGACGATAACCCATCACTCAACAGGGTGTGATAAGGAGTGTTGCCAGCTCCCCATACCCGCAATAGATCGCAAGGACTGGCAAAGTGATTCTTGGCAGCAGGGCGTTTGGTCAAGGAGGCAAAAGATGGGTACAATGGACTATATCGCGCTAAAAGTATCGAATCTCAATAGACAGCCCGATGGGAGAGAGGGGCTCTATCAACAGTGGAAGCCGGACGGTGACGAATACCAGCCGCCCGTGGCGCTGGACTGCGGAGAGTTCGAGGTCCGCCAGGAAGAGATCTTTGGCGTTCTGGGAACCGATCGCTCCGATATGTCCGCCCTGGTACACTGCATCGCCGAGCGTCTCCTCGCTGACGATAGCCGCATCACCATATCCGGCTATGGCGTGCTCAAGGACCAGATGGCGGTCAAGCGTCTCATCAACCGGGTCTTGGCGGACGTTTCTCTCTTTGAGAGGCTGACGCCGATGGAGAGCCTGCTTTACGGTGCGAGGCTTTTCAGCTTGGGAGAAGGGGAAGCGAGAGAACGGGCTTGGACGACCCTGAGGCAGATGGGGCTGGACGAGGAAGCTGTCTCCCGCCCAGTCGGAGAGATGAGCGCCTGTATGCAACACAAGGTTGCGGTTGCCTGCGCGTCCCTCACCCAACCCGCATTCCTCGTGCTGGACGAACCAACCAGAGGATTACCCGCTGCAGCACAGCAAGAGGTGCGGAGCTGTATACAGGAGCTGCGGGACATGTACAATGCCACTGTTCTGTTGACCACGCGTGATCCACGCGAGGCCGAAGTGCTGTGTGACCGTGTAGCCATCCTTGACGAGGGACAGATCGTGGCACTGGACACGCCGGAGGGCCTGAAGGGCCTCTTGTCGCGCCCCAACGGTCACACACCAACACTGGCAGAAACCTTTGTGCAACTGGCCGGCAGGGGAATCAGCGCTCAATAGGCAATCGACGGTATCTTGGAGAACAAACCTATGGATGGTAAGATGAGCAACGAGAATACGGCAGACGGCGAGATCCGGGCGGTGATCTTTGACTTTGGTGGTGTGCTGATGCGCACTGTTGATCCCACCCCTCGCCGAGAACTGGAGGCCAGATACGGCCTGGCACCGGGCGGCGCGTCTGACTTGGTGTTCGGAAGCCCACTGTGGGACGACGCTCAGTTAGGTCGTCTCAGCAGCATCCAGTTCTGGACGGACCTGGGTCAGCGTCTGGGGCTGGACAACGAGGAGTTGGCCGGGTTCCAGCGCGCTTTCTGGGCAGGCGATCGGCTGGATCAGGATTTTGTAGCCCTCGTCCGCCACTTGCGGGACGAGGGCTACCGCACGGCTCTGCTCAGCAATGCCCCAGCAGGCCTGCGCCAACATCTGGTGGAACTGGGCATCGACGATGCCTTTGAGCTTGTTCTCGTATCCGGTGAAGAGGGACTGATGAAGCCGGATCCCGCGATTTTTGAGCTGGCGTTGGCGCAGCTAGGAATCGCAGCGGAGGAGGCTGTCTTTGTCGACGACTTTCGGGAGAACGTCGCTGCAGCCCGGCGGGCTGGGCTCGTGGCCACCTGGTTTCGCGGGCTCCCGTTCCTGCACAGGCAGCTGCAAAGCCTGGGGATACATGTGTCAGATCCCCCGCTGAACCCTGTGCCTGACGTAAGGGCCGTCGTTTTCGACTGGGGAGGCGTGATGGAGGCGCTGCCCAGTCGCGCGACCATCGCCGAGTGGGAACGGCGGCTCGCACTATCTCCCGACACGCTGCCGGCCGTGATGTGGCGGAGCGATGCGTGGCGACAGTTGTCGGTCGGTGCGATCACCAACGAGGAATACACGGAGCACATCGCCCAAGGACTGAACTTGCCCGACGTGGCGACAGCGGAGGGTTTCCTCAACGAGTTCTTTGCAGATGACCGATTCAACCGGGAGGTAGCTGCCGCCGTCCGGGTGCTGCGCGGACGTTACAAGACCGGGTTGCTGACCAACAACTTTCCCGGTGCAGAGCAGGTGATTTACGATAAGCTTGGGTTCGACGTGCACGCCGAGTTTGATGTCTGCATCAACTCCGCCCAGGTCGGTCTGCGCAAGCCCGACCCGGCCATCTTTCACCTGACACTGGACCAACTGGGCGTCGATCCCCAGCAGACGATCTTTTTGGACGACATCCTGCGCAACGTGGATTCCGCCCGAGAGCTGGGCATCCACGCGGTGCAGTTTGTGGATCCAGCTTCGTCGCTAGGGGAACTAGAGATGCTGCTGGGACACACAATCGGATGAGCAGGCTGAAACTTGGCTTTTGGAGACTTACTATCATGACAGCATTAGCGAAACAATCCGAACTCGATCTCAAGAACACGATCTCAGACAACCGCTTGATAGGACTGTGGCGTACGTTGATCGGCTTCCGGTGGCTTTACCTGGGGGCAGTGACCAGCGTAGGCGTGGCGGCCCTGTTGCAGATAGGCAACGCGCTGTTGCTACGCTACCTCGTAGACGACGTGCTGGCCCTCAAGAGTTTCGGCCGCGCGCTGCTGATGGTCAGCCTAGGATTTGTGGCTCTAGCGTTGGGCGAGGGCTCGCTCTCCTTTCTTAGCGGCAAGCTGAGCGCCCAGACGGCTGAAGGAGTCGCCAGACGGTTGCGCAACTATCTATATGACCACATCCAGAGAATGCCGTTCACGTACCACGACCACATAGAGACCGGTGAGTTGATCCAGCGCGCCACCTCAGACGTAGAGGCCATACGACGCTTCTTTGCCGACCAGGCAATCAACGCCGGGCGTATCGTCCTGCTATTTGTGATCAACTTCTCGGCCCTGGCAATGCTCAATGCGCGGCTGGCATTGCTCTCAGTCGTGGTAGTACCAGTGATCATCGTCGTGTCGATCTTTTTCTTCAGAAGGGTCACACAGGCCTACGAGGGCTTTCAGGAACAAGAGGCCAAGCTCTCAACCACGTTACAGGAGAACCTGACCGGGGTACGGGTGGTCAAGGCCTTTGCCCGGCAGATGTATGAACAGGAAAAGTTCGAACAGGACAACTGGGAGCAGTACCGGCGCGGGCGACGGCTCGTGACGTTCCACTCGCTATTCTGGCCAAGCTCGGACGTCCTATGCGCCTTCCAGATGCTGGGAGCCTTCATAGCCGGCGCACTGATGGCAATCGACGGCACAATCACGGTAGGCACCTACCTGGCCGCAGTGCGGATGATTGTGTGGCTGATCTGGCCAATGCGTAACCTGGGACGGCTCATCGTCCAAATGTCCACAGGGGTCGTATCGTACAACCGTGTGATCAAGCTCATCAGGGAAGAACGCGAACCGCTGGACGAGGGGACGTACAAACCGGATGGCAATGTGCAGGGGGAGGTTGCCTTCCAGCACGTCTGCTTTGAGTATGAGAACGGGGACAGTAGAGTGTTGAGGAACATCAGCTTCCGCTGCGAGCCAGGGCAGGTCGTGGCATTGCTCGGTTCGACCGGCTCAGGCAAGACAAGCCTGGTCAACCTGCTGCCCCGCTTTTACGAGTACACCGGCGGGAGTATAACGCTTGATGGGGTGGAGCTGAAGGACTACCCACGCCATTTCCTGCGTGGCCAAATCGGCATCGTCGAGCAAGAGCCTTTCCTGTTCTCTCGCACCATCCGCGAAAACATCACTTATGGGGTTGGACGGGACGTTTCAGAGACTGAGATGCAGGCCGCTGCTCAGGCAGCAGCCATCCACGACGTCATTATGTCGTTCCCCGATGGCTACGATACTCTGGTAGGCGAGCGGGGCGTCACGCTCTCGGGTGGACAGAAGCAGCGCGTCGCTATCGCCCGGACGTTGCTAGAGGACCCGCGCATCCTCATCCTGGATGACGCGACCTCATCAGTGGACACTGAGACCGAAGGACTGATCCGTGAAGCCCTGGAGCGCCTCATGCAAGGGCGCACGACGTTCATCATCGCCCACCGAATCCAAAGCGTGATGAACGCCGACCTGATTTTGGTGCTCGACCACGGACGGATCGTGCAGCGGGGGACTCATAGCGAACTGCTGGTGCAGGAGGGCATGTACCGCCGCATCTACGACGTGCAGGCTCGCATCGAGGATGAGTTGCAGGAAGAGCTCTTCGGTCAGACGGCCGACGCTTGGGAGACCGAGGAAGTCGAGATGGGAGGGGAAGAAACGAAGGAGCTAAGCTATGTCGGAGTATGAGTTCGAAGAGGAAGAATTCACAACCCAATTTAATGGGGGGACGATGTTACGCATCCTGTCCCTGGCCTTGCCGCACTGGCCACACCTGGCTGGCTTTACGGGAGCCACGCTTGCCGTATCGCTGTTTGACGCCTATTTCAACCTGCTTGGCAAGCGGATCGTGGACGAGGGCATCCTCGCCGGTGACAGGATAGCGCTGAGACAAATCGTCATCACCTACGGCCTGATGAGCCTAGTCTCGAGCGTGATGGTATTCATCCTGATCTACCTATCTGGCACGCTGGGTGAGCGCATCCGGTACGACCTGCGGAAAAGGATGTTCGAGCA
Source organism: uncultured Anaerolineales bacterium (assembly GCA_964444825.1). GTDB lineage: Bacteria > Chloroflexota > Anaerolineae > B4-G1 > B4-G1 > CAYUIS01. The sequence continues at coordinate 9,629 of CAYUIS010000119.1, read as the reverse complement.
CTTGCAGGACCTGTCCTTCTCCTACTTTGACCGCACGCCGGTGGGGTGGATCATGTCGCGCGTCACTTCCGACCCCGACCGGATCGCGCAACTGGTGACGTGGGGGCTGCTGGACACCACCTGGGCGTTGATGAGCACCATCACGGCGATCTACTTTATGCTCCGCATCAACTGGCAGTTGGCGCTGATCGTGTTTGCCATCATCCCGGTGCTGGTTATCGTGGCCATCCAGTTCAAGAAAAAGATCATCGTCGAGTTCCGCCTGGTCCGCAAACTCAATTCCAAGATCACGGGAGCCTACAACGAGAGCATCCAGGGTGTGCGCGTGGTGAAGGCGCTCTGCCGGGAGGAGGAGGACCTTTCCGAGTTCGGCAAGCTTTCGGGCGAGATGTACCGGACCAGCTACCGGGCAGCGTGGCTTTCGGCGCTGTTCCTGCCAACGGTCCAGCTCATCAGTGCGCTGGCGATAGGCAGCATCGCCTGGTACGGTGGTCTGCAAACGCAGGTAGGCAATATGACCATCGGCGGCATCCACGCCTTCGTCTCGTACGTCATGTTTATGCTGTGGCCCGTACAGGATTTGGCCCGCGTCTACGCCGAAATGCAGCACGCCATCGCCTCGGCCGAGCGCAGTTTCTCGCTGATTGACGCAGTGCCAGAGGTCGCCGACCGGCCCGGCGCAATAGCCCCTAACACCATTTGGGGCGACATCGAGTTCGATCACGTGGACTTTTGGTACGAGGAAGACAAGCCGGTGCTACAGGACTTTACGCTGCGGGTGAAACAGGGCGAGACCATCGCACTCGTCGGGCCCACCGGAGGCGGCAAATCCACCATCGTCAACCTGCTGTGTCGCTTCTATGAGCCCCAGGCAGGCGCGATACGCATCGCAGGGCGTGACTATACGGAGCTCTCGCTGCACGCCATCCAGTCACGGATTGGAATCGTGCTGCAGACACCCCACCTCTTCTCCGGCACGATCCGTGAGAACCTGCGCTACGGCCGGCTGGATGCTAGCGACGAGGAAATCGAACAGGCGGCCAAAATGGCCGGTGCACACGACTTTATCGTCACACTGGACACGGGATACGATGAGGAGGTCGGCGAGGGTGGTAGCCTGCTGTCGGTGGGTCAGAAACAGTTGATCAGCCTGGCTCGGGCGATCCTGGCACGACCAGAGATCTTTATCATGGACGAGGCGACAAGCTCGGTCGACACCATCACCGAGGCCCTGATCCAGAAAGGCATGGAAGCGCTGATGCAGGACCGCACCAGCTTTGTGATCGCCCACCGGCTATCGACCATCAAGCGGGCTGACCGTATCCTGGTCATCGAGGATGGACGCATCACGGAGATGGGCACGCACGCCGAGCTCTTGCGCGCCAAGGGCCACTACCACCGGCTGTACACGAGGCAGTTCCGGCGCAAGCTGGAAGAGGCGTATGATGCCCTCAAACTGCCCGGCCTGGCGCCAGCGTGACACGGTTGACCGGACCATCACCCAGGTGTCCACACGAGGGGGTATCGAGACGAACGAGCATCGAGAGCTTTGGATCGTCCAGAAGCAGCACTGAGTGCTGGCATAAATGTATCGCGTGCGAAAGGAGCAGCCTATGTTGTATCCCCGATCTCCACTGTTCAACCGTCTGTACGAGCATATCAGCGCGATGCCCGTCATCGATTGCCACGAGCATATGAGTGGTCCAGAGATGCGCCCTCCCTACAAGGAGCCGATCGCTTCTCTGATATATGGCTACGTGCTCAGCGACCTCCACTCGGCGGCTTTTGGGGTCAGCGACAAGGAAATCGCTCGCCTGGAAGACCAGAGCGTCTCAACCGATGAAAAGTGGCCGCTCTTTGAAAAGCTCTGGCAAGCCACCGAGCACACGGCCTACGCCCGGGTGACCAAGCTGGTGCTCAGAAACGTATACGGGGAGAGCGAATTGACCCGTGAGGTTTTGGATCGTATCGCAGAGAAGCTGGCCGACCAGACCGAAGAGACCTACTTCCGCACCATCGACGAGGCGGGCATTCGCGTTATGCTGGTCGATGTGCTGGGCGAGTGGTCGCAGCCCGAGAGGTTGGTCGATTTCCTGGCGGGCAAAAAGGTATTCCCCGAAAAGTGGCGGCCACTGATCTCGCTGCCCGAATTCCACCCCACCACCCTCACCTGGGAGACGGTCGCCCGTGTAGAGGCGTTGGTTGACCGGACCATCACCTCGCTGGACGAGTACCTGGAGGCGATCTTTGTGGTGTTCGAGCGATGTGTGGCTCGCGGCGCGATTGGCATCAAAGACCAATCGGCCTACAGTCGCATCATCTCGTACGATTTGGCGCCCAAGGCGGAGGCGGAGGCTCAGTTCAATCGAATACTGGCCGATCCACGCAACAGCCTGGGATGGCCGGAGGGCAAAGGGCTGAACGACTATCTCTTCCACCAGTTCATGCGCTTCGCGCGGGAGCTCGACCTGCCGGTGCAACTGCACACCGGGCACATGGCCGGTACCCGCAACCGCGTGGACAAGACCAACGCCGCCTATTTGACGCCGGTGCTCGAACTCCACCGGGAGGTACACTTTGATCTCTTTCACGGCAACTGGCCGTACCTGGGTGACCTGCTCTTCCTGGGCAAGAACTATGCCAACGTCGCCATCGACTGCTGCTGGCTACACATCATCGACCCTGACTATGCATCCGAATTGCTGGAGCGGTCGGTGCTGACACTGCCGCACACAAAGGTGCACGGCTTTGGCGGCGACTATGGGGACGTGCCCGAGTTTGTCGCCGGGCACCTCCAGATCGCGCGGGAGAACATCGCCGGCACGCTGGCCCGTCTGGTCGAACGAGGGTGGTTGGAGGAGGAACAGGCGCTGTCGCTGGCGGCCGACTGGCTGTTCAACAACCCCAACCGCTTCTTCGGACTGGGCCTGGAGGAGATGGAGATATAGGACGGCATGGCCAACACTCGGCAACCTGACATTGACCACACCAATTCCATGAGGCTGGTTGCTGATCGGTGGAGCAAAGGCAGGGATGTGGCGGATGCTATTGCCCGAGATCGAGAGCTACGAAGACTACAGAGCGATTTATCGCGAGGCAAACGTGTGGCTGCCGGCGATGCGGGTGATTTGCCAGCGTCACGGTCTCGACGCGTCCCAGCTCAAGTTTGTACCGCCGGGCACCCACGTCGCCTTTGAGGTTGAGGGCAACCGATACATCAAACTGTTCGCCCCTCCTTGGCGCGACGACTTTGTGCCAGAGCGACTTGTGCTTGACAAGCTCTCCGGGCGGCCTGGTCCGCCGCTTCCCCGGCTGGTGGCCGAAGGAGAGATCGAGGGATGGCCGTACATCATCATGACAGCCGTCGAGGGTGTACCCCTCAACGAGATCTGGGGTTCCATGAGCATGTCAAACAGAGAGCTTATCGCCAGCCGCTGCGGCGAGCTGATGGCCTGGCTTCACGCGGTGCCGACGGAAGGGCTGGAGGATATCAGGGTAGACTGGGCCGCTTTTGTCGAGCGACAGATTGAGGCCTGCATCGATGAGATCGCCCAGGCTGGCCTGGCCGAGCGATGGACTCGGGAAACTGCCGCCTTCTTTGCCCAGCTTCCACCGCTGTCTGAGCCAGGTTTCCAACCCGTGCTCCTGAGCGCGGACGTCACAGACGAGCATATTCTGGTCAGTCTGCGCGACGGGATGTGGGACATGACTGGCTTCATCGACTTTGGCGATGCCATGCTGGGGCACTCGCACTATGAGTTCGCAGCGCCAGGTTGTTGCATCACCCGCCGCTCACCGAGATTGCAGCGGGCGATGATGCGGGCCTACGGATATCCGGAGGATCAGTTGGAAACAACTCTGGCGGATCGATTGATGGCCTACACGCTGATCCATCGGTACATCAACGTTCCAGAATTGCTAAAGATGCTCGACCTGCCACAGAGCGTGAGCCTCGAGCATATCAAGAGGGACCTCTGGTCATTTTGAAAGTGGAACCTACTCTCGACAAAGTTGCTCTTTCCAAGATGATTCACCGGGAATACGGGCTTTCCGTCGAGCGTTTGCGCTTCTTACCTACGGGTTGGACGGCCACCTGCTACGCTGCAGACTGCACCGACGGGCAGCGCTACTTCCTCAAGCTCACCAGCGACTCGGGGCTGGTGCCGTATTGCGCCAGCGACCGCGACTTTTACCTCCCGCTGACGCACCAAATGTGCACCAAACGGATTCTGCCGCACATCGCCTGTCCCGTCAGAGCGGAGGACGGGAGCTTTGCGGTTCATTGGAACGGCTATCTGATGATCCTGTTCCACTTTATCGAGGGAGAGGTGGTGGGGTTTGACCGTGTATCTGGCGATGTGCTGAGAGAGCTGATCAGGCTGATCGGCGTGCTTCACCGCAGCACCCCGGACCTTGAGATTGGGGTGGAAAAGCCTCTCGTGGAGAGGTTCGACATCGCCTTCGAGGGCGACCTGATGGACG
>CAYUIS010000119.1:0-5047 GCA_964444825.1 uncultured Anaerolineales bacterium | reverse complement strand
TTCTTTGCGGGATACGACACCTTCTGGGATGACCTGCTGCCGATCTATGAGGGCGAAAACGGACCGGCTGACCTGGATAGCGACGTCTTTGGCTTTTACACCTATCGCCGCAATCTGGAGGACCTGATGGACTATGTCGTCCGCATTCTCCACTATTCCACCGACGATGAGCAGGATAGACAGGATCTGGAGGAGATAGACGAGACCTGCATCGCAGGCTGGCCCTATCTGGAACCGACGATCAAGCAGATAAACGAGAGATTGGCAGAAAGAAAACAGAAAAAGGCATAGAAAGCGAGGAAAACGAATGAACCTGCTAGACGTAATCAACCGGACCGAGACCCCCACTCCCTGGTCTGAGGGGGAAAAGATCCCCTGGGACGACCCCGGCTTCAGCGAGCGGATGCTCAAGGAGCACCTGAGCCAGGAGCACGATATGGCCAGCCGCCGCTCTGAAAAGATCGACGCGCACGTGCGCTGGATCCATCACCATCTGCTCTCGGGTCGGGCCACGAGAATCCTGGACCTGGGCTGCGGACCAGGGCTGTACGCCAGCCGTCTGGCCAGGTTGGGGCATGAATGCGTGGGCATCGACTTTTCTCCAGCCTCTGTCGCCTATGCCGAGGCGAGCGCGCAAAGGGAGGGGTTCCAGTGCACCTACGTGCAGCACGACATCCGGACCGCCGAGTATGCCACCGGCTTTGGCCTGGCGATGCTGGTCTTTGGCGAGTTTAACGTCTTTCGCCCGGCCGATGCGGAGGCGATTCTGCGCAAAATGGCCTACGCGCTGCGGGACGGCGGGACCCTCCTGCTAGAAATATCCACCTTCGACTCGCTCAAGCGGTGGGGCGAATCAGGGACCTCCTGGGACTCGGCCCCAAGCGGCCTGTTCTCGGACCGGCCCCATGTGAACCTGACAGAGTGCTCTTGGGACGCGGATCAACACGTCGTCACCACCCGGTTCTATATCGTGGACGCGGAGACCGGCGACGTGACCCGCTACGCCATGAGCACCCAGGCCTACACGGATGAACAGCTCCGATCGCTGCTGGTCGAATGTGGCTACACGGACGTGGTTTTCTTTCCCTCCCTCACCGGTGGAGTGGACGAGTCGCAGCGCGACCTTTTCGCCATCGTCGCCCGCAAGCAGGGCGGCCGAACCAGTCCGGGGAAGCGCCCACAATAGCATCAAGATGCCAAAGGACAAGACAGGGTGATCGCAATTGAAAGAGCAGGATTCCTTCGCCGTGGCTACTGACCCGCTTTGCTCTCTTCGGATCGCCGATCCGAAGACTGAGCCTGCCAGAAGTCTGGATCTGGCGATCCAGACTGAGCAGATGGGCCAAATGCAATCGCCCTGGGAGATCAGATGATGGAGCCACGTATCAGAGCGCTGTACAACGACACGATCCTTGACGAGGCGCTGGCGCGATATGGGATTGCCAAGAGCGACATCCATCCGCTGGATGGATTCGAGAGCTTTGTCTACGAGTGCCAGAAAGGCGATCAGGAAACCATACTCCGTGTATCCCACAGCCTGCATCGAAGCTCGGACCTCACCCAAGGCGAGATCGAGTGGATCAACTACCTGGCGGATAACGGCGTGCCCGCCGCCAGGGCCGTCCCCTCGGAGCGCGGCAACCTGGTCGAACCCATCAAGGTACACGACGGCTCCCACTTCACCGCCGTCTCCTTCGAGCGGGCAGCGGGCGACTATCCGCAGCGATCGGATTGGCAGGCCGGACTGGCGGGGAAACTGGGGCGGATCGTGGGCCGTATGCACGCGCTGACCAAGGACTTTCGGCCCAGCGATCCCAGGTTCACCCGGCACGAGTGGGCCGACGACTTTGCGGACGGGTTTGCGGAGAGGTTCCTCCCGCCCGCCGAGACCATCGTACTGGACAAGTTCAACCAACTCCGGGCGTATCTCCATACGCTCCCCAAGGACCGGGATTCCTACGGCCTGATACACATCGACGTCCACGGCGGGAATTTCTACGTCGACGAGGGGCAGATCACGCTCTTTGATTTCGACGATTGCCAGTACGCCTGGTTCGTGTACGACATCGCGATGGCCCTGTTCTACGCCATCTCACACGATTGCGTGGCGGCGGAGGACATCGCGTGGGCCGATAGTTTCTTGAAGCAGTTTATGGCTGGCTACCGCCTGGAGAACAGCCTGGACCCGCAGTGGTTGAGACAGATACCCTATTTCTTAAAGCTGCGCGAGATCGACCTGTACATCGTCCTCCACCGCAGCCGCGATCTGGATGATGTCGATAATCTCGATCCCTGGGATGCCAGCTACCTGCGGAACCGCAAATTCAAGATCGAGAACGACGTCTCATACGTGGCGCTGGATTGGGAGCAGTACGCTCGAGGATAAGGAGAGGCTATGGTCGACCCTGGACTGGAAAACAAGGCGGTGCTCGTCACAGGCGCTAACAACCCCCACGGGATAGGTGCTGCGACCGCCAGCGCCTTTGCCGCTCAGGGCGCAAAGGTGTTCATCACCTATCTGCGCATATCACCGCAGGACCACGGCGTCAGCGAGGAGCAAGCCCAGCAGACCGACGCACCCGGTCTGCCGTTCTACTACAAGATGCAGACCGAATCCGCCGCCGAGGTCGTGCAGGTCATCCGTGACAGAGGCGGCCGAGCTGAGGCGTGGGAGGCGGATCTGGCCGACGCAGCCAGTATCCCCCAGATCTTTGATCGGGCGGAGGCGGCGTTCGGGCCGGTCGACGTGTTGATCAACAACGCCGCCCACTGCGAATGGCCAGAGACGGTATTCTCGACCAGCGCCGAGGTTATCGACAGGCACTTTGCGGTCAACACACGGGCGGTGGTCCTGATGACGGCCGAGTTCGTCCGCCGCTATCAGGCGCGCGGTGCGACCTGGGGGCGGATCGTCAACCTGAGCACCGACGCCGCCCAACGTTTCGCCGGGAGCATATCCTACGGTGCTAGCAAAGCGGCGACGGAGGCCTTTACCCGGAGCATCGCCATCGAGGTCGGCCATCTGGGGATCACGGTCAACACGGTCGCTCCGGGGCCCGTCCAGACCGGCTACATCACGCCGGAGGCCGAGGAACGGGAGCTGCCCCTGATACCGCTGGGGCGCATCGGCCAGCCCGAGGACATTGCCGATGTGATCCTGTTCCTGGCCTCCGAGCAGGCCCGCTGGTTGACCGGACAGGTGATCAAGGTTTCGGGCGGCCACGCCATATAGGGATTCTGCCGAAAGACCCTAAAGGTTTTCATCATGTGATTGTCTTGAAAACAGTCTCATAGCCGTCAGTTATTCTATTGTAGAGGCCTTGCGCCAAACCTTTAGGGTCTCAAGTTGTGAGGGAAAAGATGAACCGACCTTTTATCAAGGGCCTGGAACTGAGCCGCCTGTTCTACAAGGAGGCGGTCGAGCCGCTTCTGACGGAGCATTTTCCCGAAATACCCCACTCTGCCGCGCTGCTTGGCCCTGGCTCCGACGTACTTGGCTTCGACACCCCCCAATCGACCGATCACGACTGGGGTCCCAGGCTAAAATTGTTCTTGAGCGAGGCGGATCACGAGGCCCATCGCGACGAGATCGACCGGGTGCTACGTGACAAACTACCCCGCGAGATCCACGGCCACCCCACCGGCTTTGGTCGCCACGAGGACGACACCGCCGTCATGGTCGCGGCTCAGAGCGGCCCCGTGAACCACGGCGTGAGCATCCTCACCGTGCGCGGCTTTTTCACCCGCTATCTGAACCATGACCCCGCCGAGGAACTGCGCGCGGTCAACTGGCTGACCTTCCCGGAGCAGCGCCTGCGCAGCGTCGTCGCCGGAGGTGTGTTCCACGATGGCCTGCACCAACTAGAGCCGGTCCGCGCCAGGTTGAGCTACTACCCCCACGACGTGTGGCTGTACCTGCTGGCCGTCCAGTGGCGGCGCATCAGCCAGGAGGAACACCTGATGGGCCGCTGCGGCCAGGTGGGCGACGACCTGGGCTCCCGGTTGGTGGCAGCCCGCCTGGTGCGCGACCTGATGCGGCTGTGTTTCCTGATGGAACGGCAGTACGCGCCCTATATCAAGTGGTTCGGGACCGCCTTCGCACAGCTCGACTGTGCCGAGTCCCTCACGCCGATCCTGAGGCAAGCCCTGAGCGCCGACACGTGGCAGGGCCGGCAGAAGCAGCTCTCAGCAGCCTACGAGTTCGCCGCGACCAAACACAACGAATTGGGCATCACCGAGCCCCTGCCGGCGCGTGTCTCCCGGTTCCACGACCGGCCCTTCCTCGTCATCCACGGCGACCGCTTCGCCGACGAAATCCGCGCGGCGATCACGGACGAGGAGGTGCGGGCGTTGCCCGAGAACGTGGGTGGGATCGAGCAGTTCGTCGACTCCACCGACGTGCTGGCCTACCCGGAACGGTTCGATCTGCTGAGGTCGGTGTATCAATAGGAGAGGGGGATTCACACACCCCCTACATTTCCCGCAACTGGAACGACTCGAACCGGATCGCCGTCCCGTCGGGATACGCACCGTGATAGACGGAGCGACCCACACTGTCGTCGCCAGTCTCCAGACTGAAAGCACATAGGCCCACCTGAATCGGGTCCTCGACGGGAAACTCTACGTGCCCGACGGTGTACCAGTTCTCGCCATCCGCACTGCACAGGGCCGCCACCCGGTCCCCGGCACGCTCCAAACGCAGGAACACTCGGCCAGGCCATTTGCCCACTTGCAGATTCGCGGATTTGCCAATTGGCAGTTGTCCACGCCCGATGATCACACCCTGGTTTTCCAAGAAGCCCCGGAAGCAGACCTCGCACTCGCCCCTTGTTCCCCTATCGAGACAGAGATAGTTCTTTTTGTCCTTCCAGAGCACAAGCCCACCAATAGTGGGCCGCCGGCCGATAGCTGGTTTCTCATCCGATACCGGAGCGCATATCGTCTGGGTGGCTAGATCTCCTGACGCCGACCGCAGTATGCGCGGGGCACTCAAGTTGATGTACCACAGATTCCGACCGTTGGCAGCGCGGATCTCCAGTCCGTTCCG
>CAYUIS010000118.1:0-16476 GCA_964444825.1 uncultured Anaerolineales bacterium | reverse complement strand
GCTGGCCCAGAATCGCAACTGGCGCGTGGGCGACAAAATCGGACGGGCGCACGATAGGAAGGAGGATGACGAGCTTCCCACCAAGATGGTCGTCGTTGGCATTCTCTCTTCTCCGCCGGATCAAGAGGATTTGTGGACAGGTTTTGTCTCTTTTGAATACCTGAGCAGCCACGAATTCTACACCTCCCACCCTATACACATGCTCGTTCTCCCGAAGGAAGGACGCAAGAGCAAGTTGGATACGTGGTTGGAGGAGAGCGTGGCTTCTGAACGAACGGCGGTACAGACCTTTGATCGTGCGGAGACCGACTATCGTTTCGCGATGTGGACTATACTGGCGCTGCTTGGTTTCATCGAGAGCGTCATTGCCACTGTTGCGGCGGTCGCGCTCGCCATCCTGAGCTATACCTTTTTTATTCAGCGTCAAGATGAATTCGGCGTCTTGCACGCCATCGGCCGCAGCCGACGGTGGCTTGTGCTGCGCATGGCCCGGGAGAGTGCGAGCGTTGTTGCCGTGGCCTGGCTGTTGGGCGCAGTGTTGTGTGGAATTGGGCTGATCTGTATGCAGGTGTGGGTCTTTGCGCCAAAGGGCTTGACGTTCAATGTTTTCAATCCGGCCCCGTGGATGTTCACGCTGCCGCTGCCGCTGGTCGTCGTTATCGTCGGCGTTGGGTTAGTCGCCCGGATGCTGCGTAAGCTTGATCCAGTGGCTGTTATTGAGAGAAGATAAGGAGGATCCACTTTGAGAGAATACCGCTTCATTCAGGTGGACGTTTTTACCGACAAACCCTTTGGTGGGAACCCGCTGGCCGTCTTTCCCGAGGCCGAGGGGCTGACTACAGAGGAGATGCAGTGCCTGGCTCGGGAGATGAACCTCTCGGAGACGACCTTCGTGCTCCCGCCACAGGCGGAGGGTGCTGACTTCAAAGTGCGCATCTTTACCCCGGCCGCAGAGTTGCCCTTTGCCGGCCATCCGGTGGTCGGCACCCACTGGGTTCTGGCCCACCTGGGACGCGTGGAGTTGCGCGAGCCGGTGACGCAGGTGCGCTTCGAGCTGGGGGTAGGCGTGCTGCCTGCTGACCTGCACGTATCGAACGGCCAGGTGGAGCGGGTGGTGATGACCCAGGATCGCCCAAAATTCCTCGCCGCACTGGAGGACGTGACCGATCTGGCCGCCGGGTTAGGGCTGCCTCCAGAGGCGATCAAAGTGACCGGGTTGCCGGCACAGCTTGTCTCCACAGGGGTGCCTCAACTGATGGTGCCCGTTCGCTCCCTAGCCGAGGTGCAGGCCCTGGATTCCGGCAAGCTCAACACCGCCGCCCTCAACCGGGTGTGTCACAAGCTCGGCACCGGGTGTGTGATGGTCTTTGCCTTTGAGACGGAGCGGCCCGAGTCCACGGTCCACGTGCGGATGTTCGCCCCGCTGTTGGGCGTGCCGGAGGACCCAGCCACCGGCAGCGCCAATGGCGCGTTGGGGGCCTACCTGGTCCATCATCGGGCTATACAAGTGGCCGAGCCGACTACCCACATCGTGAGCGAGCAGGGCGCGGAGATCAACCGCCCCAGCACGCTCTATGTCGAGGTGGATAGTGCAGGTGCGGAGGTCAGCGTCGTGCGGGTGGGCGGGCAAGTGGTGCTCGTGGCCGAGGGGGTGGTGAGAATTTGAGGGCGCGCAGGTCGATGATCAAGATGGTGGATGCCAACCGACGCCAATCCAGCGGCGGCGCGCGTCCACAATGACGGAATTGTTCATATTCAGCGCCACAATTGTTGCCCGGCCAATGGCGGTTAAGCCTATCAGCAGTGTCCCCGCCTCGTCCCACTGGAAATGGTCGGTCCAGGTCTGCTGCCGGGGATGAAACAAGACCATCGTTTCCCCGGTCAGTGGGTCCTGGGCGCTGGTGGCACTGCCTTTGAACTCGTTACAGCGCCGGCAGGCAAAGCAAAGGTTTTCAAAAGTGGTTTCGCCGCCTTGGGCCTGAGGGGTGATGTGGTCCACGGTCATCGGCTGACCGGTGTTGGCCTCGGTAGTGTAGCAGTAAGCGCAGTGGCGATCATCAGCCTCAAGCAGACGGTCGCGCAGGTCGGCGGACAGATAGCTCATCGGCTACAGCTTGTCTGCTGGGGGAATCTGATGCCCGCGCCACTGCAGCAGGGCCGCAGCGTGAACTTTGAGCAGCATTTGCCGGTCTAGGTTGGTGCGCAGTTGGGTCAATTCTTGTCGATCCTCGGCGGAGAGGGTTTGGTCGGCATTTTTGTCGAGCAGCGCCTGGTAGCGATCCATCAGGGCAGGGGTGGCGCGGGTACGGGCAGTGCGCCACAGAGCGGCGTCGTCCAGCCGGTCTAGGGCGGCCAGGTCAGCCTGGAATTCGGCAGGGGCGGTTTCCCAAGCGGGCGGACTGCCGACCTGCAAGGCACGCAGCACCGTGGCTTCCAAAGATTGGCGGGTAGCCTGGGCAGTTTGTTGCAGCCGCAGATATAGGTTTTCCGGTAATTGCATCGTGACAGTTCTTGCGGATTGAACAGTCGCGGTATTGCTCATTTGCGGCCTCCTCGGTCTCTCCTCGTTTGCTTCCGGGCAAACGACGGAACGACGACGAGGATATTATACTCGGACTTGCACGAGAGGGCAATCCGACCGGTGGCTGATTATCCTTACAAAGTATGTAGAGCTTTGTTTGAGGAGATAGAATGCGCTTGCAGTATGCGGACGATCCCCAGCAGCACGTCAGCGGTCAGGGCGGGACCGGGCTCTTGGGACGAGTCAGCCGGTGTCCACAGGAGTGCCTCAACTGATGGTGCCCGTTCGTTCCCTGGCCGAGGTACAGGGGCTGGATGCCGGCAAGCTCAACACCGCTGCCCTCAACCGGGTCTGCCGTGAGCTCGGCACCGGGTGTGTGATGGTCTTTACCTTTGAGACAGAGTTGCCCGAGTCCACCGTGCACGTGCGTATGTTCGCCCCGCTGTTGGTCGTGCCGGAGGACCCGGCTACCGGCAGCGCCAACGGTGCACTGGGGGGCCTACCTGATCCACCATCAGGCTGTGGAGGTGACCGAGCCAACCACCTACATCGTCAGTGAGCAGTGCGCAGAGATCAAGCGCCCCAGCGCGCTGACCATCGAGGTGGACATTGCAGGAGAGACAATCAATGCCATCCGAGTAGGTGGACGGGTAGTGGCCGTAGCGGAGGGCAAAGTGTGGCTGTAATACGAGTCGAGATTCGGAGCAATCGATCACTTATGTAAATTTCGATCTCCGTTTATGGGGAGGACGCCTGCTCAGATCACAGTGAGGGCTGAACAAACGGTGCATTGCACAGGTTGCCAGATGGAAGCAGTCCGATTATCATGTCCACCATAACCTGCAGCATCGACTGCTCACGAGGAGATCTATGAACAAGTCACTGCTACTACTGGCCGTTTGTCTCGCCGTCTCTGTGACGATAATCGGCTGTGCCCCCACAGCCACATCGTCACCACCCACCCCAACGTCCGTTTCACCGGCAGCAATAGCCGCTGTAGACACGCCCGATACGCCCGCTCCCACTGCACCACAAGCGACAGAGTCCCCAGACACACCGACACCTGCCCTGCCTACAGCAACACCCACCTCACCCGATGAACCGGCGTGGCAAGCAGACGGGCTAGTTGGCGACGGGGAGTACCCACATATGGCCGAGGTCGCCGGTGTAGAGTTCCATTGGATGAACGATGGCGAGAACCTGTACGCCGCTCTCGCGGCGCAGACCAACGGCTGGGTAGCTGTGGGGTTTGATCCTGAGAATCAGATGCAGGGGGCCAACTTTATCTTTGGTTACGTTCAAGATGGAACCCCCGTCGTTCAAGATATGTTTGGGACCAAGCCCAAGGGACGGGGATCCCATCCTCCCGACGAACAACTGGGGGGAACGGATGACATACTAGAGTTCGCGGGCAGCGAAGAAGGCGATGTGACGATCATCGAATTCCGGATTCCACTGGATTCTGGCGACGAGTTCGACAAGCCCTTGAGCGCTGGAACGGCTCACACAGTTATCCTGGCCAGGGGGCGTAGTGACGATTCCGACTCGCGTCATTCCGCCGAGGGCCAGGCTGAGATCACGCTGGATTGACGAGACACAGCAAGACCCCGGCCGAGTTCCCACGCGAGAACTCTGCCGGTCCACTCGTATGTCCCACTTGTTGGCTCTATCCCACTACCGCAGGGCAAATCGTTCGTAGTGGAGTCTCTGTTTGGGCACGCCCAGCTCTCGCAGGGCTCCGATCACCTGTCTCATCATCGCCGGAGGGCCGCAGACAAAGACCTGGGAGTTCTCGACGTCCTGTATGTGCTTGTTCAGGAGCGCCGCATCCACGTATCCCTTTTCGCCAGGCCAGTCATCCTGGCTTGACATCAGGTGCACAACTTGCAGCGAAGGCATCTCCGTGACCATCTTGTCCAGCTCATCTCGAAAGGCGATGTCTCGCTCAGCCTTGTTGCCCCATATCAGCAGCACGTTTCTATCCAATCCCTTGTCGACTATGTATCTCAACATACTCATGAAGGGCGTGATCCCAATGCCGCCAGCGATAAAGACCAGATTGTGGGCATCGTGGTTGAGAAAGCTGAATGCTCCGTACGGGGCATCTATGTAGGCGCGATCTGTGGGTTTGGTGTCGCGGATCGTATCGGTGAAATCCCCCACCGATTTGACCGAGATGGAGAGCCTGTCCTCCGTCGGGCTGGACGATATAGTGAAAGGGTGTGGCTCCGATACACGACCGCTCCGGATCAACCAAACGGTCAAAAACTGGCCAGGTTGATAGTCTATGCGCCTACCCTCGAAATGGACGCTCCAGGTATCATGGGTCTCTTGCACCACCTGCGCAACTTGATAAGGATGTCGTCTCACCTGAAGCCGGTTCCAAAGTTTGGAAACCAGGATCGCCACGTATGAACCGCCCATCACGAGCCAGAACACCCGCAGAGGGAGACTCACGAGGTCGCTACCCAGGCGCAAGCTATGGACGAACCCCAGAGGGAGCGCCACGTAGCTCGCCCAGTGGATCGTCTTCCACGTCTCATACTTCAGATTCAGCCTGCTATAGAGTACAGCAGCGCCCACAACCAGGATGAAGATGAACAACGACGTAAAGCCGATGGCTTTCGGGAGATTGAACGAAGGGATATCACCGTACGATATGTCCGAGAGGAAAAGACAAACCGGGTGTATCAGGAGAAAGGTCAGTGCGATCATGCCTGCCGTTCTATGGATGTTGAACAACTTGTCCAGGCCAATGTCCCGCTCGATCCACTTGATCCTGGAGCTAAGAACGAACTGGAAGAAAGCAAACACGAATCCAACGAGGGCCAGCATTCGCCCGGTGTCATACAGATACTCGCCGAACGGCAGCCCCGGCGAAAGTGTCTGCGCCCAGAACACGACAGGTATCGTTATGCACAAACCCATCACGGCCAGCAGAATCCATCTCTTCATATCCCAACATCCTATTCTTGAATCGGTCGCTCCAATGGCCAGCATTATACATAATGAGCTGAAAACGATCAACCAGGGCGGTACCGCCGTCGCGCTGACGATCACCCCCTTGATAGCAGAGGGCACGGCTCTGGTGGAGCACAGCGGGTGACCGATTTCCGACGTGGTTTCGTGGCGACATTGCCGCTGGCTCCTGGGATCGTGGCTTTTGGGCTCCTGTACGGCGTGATGGCGCGGCAGGTGGGGCTCAGTCCTTGGGAAGCTGGGGCCATGTCCCTCATCGTCCACACCGGGTCGGCCCAGTTCACCGCCCTGGGGATGTAGCAAACGGCCGGCACGGTTCCCATCATCCTGACCAGCCTGGTCATAAACCTGCGTAATATGCTGATGGGAGCCTCGGTGGCCCCATATCTGCTATGAATCAGCCTCGCCGCTGGTGAGATCGCCTGAGCCACCCCGCGTCGGTCAGACAAGCACCTGCGCGAGATCTGCAGGTGTCACTCCCGGACTCTCCACTCCGTGCTCGGCGTAAAAGCGGGCGATGGCCTGTTCCACTTCTCCGACCGGCACGCCCACCAGCGAGACCTCCAGGTCTTCCAGTCGCTCCGCCGGATAGAAGTAAAAGTCGCCCGAAAGCTCCACGTGAGTGAAAACATCCTCCTCCACCTGCACGGTGGCGCGGATCAAACCGCCTGGGGCCTTGTGCATCTTGTGCCCGACTCCGACGCCCGCGCGGATTGTGACCTGGCGTCCCTCACGCTGTGGCCTGCCTCTGAACAGCCACTCGTCGGAGAGGAACTGTGGCGCCAACTCGTCCGTCTTGGCTCGCCACGCATCGTCCACCTCCGTATGCTCCTTCAGCGGACCCAGCGTCTCGGCGAACTTGTCCGCAATCAGCGTCCACAGTTCGCCGATTGACGGTACGTCCTCGATTTCCCGCTTGATAGTCGAGAGGTTCTCATAGATTGTCTTGTGAATCTTGTCGCGGAACTTTTCGTCGGGCACCTTGAGCACACGGGCCATCATCTCATAGTTAAAGTCCACGATTAGATTACCGACAAAGACGATATAGTCCTCGATCTCTCCCACCCCGGTGCCGGACACCTTGCGATTGTTGGCGATGATGTCGTTGACCGGCCTGTACTCGGCAGGGATGCCCAGCGCCCTGTATGCCTCGATGGGAGGTTGCAGGAATTTGCGGTAGAAGGCATCCTTGCCGGCCGGGACCAGCGGGTTGTCCTTGTGGATGACGAGTTGCCAGAAGAGTTGGGCCCCATCCAGATAGACCGCTCCGCCGCCGACCTCGCGCCGGAACACGGGGATTCCGTTCTCCCGGCAGTAGGCCACGTCCACCTCTTGCGCTGCATCCTGATGGTATCCGATGCACACATAGGGCGACCCGGGGGAGAGCAAGATCAACCCCTCCCGATCCAAGCGCGGCAGTGCGTGGTAAAGCAGTTGAGAGTCTTGCCAGGATACGGTTTCAAGACGGTAGAGTTTCATCCGATACATTTCTCCTCGGTGGCAAAAACTCTATCGAGGTTTAGCTAGCCAACTGGCGGGCCACCAATTCGGCCACGTCCAACACCCGCATGCGTACCTTGTCACGGCGGGCAGCACCGGCCAGTGTGCGCGTACATTGCTGGCAGGCAGAAAGAAGGTATTTGGCCTCGGTCTCAGCCGCCTGTGTGACGCGGCTCTTGGCCACTGCCGCCGACAAGTCCTTGTCGGCCATTTCGACATCGCCGCCGCCACCGCAGCAGAGCGAATACTCGTGGTGATCCTTCATCTCCACAAAGTTGACGCCAGGGATGGCACGGATGACGTTTCGCGGCGCGTCGTAGATGCCGCTGGTACGGCCCAGATCACACGGGTCGTGGTAGGTAACGGTCTCCTCCAGCGGCTTGAATCTCAACTTGCCTGCGCTGATAATCTGCTCTAGCAATTCTGTCGAGTGGAGCACCTCGAAACCAAGCGGTTCGCCCAGGATATGGGGGTACTCGTCTTTCCAGGTATGATAGCATGAAGGACAGGCTGCCACCAATTGCCTAGCACCGGTCCTGCGCACGGCCTCTACGTTGTGGCGCACCGATTCGACCGCCGCATCTCCCATCCCGGCGATGATCAGCGGGAAGCCACAGCACCACTCCTCACCGCCCAGCGTCATATAGTCTACTCCTGCCCCCTCAAAAACCTCGACCATGCTCTGGGGAATCGAGTAAGACTGTGGGTAGAATGAGGAGACACAGCCGACAAAGTAGACGATCTCTGCGCGTTCTTTTCCTCCCACCCCCTCGGGAATCTCGGGGAGATTCTGGCTCCAGATCAGCCGTTCCTCGTTCGGATCGCCGGAGATATTATAGTTGGTGGTCACCGTCTCCCGCAGGTGATCCATTGCCTCGGGATATACCCCCTGGTCCACCAATGTCTCGCGCATCGCAATCCACAAAGAGCGCGTGTTGATATGTACCGGGCACACGACCCCACACCGTCCGCAGAGGGTGCAATCGTAGGCGCCGGTTGAATGGTCCTGCACGACCTCTTTGTCGATCGGCCGGGAACCAAAGATGCGGGCCAGCAACCCGTACTGCTGGTTGACGAACCCCCGCACGGTCTCGATCTTGCGGAGTGGGGTGATCGCATCCAATTCGGCCTTCTCAGTGAAAGTAGGACACCACTCGACGCACTCACCACACCGCGTGCAGGCGTCCAACTCCATCATCTGCATAAAGGTGAAATGCTTCAAATCAAGCCGAGACATGTACTGCTCCTTTCTCCCCACCGGCGTGCTCGGTTTTCTCTTCCATCTCGCGGACCATCGTCACCAGAGCCCCACTGATCACGTGCATGAACTTGGAGAAGGGAATCGTGACGATGACAACCGAGGTCAGGAGCCCGTGTATCACGTACATCCAGGCTTCGAGACTATCCCAGTTGATGGGCAATCCCTTAAAGAGCGGGGCCAACGGATAGCCGACGAAGGCGAAATAGGCCGTTGGCCCGACGTGGCTGGAATTGAGGCGGGCGAGCTCGGCGATCCACCCGGAGAGCAGGATCAGCCCCAAACCGACGACCATCCAATTGTCCATTGGGCCAGTGCGCAACTGCGGCACGCGGACGAAATAACGCCGGACGACGAAAAACAGCAGACCCACGGTCATCGCAACCGCGCCAACCTCGTTCAAAAGCGCCGTGATTGGATGATCAGGGTTTACCCACATCCCAATCCAGGGCACGTGTTCCAGGTGGAAAAAGTGGATGAGCACCTTGTCGGACAGGGCCGAGATGCCCGAGAGTGTCATCAGCAGCATAAAGCCGCTGAGCAGGAGAATGTGATTGAGCCAGCGCCAGATGCTGGTGCGATATAGGCGCCGATTGAACCATGCCTCGGTGACAAACGTCTTGACAAGTAGCAACAGCCGAGCACCAAAGATCGTTCCCAGCACGATGCGCACTAGCGCGCCTATCTTTTGGCCTGTGGAACCGTCTGTGCGCCCACCTATGCTACCTTTCAGCCAATTGGCGAATACGAGCCACATCCCAGCGAGGAAAACAACCATAAGCGGGAGGTGGACAACCCAAAACACCAATTCAGCAGTTTTCTCATCCATGGCAACTAGACCTCCAATGGGGATTCAAAAACCCTGCAAAGTCACAATGGGCAGCCTCCTATGGCCGAGTCTAAAACAGACTCAGTCAGACGGCATACTGCCCATCGCAAGATTGACGGTTTGATGTGCGCTACGCGCCAGCGCACTGCCTTGCTAGCTCAGGATGTCCTTGTACTTTTCAGCTTCTTCTTCAATAAAGGCCTTCAGATCTGGGGAATCGGCCTTCATCAAGTTATCCAGTTCTCCAGCGTCTGACATGTCGATCTTGACCAGCCAGCCTTCTTCGTAGGAGGAGTCATTGACCAGAACGGGCTCCCACTCCAGCTCCTCATTGACCTCTGCGATCTTGCCGCTGACCAGAGCGGCGATACGGCCAACCCACTTGCCCGACTCCATGGACATAAACGTCTGCCCCTGCTCGACGTCTCGCCCGACGCGGGGGACCTCCACAAAGACGATCTCCTGGGCAATGGCCTGCCCGAACTCGGTCAGGCCCTGGGTCACTGCGGTCCCCTCTACCTTGACCCAGCCATGTAGCTTGTCATAGTACAGGCCGTCGGGATACTCGTAGCCACTAATCTGCATCGTTGAACCTCCTCTTAGGGATCACTTATTCAATAGCTCGTCGCCCCCTTTGGGGGGCGGACATCCTTGGGCATTTACGTGGCTTGCGGGCGTGCTCCACGTGAATTCAATTCTGAGGACGACACAAAGAACACCGTTGCACAATGAATGCAACGGCGCTCCTTTCTGGTAACATCCCGTGTTCTCCGGTCGATGGCCGATCTCTTGAGCGACCTATTCCATCTGCTTCAGTTGATGCATCAAGCGTGATTTTCGCCGGGCGGCATTGTTCTTGTGAATGATACCCTTTTGAGCGGCCTTGTCCAATGCGACGACCGCCACGCGCACGGCCTCCTGAGCCTCCTCTGTACGACCATGTTCCATCAAGTGCCGGGCGTTTTTGACCGCCGTGCGGGCTCGCCCACGGAACACCCGGTTATGCAGACGCCTGCGTTCCGCGCTACGTAGGCGCTTAATTGCGGACTTTGTGTTGGCCAATACCTAATACCTCCACTCCATAGATTGCACCGGGCGACATTGTACAACAACTTGGCTGATTTGTAAAGTTTGCGTGTGCCTTTGCTTGACAGAGTCGCCAATGGTGTGTTATGATAGCTTGGCACCCAAGTTGGCTAGGCGGTTGCACCTCTACGAGGTGAGGAAAGTCCGGGCTCCACAGGGCGCGGTGCTGGATAACATCCAGGCGGGGTGACCCGACGGAAAAGGGCCACAGAAAAGCAGACCGCCAGGTTGGCAGATTGGTGAGTTGGGAACTGGTCGGTGAGCCACCAATGGCCCGGCCCTCCAACTACCGGTCTGCCAACCTGGTAAGGGTGAAAAGGTGGTGTAAGAGACCACCGGCGTTCGTGGTGACACGGACGGCCAGGCATCCCCCACCGGGAGCAAGGCCAAACAGGGGCGATTTGTTCCCGTTGGGTCTCAGACCCGACGGGCAACAATCGGGCCGGCCCGGCCCGTTCGAGCCTCGGGTAGGCCGCTAGAGGCGGCGGGCAACCGCCGTCGCAGATAGATGACCGTCCACGACAGAACCCGGCTTATCGGCCGACTTGGGTGCCCAGAGGTATGCTCCTCGACCGTGCGCGGTTAGCCCATGATCAGCGCAGGGTCAGATTTCGCCAACGAGCGACCACGGCCCGGTCCAGGTGATACGCACCTGAACGAGCTGTCCTTGCCAGTTACCCTCGTCCTCAAAGAATACCAGTTTGCTTGAGCGGGTGCGCCCCCACCAACGATCCTTCTTGCGGCCCTCGACCAGTACTTTGACCCTTTGCCCCATCAATCGTGCGTTGATCTCGCCAACCACCTGAGCCTGGAGGTCGTCCAGCGCTTTGCGGCGGCGTTCCTTCTCCTCCTCTGGCACGTCGTCCGAGAAGCGGCGAGCGGCCAGCGTCTGGGGCCGTGGAGAGTAACGAGCGATATGCGCCTTGTCGAGCTTGAGCTCAGCCAGCAGATCATACGAGCGCTGGAACTGGGCCTCCGTCTCGCCGGGGAAGCCGACGATAATATCGGTGACGATGGAGACATCAGGAATGTGGGCCCGAATACGGGTGATCAGACGTCGATAGTCCTCGGCTGTGTAGCCACGCCGCATACGGGCCAACACGTCGTCGTCGCCAGCCTGTACCGGCACTTCAATGTATTCGCAAACCTTTGGCAGCGCTGATACCGCAGAGAGCAGCTCGTCCGTCATCCAGTTGGGATGACTGGTCAGGAAGCGGATACGCTCCAGGCCTGGAACGTCGTGGAGACGGTAGAGCAGCTCAACCAGCGAGGGTTCGTTTTTCGGGCTTCCAGGTCCTATGTCGGCGCTTGACACCAGATCAAGCCCATAACGATCCACGATCTGCCCCAGCAGTGTGATCTCCTTCACTCCCTGGGCTACGAGAGCCTGCGCCTCAGCTACGATCTCCCCCATTGGGCGGCTCCGCTCAGGTCCACGCCGGTAGGGGATAATACAGTAAGTACAAGCGTGTGAGCAGCCCAGCACGACGGGGATGTAGGCCGAGACGAGGTGTCCCCGTTCATGATCGGGGAGAAGCAGACCGCCGTCCTGCAGCCGATAGCGGCGGGCAACCTCGGCTGTCTCTAGCGCCCGTCCAGCGTCCACCATCCCCTTCTCGTCCAGGAACGCCAACAAGGGTCCCGGATCCGAAGGGGGCATAAACACATCTACCCAAGGGAAACGCTGACGCAGTGCCGCGGGCTCATTCGTACCTACCAGGCAGCCCATAAGCCCGACGATCACCTCTGGCCGTCGTTTCTTCAGGGGATGCAGGCTGCTCAGACGTCCATAGACCTTGTCCTCGGCCGACTGGCGCACGACACAGCTATTGAGCACGATGACGGTCGCATCCTCAGCCCGATCGACGCCAGTATAGCCCAGCCCCTCCAGCGCCGAGGCCAGCCGACGTGAATCGGCCACGTTCATCTGACAACCGAGGGTCCAGATATAGTACTTCACAGTTCCATTCTAACCTATCCCAGGACGGCGTCAAGAGGGTGTCAGTCACATCCCAGTGAGGTCTGGCCAGCCGCACGACCCAGTGTCCCAGATATTCGCTGCCGCCGGTCACGAGCATGTGTGGTCTTGTCATCGTCTGTCATTGCTGTCCGAACAAGGGCGCAGCCGGTGGTGGCTGCGCCCTTTGCGGTCGAGCAGGAATCTATGGTCGCTAGCTGTCCTCTCTCAAGATGAGGGGCAGGTAGACCCCCGTCGCCTCGTAGAGGATCATGCCCACCTCTGGGTTGACCGATTCATTGGCGTTCTCGTCCCGGAAGCGCACATAGACGCTAGCAACCTGGCCCGGAGGCGCATCCAGTTGCCAGGGTACCGTCCCGTACGGGTCAACCGACTGCCATCCGGCGCCCGCGAAGGTGGGGTCGTTGCTGATGAGCGCATGGGTGATGTCGTCAAAGCCGTTGGGATCGCCAGGCTCATACTCGTACGGTTCGAAGGAGAGGGTGACGCTCAGGCTTGTTGTTGACGATACCCCCTCGTTGATGAGGATAAAGGCCTGCGGCGGCACAGGGTCGAGGCTGGGGGTGACCGGTTCGCCGCTCACGAGCGCGCTCCAGTGGTCACTGCTGTCCTTGCCCAGCAATAGGTAGTAGTAGGTCGTGCCGGTCATCACCGTCGTGTCGGTGACGGCGCCGCTTAAGGGTGGGGTCGGCTGCAAGTTCCAGGGACCATCGGGGCTGGTGGCCCGGCGGAGCACCATGTCGTTGATGTACTCACCCTTGACATCATAAGTCAGCAGCACGTGACCGCCGCTGATGGGCTCGGTGTGGAAAAAGTCTGGCGCTTCGATCTCGTCATCGGAGGGGTCCAGCGGATCTAGCCCATGAAGCGTGACTTCCGACCAGTCGTTCTCTCCGCCGCCGTCGGTGTCCGAGTCGGTGGGGTCAGTGCCGGCATAGTACTCGTCAGAGTTGTTGAGCAGGTCGACGTCGGGATCTCCGCCGGGATCGGTGATGCCATATTGTTCCTCAAAGGGGTCAGGCAGCCCATCTCCGTCGTCGTCCTTTCCTTCCTGCACGGAGAAGGCGCCCAGGGCCTCACGCTGAAAGCCGGCGCCCCGGGCCAGCAACCGCACGCGATACGAGCCTTCGTCGTTGGCCGGGGGAGGCGCCGGGACGCCTGGCTCCTGGGTGGGCGACACCACGCTGGCCTGATTGATGGGCCCGTACATCCCGCCGTACATGCCGTCATCGGCCGCGCCGTCGCCGTGCTCGCCATCGTCGAACAGGGGCACGTTGGTCATCATGTTGTTGGGAGCCATGACCTGCGCCACGACGTTGGCCCCAAGGACCGGCTGGTTCGAGGACAGGAAGGCATGGATGGGCAGCAGGTTGCCCGTAAAGTATCCGAGACCCACCTGATGGGGCATCAACAGCACCGCCGTCAGGTTGGATTTACCGCTGGCCAGTACCTGGTACGGTAACGGGCCCTGGAATGTGCCAGGCTGCGTCACCAACATCTCCCACAGGCCGGGATCCGGGTTTTTGATGCGCCCACCTAGGTGAAGGCTGGTCATTGTGTCCGAGAAAGTACCATCGGGCAGCATAGAGTAGTCCATGATGCTCCCGTCAGGCTTGCGTAACTTGAGTTGCATACCGCGTCTGATGTACGTGTTCCAGTCCAGGGTGAACACCACCTCGGTAATCGAGTTGTCGATGGTGAGGGGATGGGTTTGGGTCATCACCGGGAACGGCACGATACCCTTTTCGGACAGGAGACGCTGCCGTCGTTCGCCCCGCGCCTGAGCGTATTCGTAGATGCTGCCCAGATCAAGGGCCATGTCGTCTGCCGAAAACTGGGGAGCTCCGGGGGCAGTGACGCTGACGAAAACGTCATTGTAGAAATACAGGCCGCCGGTGGCGCTGGCAATGTTCTGCATCAGCGTCTCATCACTGGCGGGGCCAAAAGCGATGCTCATCACCGGACACCCGGTAGCGATCACATCGGCACTGACGTCGGACCAGTAGAGGCTAGAGTTCTCCATACCGTCGGACAGCAGGGTGAACAGACAGCGCTCGTTGTCCGTGTTGCTGGTGACGGTGCGCTGGAGAACGGCCTCATTCAGGCCATCTCCAATGCTGGTCGCGCCGTCGCCTACCAAACCGTTGACAAAGGTCTCGGCGGTGGTTCGATGGGGCGAGGTGGCAAAGTCCATATCCACAGGGGGCGGATCGACATTATGGTTGTATGCGACCACGGCTAACCCTTCGGCGCTGTCCATCACGTCGATAAAGAGATTGGCCGCGTCCTTGGCTGCCACGAGTGGCGGATTGGCGGTAGGATAGTCCATCGAATCGGAGCGGTCGATGACGAGGACGTGGTCAGTGGCGCTGCTGTCATAGATCACGGCCTCGGTCTCAGAGTCGGAACCGATCACGATGCTGGTACCGGGTTCCTCCAGGAATATCTCCAGGTCCTTAGGACCATTGGCCGCCTGATCAGGGGCCTGGATCTGCAGGAAGTATTGCTCCTGAACGAACCCGCCGCCGATAACCAGCGCCGGGATGCCACCGACCTCGGCCTTAAAGTCGGCGTTGGTCAGGCCTGCCACCACAGGTGCCGTCGGCGACCCGTCAGTGACCAGGACCTGGGCCACGAACTTGCCCGGTGCGCCGAAAGGCCCTACATAGTCCGGCGCCAACTGGTTCGGCAGCTTGATGTCCACGGTGGGATCGGCGCATCCCAGGGTGATGTCTACCTGAGAGGAGCTATCCAGACTGCCGACCACGGCCACCACCTTGCTCACGCCGTCGTTCAGGAACGCCTGGGTCCAGTCGGCGCCGCTGCCCTGCCGGTGCGTTTTGAAGGTACTGCCATCCTGGGTGACGATGTGATAGAAGGCAGGGCCGCTGTCCCTGTGGAAGGATGCCGAGATGACGGGGCAATCCGCCCCAATATCGGCCTCGTAGTAGCGCGCGCCGTACCTGGATATCCCCTGGTTGTTCCACTGGCGATCCATACCTACCTGAATCGCGCCCTTGTCGTCTAGGGGCACCGAGCCGCAGCTTCCAGGACTGCCCGACTCGTCCTCGTCGAGGATATTGTAGGAATCATCCGGCAACCCTGATAGGTCTTTGGTGTAGGCCGCCACCGCGAATTCTTTGAAGGAGTCATTAAAGGATGTCCCGGGCGCTTTGATAGCCAGGGCCTGGTTGACGGCGGCGATGCTGCTGTAGCCGGCCGTGTTCTGATCGTAGACGGCCTCGAAAAAGTCGACCCCCCGCTCCGGCTCTGTCAGGGTTGTGCCGTATTGCTCGGCCGCCCACTTCCACCACACGCAGGACTTGTACCAGTGAGAGCTCAGGTCGGTATTGGGGGCAGCCAGGTAGCTGGCGGCCTCAGCGCAATAGGTGAAACCCGCCGCTCCACCGGGCATGTGGTCGATGTTGGTGAACCAGAGATCCTGACCAGACCGGGCCGTCCCCTCTTTGAGGAACTTGGTCTGGACCGGGGCACTCGCCGACGTATCGTAGGAATACTGCACCCGGTGCTGCAACTCGTGCCCCAGCGTCATCTGGACCACGTCATCGCCCAAGCTCCAACATCCGGCGTACGTGGTCATATAGTTGATGCTCCAGCCGGTCCCCCCGTTGCAGCTACCAGTGTCCTTGAGATACACGCCCAGTTTACCGCTGTGCTTGGGGGCGTTAAAGCCCAGGGCGACGTACTGGTTCCAGTAGGCCTGGACCTGGTCCGCAGCCCACTCCGCTTCCGACTCGGTGATGCTGGCGGTGGTGTAGTAGACGCAAAAGTCAGCCCGTTCCACGCATTTATCCAGACCCGAGTACCCTGAAGCTTGGGCAGGACAGCCCGTCGTGGTACAATCGACGGGGGCGGCTGGTGCCATGAGAGCCGGGCTGTCATGCACCATCGGCATGGCTTGAGCCGCATCCAGCAGACCGGGCGTGACCTCCTCCTCGGTCCCTGGCGCAGCCTGGCTACTCGACTCCACCTGGCTGAGCAGCAGCAGGGCGATCAATATGCCAACGATCTGTACAAAGTGACGCCTTACAACGTGAGACATAGTGTACTCCTTTCCAATGATCTATGGGCCTAGATCTGGCTAGGCCGGCCATACCTTGGCGATACACGGAGTGGACGCCGTGGCGGTTGCACCCCGGATACCCCTGCTACCGCAGCGCTTCCTGCACTGCCCTACGAGTCGGGATGCTCTCGACCACGTCTTCTCGAGGTAAACCAATTATATCAGACTTGGACGTGGTGGCAACACAGAGACAACATCGCTCGGTCTGCCTATGAGGATGCCCAGTGTGCATCCGTCTGCT
>CAYUIS010000117.1:0-16629 GCA_964444825.1 uncultured Anaerolineales bacterium | reverse complement strand
GGTCCAACTAGCCAGCGTCCGTCCACAATAAAATAGCGACGGGAGTCACTCTCCATCGCTCGCCATTCCCGTATCCCAGGCCGAGTCAGCGGTCGCTGAACAACCACGGCCAGCCGACCTAGCTGGTCCCAAGCGGGGATAAAGGCCTCGTAGGAAAAGTGCTTGGTCACACCATCGTAGGCATCGACCAGGAAAAGGCCGCTTTCGTCATAGCCCGTGGCGATAAAGGTGTGTTGCCACTTGACGATCACCGAGGTCGTGCCATCCGATGACGTCCAGGTCTGGACCCCAGGCAATTGCATATCGTAGGTCGCCCAGATGATGACGGGCCTGCCGGCGACCAGCTCCGCCTTGAGGCCCTCCAGATCCCACCCTTGCAGGGCTTGCGCCCTGAGGCCAAAGCTGCGCAGGTTAGCCGCGATCGGTCCGGCATAGACGCCGTAACCAGCAGGGGGCATCGTGCCAGCCGGCAGATCCACATCGCCCAGAAAACCTCGAAAGGGGTTGTCCGATTTGGGCAGACGCTGGAAAAAGCCATCCTCGGTGAACGTCACCCCCCAGTAGGCAGCCAGGTCGGTGGATGACCGGGATTCGCAGCTCAAATTATGCTCCTGCGGATGGCCAACCAGGTCCTCCACGAACGCAGAAGGTGGGAGATCATCGGCCCGCACAGCAGAGGGCACAACCAGCAATACCAAGCTGATGAGCAAAAGCCCGATTCCTGACTCTGCCAGGTGACAAAAGCCTAACGCTCTCCCCACAATGGGTCGTGTCACAGCGCCTCCAGCGCCGCTACGATCTGGCGTGCCTCCTCGACCGCCTTGGGCGCGGCGTCAAAGACACCCGCACCCGCCAAGTCTGCCTCGGTCAGTTCCGGATTGGCAGAGAGATAGCCCAGCACGGGCACGGGGCTCTCGGCCTGGATAAAGGCCCAGTCTCTGTCGTTGCGCACCTTGTTGCCCACGACATAGACCCGATCGATGCCAATGTCCTGGGCCAACTGGCGCACGCGCTGGGCGGTGTTCAGGCTGCGACGCCCCGGCTCAACGACGGCCAGAAAGGCATCCACCGCCTGCGCAGTCGCCCGGCCCAGATGCTCGACCCCGGCCTCCATATCGAGAATCAGCATCTCGTCACGGTAGAGCAACAGATAGGTGACCAAGGCCTTGAGCATCGCGCTCTCAGGACAGATACAGCCGCTGCCACCGGCTTCGATGGTACCCAATCGCAAGAATTTGATACCGCGATGGGAGACGCTGAATCGATCCGGGATGTCGTCGACCCGCGGATTGAGCTGGAAGAACCCACCAAAGGTGCCCGGTTTGGCGCCGGTCCGCTCGTAGATCAGTTCCTCCATCTCGGCCACCGGCGTGACCTCATCCGCCAGATCAGGCGGGAGGCCCAAGGCCTCGGCGAGCCCACCAGCCGGATCTGCATCGATAGCGATGACACTGCGGCCTCGCTCGGCGTAGATGTGAGCCAGCAATGCTGAGAGGGTCGTCTTGCCTACCCCTCCTTTGCCACTGATGGCGATTTTGCTTAACTGAGTCATCTAGAATGCCCCCTCACATTAACCAGAGATGGAGATAGATCATGCTACGTGATGCTGCTCTCGCGCCGGGCATGCTGCAGAAACCACTCGTACAGCTCCGGGTTATCGTAGGTCTCCGTCCAAGAGTCATGGTCAGCATCAGGGTATACCGTAAACCGGACATTGGAGCCACAGGCTTTCAGCGCATCGACCATTCTCTCGGACTCTTCAAGTGGGACCACGTCGTCCTGCGCACCGTGAAACACCCATATGGGTACGTCCTTGAGAACAGAAACCTTTTCCGGGAACCCGGCAAACCACGGCCCCCCGCCACAAATGGGCGCCAGCGCAGCAAACCGCTGCGGGTACGTCGCTGCCAGATGCCACGTTCCGTAGCCTCCCATGCTCAACCCGGTGAGATACAAATGATCGGTATCCACCGTATAGCCAGCCGTCACCTCGTTCAGCAATGCATCCAACTCTTCGATGTGAGCCGACCACCAGGAATCTACCGCGCACTGGGGAGAGACGGTGATGAAGGGGAAATCCTCCCACTGTTCCACCACCTTAGGGATGCCGTGTACCTTCACCAGTGCCAGGTCATCGCCCCGCTCTCCGGCCCCGTGCAGAAAGAGAATCAAGGGCCATCGCTTCTGCGGATTCTCTCCATAATCCCTGGGCAGAAAGAGCAGGTAGTTCAAATGCACGCTCTTTATGATCTCCGTTTCCAGTGTATACGCCTGCTGACTCATCCGTGAATCCTCATCTTGTGCTACGATACAAACGCTTACGCCAAAGCCATGTCAACGAACTGGGTGATGTCCATCACCCGGATGCGCAACTTGTTGGCGCGAGCCGCTTTGGCAAGCGTCCGCACGCACTGAGGACAGGCCGAGACCAGGACGGTCGCGTCGATCTCCGCCGCCTGGGCGATACGCTGCGCAGCCACCTCTGCCACCAGGTCCGGGTCAAAGGTCTCCAGGTCGCCGCCACCGCCGCAACAGAGGGCGTGTTCCCCCGACTGCTGCATCTCGACAAAGGTGTAGCCCGGCACATTCCTCAGGACCTCCCGGGGCGCGTCGTAGATGCCACTTTTGCGCCCCAGGTCGCAGGGATCGTGATAGGTGACGATGCCCGTGCGCCGGGGTTCTGCCAGTTCCAACCGTCCCTCGGTCACGAGGTCGCTCAACACCTCCACGGCGTGAACCACCTCGAAACCCAGCGGCTCCCCGATGACGTCCGGATAGGCGTGATGCCACATATGGTAGCAGGAGGGGCAGGTAGCGACCACCTTGGGCACCCCCAGCGCCCGCATCCTCTCCACGTTGTGACGGATCAGCTCCTCCGCCTGCTTCAACTGGCCCGCCATCAACATCGGATAGCCACAACACCACTCCTCACCGCCCAGGGTCGTGAACCGGACGCCGGCCCGGCCCAGCACGCCGGCAAAGCTCTGGGGGATGGAGTAACTCATCGGGAACATGGCCGAGACACAGCCCACATAGTAGGCCATCTCAGCCTCAGTATCACCGACCAAGCCCTGAGGTTTCTCCTCCAGGTTATCGGTCCAGGCGAGGCGCGCATCGTTGTCCTCACCGGAGACGTTGTGGTGCGCTCCGATTCGCTCGCCCAGCATGCCGAGCGCCCGGACGCCCTTGCGCAACGCCTCATCCCCGTCCAGCGCATCAACGCCATCAACGAGGTAGCGCTCCTGCATCACGTGCTGGCGCATCACCTCCACCAGACGCCGCACGCTGAGGTTGTGCGGGCAGTGAGCCGTGCACGTGTCGCAGCCCAGGCAGCGCCAGATGCTGGCGTCGGTCGCCAGCCGATCCTCCAGCCCAAACTGCGCCATCCGCATCATCTGCGCGGGGCGATACCGCATCGCCGGGACAGTGGGACAACCGGAGGAACAGCGCTCGCACTGGTAGCAAAGGTAGACGTTCTCGCCGCATTCCTCGCGGATGAACTGGGCCATATCAGTACTCAAAGTAATTGTCATATCCGTCTCCGTTCTCTGTGGTCGGCTAGCATCCTCCGTCCCAATTACACCTGGGGTCGCGGAAGCAGACCCGCACCCTCGACGATGGGGCGCACCGCCTCCTCCCACTCGATGGCCATAATGTGCACACCAGCCACTCCTTCAATCTCGCGGATTTCCTGAATCTGCTCGATACAAATCTGGATCCCCATATTGCGCCAGGCCTCACGACGGGCCTTTTTCTCTTCCTTCGGAATCCCCTCGATCGCCGACAGCATCCGGTCCACGTACACGTCCTCTACGATCATCCCTGGCACCTGGTCTCGCATATAGCGCGCCGCCCCAGATGATTTGAGGGGTCCGACGCCGGCCAGGATATAGACGTTCTCGTGGAGCCCCATGTCCACGATCTTTTTCATATACTCGCGGAAGCGGGGGATATCATAGATCAACTGGGTCTGGATAAAGTCTACACCGGCAGCAACCTTCTTGGCCAGTCGGAAAGGACGGAACTCGAAGGGATCAGCAAAGGGATTGGCTGCCGCACCGATAAAGAAACGGGGCTCGCCAAACTTGATCTCTTCCCCACACTGGAACTTGCCCTCGTCGCGCATATCCTTGACCATCCTGACCAGATGGAGCGAGTCCAGATCGTGGACATTCTTGGCCGTGGGATGATTGCCAAAGCTCTGGTGATCACCGGTCAAGCACAACAGGTTGCGCATCCCCAGTGCATGGGCCCCCAAGAGATCAGCCTGAATCGCCAACCGATTGCGGTCCCGGCACGTCATCTGTACGATGGGCTCCACCCCCTTGCGCATGGCCAATACACCCGCGCCGATGCTCGACATACGGACGACGGCCGTCTGGTTGTCGGTAATGTTGGCCGCGTCCGCCACGTCGGTAAGAAAGTCCGCCTTGTGAAGGATCTCTTCACCGTCCGCGCCCTGCGGTGGCCCTAGCTCGGCGGTCACAGCAAAGTGACCGGCGGTGAGGATCTTTTCCAGGTTACTTCCCGACTTGAACCCGTTTGTTTGTTCTTCTGCCATTGTTCACCTCACTCCGTATCCGCCAAGCGCAGATCATCGCGCACGATCTTGCGCGGGCCACCGTCCCGGCTGGTCGACCAATCCTTGGGTGGCTGAATCTCTAGCAACTGATCCAACTTTCCGAATTTGATCGCCCGCTCATAGATCAGTTGCCAGGCGCACTCCACATCAGGATCAATTTCGCACACGCCGTTCTGTGAACCACCGCACGGCCCGTTTAGCAACTGCTTGGAGCAACGAGCGATGGGACAGATCCCAACGGTCAGCCCCAGAATACAATCACCGCAGGCCTGACATCGCTCCTCCCACACACCCTGCTCTACAGGCAAGCTCAGAGAAGTGGTGTTGATCCCTGGCAAGGTGATATACTCGCCAAAGCGCTCGTTCATCGCCTGCACGCCGATACCGCAGGCCAGACTGACGATGGCGTCATACTCCGCCAGTCGTTCTTCCAGGGGGTCGATGTACTCCCATTCGCACTGGCGCTGCACCGTGACCTCGTCCACCTCCATCGGGTGACCGTCCAACTTGCTCTTCATTCGCAGCGACGAGGCCAGGATGGAGACCTCCTTCTCGCCACCGGCGAAACAGACGGTCACACAGGTACCACACCCTGCAACCAGCACCTTTCGGGCATCGCCCAACAATCTCAAAATCTCTGCAAGCGGTTTCTGTTCACCTACAATCATTATAACCTCCGTTCAGTTCTGTAAGATGGAAACCAGGTCTTGGGAAAAAGCCTGCTCTCACCTATGTACAAAGCGGGTTGGGACCCAAGGCCCGCACTTTTTCCGTCAACTCTGTCACCGTCTCGGCGAACTGTGCCCCCATCGCCGAAGACAGATTCACCATCGCGACGCGCTCACCACCCAGCCCGATCTCGTCGAGCAGGCCCGCGATGTACTTTATCCTTCGCTTGGCGTGGATATTACCCTCCAGGTAATGGCAATCGCCCTCCAGTCAGCCAGCCACCATCACGCCGTCCACCCCGTGTTCGAAGGCGTGGAGGACCTCCGTCACCTCCACCCGTCCCGAACAGGGAACCTCGACAATACGTATGTTGGTCGGGTATTGCATACGCATACCACCTGCCAGATCGGCCGCAGCGTAGGCGCAGTGGCGGCAGCAAAAGGACAGAATCCTGGGCTCAAAACTCGCATCACTCATTGGCACACCTCCGCCATCTCTGGCTCCAACAGAGCTGTGATCTGCGCCTCCATCTGTTCCTCTCGATAGCGCACCAAATCGATCGCCTTGGCCGGGCACTCGGAGACACAGATGCCGCAGCCGTGCCGACGATGCGCCCCACCCCGCTGAACTCGGCCTGAATCTGGGGCACGTGATAAGGACAGATGCGCACGCAGGTCAGGCAGGCGACGCATTTCTCCACATCCACCTCCGCCACGATACCGCCGACCTCGAGCACGTCTCTGCTCACGATCGTCATCGCCCGGGCCGCGGCGGCCTGCGCCTGCACGATCGTCTCGTCGAGGAACTTGGGATAGTGAGCGGCTCCGGCCAGGAATATACCGTCGCTAGAAAAGTCGACGGGACGCAACTTGACGTGGGCCTCCAGGAAAAAGCCATCCAGGTCCAGCGGCACCTTGAGCCGCGTCGCCAAGTCATCCACGCCCTCAGGCGGTATCATCGGCATACTCAATACAAGTAGGTCAGGTTTAAGCACAAGATCCTGACCCAGTGAAGACTCCCATACCGTCACCTGCAATCCCGAATCTGCAATCTGCACCTCTGGTTTGCGGTCGAAATTGTACTGGACGAACAGGACCCCCAGGCGCCGCGCTTCATCGTACAGTCGTTCCCTGAATCCATACGTGCGCACGTCGTGGTACATCAAGGTGATCTGGGCATCGGGCTTAAGTCGCTTGAGCGCCAACGCGTTCTTGATCGCCGTTGTGCAGCAGATGCGGGAGCAATACCGCTCTGCCGGGCCGACACAGAGGACCATAGCCATCGAATCTGGCAGATCCTCGCCCGCGTCTAGCCGCTCCTCGAACTCCTGCTGGGTCAGAATGCGCGGGTCGGTGCCGTAACCGTATTCCGGCCCCCGATACTCCACCCCGCCCGTCGCTACGATGGTCGCCCCGTGGTGCACCTCATCCTCACCATCGGCGGTACGAATTCGCGAGGTGAAACTGCCGGCAAACCCAGTGCTCTCCAAGTACTCGCTGCGCCAGTGTATGGTGATCTGAGGATGGCCCTCCACCCGCTGGGTCAACTGGTGCAGGAGAGCCTGGGGGTTGCGCCAAACTGGCGCACCCTTGCCATTTCCCCGAGCCTTCTCGCTCTCCCAATCCACGAGGTGCTTGATGTGGCGCAGGTTGCCGCCCAACTGCTCCGTCCGCTCGATCAGGTGGACCGGGAAACCCTGGTCGGCCAGGGTCAGCGCCGCCGTCATTCCAGCCACGCCACCGCCAACCACCAGGACCGCTTTCTGCACCACGACCTCCACCTTGTGGAGCGGCTCCAGGTGCAGGGCCTTTGCCACAGCCATCCGCACCAGATCCTTGGACTTTTCCGTCGCCTCTTCCCACAGATCGGGATGCACCCAAGAGCACTGGTTGCGGATGTTGGCCATCTGGAACATGCCGGGGTTCAGACCAGCCTGACGGATGGAATCCTGGAACAGAAGCTCGTGGGTCAGCGGCGTACACGAGGCGACCACAACCCGGTTCAGACCCAACTCCTTCGTCTGCTCGGTGATGTGCTGGATCGCGTCCTGGGAACAGGTGTACAGATTGTGCTCGGCGTGGACGACCCCTGGCAGGCTTGTTGCATACTCTGCCACCGACGGAACGTCCAAAAAGCCGCCGATGTTTGAACCGCAATGACAGACAAAGACGCCCACCCGGGGATCCTCGCCGCTCACGTCCCGCTCCGGCGGGTAGACAGCCTCCTCCGTGCGAGTCCAGCGCGCTGGAGCCAGCACCGTTCCGACGACGGCGGCCGCCGCGCTGGCCTCGACTACCGACTCGGGAATGTCCTTCGGCTCACGGAACGGCCCCACAGCAAAGATCCCTTGCCGGCTCGTCAGGAGCGGCTCAAAGGGCTCCGTACGGCAAAAGCCATACGCGTCCAGCTCTACAGCAAGTCGCCGTCCCAGCTCTCTTGCGCCCTCCGAGATCTCCATCCCCACAGAGAGCACTACCAGATCGAATTCCTCCTCAACCACACGACCATCTATGTCAGACACGTACCGCAGGATCAGATCGTGATCCTGCGGGTCTTCTCTCACGCTCGAGATACGAGAGCGGACGTAACGGACGCCGTACCGCTCCTGCGCCCGGCGATAGTACTGATAGTAGCCCTTGCTAAAGGCCCTCATGTCCATCATAAAGATCGTGACCTCGGTATCGGCCTCGTGCTCGATCGACATGATGGCCTCTTTGGTGGCGAACATACAGCAGACGGCAGAGCAGTAGTCGTGGCTCTGATCCCGAGATCCCACACACTGCAGGAACGCGATTCGCTTGGGCGTCTTCCCATCCGAGGGCCGCTGCACGTGGCCGTGAGTCGGACCGGAGGCGCTCAACAGCCGCTCGAGCTGGAGGGCGGTGACCACGTTGGGGTAGCGCCCCCAGCCGTACTCTGGCGACTTTTCAGCATGGTATGCCTCGTAGCCAGGAGCCAGGATGATCGCGCCAACCTCGATATCTTGAACGCGCTCCATCA
The DNA here is from genome assembly GCA_964444825.1 of uncultured Anaerolineales bacterium. Classification (GTDB taxonomy): domain Bacteria; phylum Chloroflexota; class Anaerolineae; order B4-G1; family B4-G1; genus CAYUIS01. The sequence goes on along the minus strand of CAYUIS010000117.1, from coordinate 8,378 downwards.
TGTCGTGGTTGATGGCATCGGCCTGACAGGCATACCAACAACTCAGACACTCGGAACAGATGCCGCAGGCCAGGCAACGGGCAGCCTCCGCCTGGGCCAACTCGTCGGTATAGCCGGTCTCAACCTCAGCGAAATTAGCCACCCGATCCTGGACCGACAGCGCGGGCACAGCCACCCTGGGGGTGACCTCTACCTCCCCACGCTGGACACGTTCCCCAATCTCCGCCCGCGTGAGGTCCACCACGGGCAGATCGGGCTTTGGAGGCTGCTCAAGCTCCTCACCGCGCAGGTAGCGATGAATAGACTCGGCGGCCTGGTGACCCGAGGCGACCGCCTCGATGACAAATGCGGTGCCAGTGGTCGCGTCACCCGCCGCGAAGACGCCCGGGCGGGTGGCCGCCATCGTATTGGGATTGATCGCAATCGTCGACTGCCGCGTGACACCGACGCCGGTGCTCTCCGGAATAAAACCCAGGCCCGCTCGCTGCCCAATGGAAAAGATGACCACATCACACATAATGACGTGTTCCGACTGCGGATCGGTCTCCAGCGTGAGCCGGCCGTCGGGGGCAAACTCCATAAACGTGACGTTCACGCACTCCAGGCCACCGATACCATTCTCCTCGTCCCCCACGATGCGCTTGAACGAGCGGCTGGGGTACATCCGTATACCCTCGGCCTCGGCGGCCTCAATCTCCCAGTCGTGGGCGGGCATCGTCTCGCGGCTCTCCAGGCAGGCCATAGACACCTCTCCCGCACCCAGGCGGACCGCCGTGCGAGCCACATCTACCGCCACGTTGCCACCACCCAACACCATCACCCGCTTACCGGCGATGTCGGGCGGGTTATCCAGGCGTACGTCGCGCAGGAAGGACGTGTTGACCATCACCCCAGGCAGATCAGTGCCCTCGATAGGGAGCAGTCGCCCCTCGTGCGCGCCAACGGCGATGAGCACTGCATCAAACCCCTCCTGAAAGACATCGTCCAGGCCCTCCACCCGGGTGTTCAGTCGCAGCTCAACCCCCAGGTCCACAATGTCCTGTACTTCCCGGTCAACGATCTCCGACGGAAGTCGGTACTCGGGGACCCCTACCCGCAGCATACCACCGGCCACTGGCAGGGCCTCAAAGACAGTGACACCATACCCCATCTTGCACAAATCCTGAGCGGAGGTCATACCACAAGGGCCGGAACCGATGACGGCCACGCGCTGATCATACACACGCTCAGCGGGCTCCGGTGGTACCCGAGGTTCAGCATAGACTTTGTCGGTGACAAAACGCTTGAGGGCGTGGATATTGATCGGGTCATCCAGCTTGCCTCGATTGCAGGCATCCTCGCAGCGGTGATTGCAGATACGTCCGCAAATGCCAGGGAAAGGATTATCCTCCTTGATAACCCGCAGCGCATCGTCGTAACGCCCCTCCCGAATGAGGGCAATATAACCCTGCGCCCGCTGGCCAGCCGGGCAGGCATCGCGACACGGCGCAATGCCCCGCTTCTCAATGGCGTAGGCATTCGGCACCGCCTGAGGGTAAAGCTTGTATGCTGCTCGCTGGTCCTGCAGCCCCTCGTCGAAATGGCCAGGGATGATCACCGGACAGACGCTGGCACAGTCACCACAGCCGGTACACTTGTCCAGGTCGATGTAGCGGGGGCGGGTCCGCACTCGGACGGCAAAATCCCCTGCCTCCCCGCGCACCCCCATCACCTCGCTATCCATCAGCAGCTCGATGTTACGGTGACGGCCACAGTCAACCAACTTGGGACTGACGATACACATCGCACAGTCGTTGGTGGGGAAGGTCTTGTCCAGTTGCGCCATGTGCCCACCAATGGCCGACTTGTTGTCGACCAAGTAGGTCTTGTAGCCCGACTCGGCCAGATCCAGCGAAGCCTGTATGCCGGCGATCCCGCCGCCAACAACCATAACCGCTCCAACGGGGCCGTTTTGCTCGACGTTGTGCTCCATTGCTTTCTCCCCTGTTTCCAAATTACCCATCCCTGAGTGGGCTCGGCCCTAGCGCGCGCAACCGCTCCGTCATCTCCCGCATCGCGTTGGCAAACGTCTCGCCCATACCACCGGAGACAAAGTACATTTCCAGGCGCTCGCCGCCCAACCCGATCTCGTCCAACAACTGCTTGGTATACGCCACCCGTGCCTGCCCACGCTCGTTCCCGTGCACGTGATGACAGTTGCCGATTGGGCATCCCACCACACAGACCCCGTCCGCTCCTTGTTCGAACGCTTCCATCAGATAGCGCACATCTGTCTTGCCCGTACAGGGCAGCTTTACCAACTTGATGTTGGCCGGATACTTGATACGCAACGCCCCGGCGGTGTCGACGGCCATATAGGCACAGTAGATGCACGTAAAAACCGTTATCTCTGGCTCGAAACCGTTGCTAGCTCCATCCCGTTCAGTCATCAATACCCTCGCTCACAGTCGCTCTTTCTGCCCAGGCGCCCAGCGGCAGACCCATTATCTGGTCATCGCGGTAGTGCACCAACTGGATCGCGCCGGCCGGACACTCGGCTGTGCACGTGCCACACCCCGTACATGCCGCCGGATCGATGTAGGCCGCCCCCTTGATGCCCCCAACTCCTACATCCACATACCGCACCTGGGGAATCGTAAAGGGACAGGTGCGCACGCAGGTGAGGCAACCCACGCACTTTTCCTGGTCCACCACCGAGACGACACCACCGATGTACATCTGAGGCGTGGACAGGATGGTGATGGCACGACCCGCCGCCGCCTGCGCATTGGTGATACACTCCTCGATGAACTTGGGGTAATGGGCCATTCCACAGATGAACACGCCCTCTTTTGTAAAGTCCATCGGCCGCATCTTGAGATGGTCCTCCAAAAAGAACCCCTCACTGGAGAGTGGCACGTCCAGAACGCGGGCCAGCAATGGCGTGCCCTCCGACGGCTCAATTGCCATGCTCAACGAGAGCAGATCGGGGTGCAGCACAAGTTCCTCCCGCAGAGAGGACTCCCAAGCCACAACCTCCAACTGCCCCTGATCGTTCACCCGGACCTGCGGCATACGGTCATCGTCGTAGCGGACAAAAATGACGCCACGCCGCCGCGCTTCGGTATAGTACTCTTCCTTGAATCCATAGGTGATGATGTCCTTGTAGAGCACAACCACCCGGCAGTTCGGGTTGATCAACTTGATACGAAGGGCATTTTTCATCGTGTTCGTGCAACACGTCCGGCTGCAGTATTCGACCCCCCTCTCACCGGTCCGCCCCACACACTGGATGAACACGACCTGCTTCAAACCCACAATCTGCTCCGGTCGGTGAGTGATGATCTCCTCCAGATCAAGAGAGGTAATCACGCGCTCATCCTGACCGAGGAGGAACACATCTCCCCGCCACTGCTGCCCGCCGGTCGCCACGATGGTCACACCGTGCTCGACCTCCATTTCACCCGTTGGAGTACGCACCCTAGAGCGGAATGCCCCTATACTCCCCTCATTCGAGATCACCTCGGAATCAGTGAGCACATCGATCCTGCGGTGACCCAGCACCCGGTTGACGAGATCGCGCAGCAGCCGCTGGGGATTGTCCCCTTCAGCCAGGTAGTAGATGTGCTGCAGGTTTCCCCCCAGCCCCAATTCACGCTCCACCAGGGCAACATCATATCCAGCATCGGCGACGTTCAGCGCCGCCGTCATACCCGAGACGCCTCCCCCAATCACGAGCGCCCGCCGGATAGGCTCGATAGCCTGCTTGTGCACCGCCTCGGCCAGCCGAGCCCGCGCTACCGCCACACGCACCAGCTCTTTCGCCTCACGGGTGGCACCCACAGGGTTGTCCACGTGTGGCCAGGCGCAGTGTTCACGGACGTTGGCCATCTCCAGCAGATAGGGGTTCAGCCCAGCCTGCCGAGTGATGCGCTGGAATAGCGATTCGTGGGTACGATGGCTGCAGGCCGCCAGGACCACTCGATTCAGCCCCTGCTCCTCGATCACTCGCTGTATCTGCTCCTGCCCTTCCTCCAGGCAGGCATAGTCCGTGCTCTCGACGTGAACGACACCCGGCAAATCAGCGGCGAAATCCGCCACCGCGTCCGTGTCCACAGTCCCTGCGATGCTCGGATAGCAGCGACATACAAAGACGCCAACGCGCGGCTCTTCCCCTCCCACGTCCCGTTCCGGCGGAAGGTCCTCCGGCGCCTGGAGAAACGGATACTCGTGGCCATAGGCCCGCCCACCGCCAACCTCGTCGGAGAGAAGTCGCATCACATCACCAGCCGCTCCTGCCGCATCCAGAATCGTCTCCGCGATCTCCTTGGGCGAGGAAAAGGTGCCGCAGACATAGATGCCAGGCTTACTCGTCTCCAGCGGATAGAACTTGTCGGTCGCACAAAAGCCGTAGGGATTCAACTCAATCCCGAGTATGTTGGCAAGATCCTGAGACCCCTTGGGCGGCAACGCCCCCACGGAGAGGACCACCATGTCGAAGCGATCCTCAATAAACTCGCCATCCTCGTTTGGATAGCGAAGGAGCAAATCGTGCGTCTCTGGATCCTCCCTGACGATCGAGATACGGCAGCGCGTATATTCGACTCCGTACCGCAGTTGCGCCTGTACATAGTACGCGTTAAACTCCTTGTTAAAAGCCCGCTCGTCCATCATAAAGATCTGACAATGGACACCCCCGGGAATGCCTTCGGCGCGCTGCTTGGCCAGCATAGCCTCCTTCGTGGCGTACATACAGCAGATGGATGAGCAGTAGGGGTGTTTTTCATCCCGCGAGCCGACGCACTGCAGCCAGGCAATCCGCTGGGGCAGCTTGCTGTCGGAGGGGCGCATCACGATGCCCTCTGTCGGTCCAGAGCGACTGGCCAACCGTTCGTATTGCATCGAGTGGATCACGTTGGGAAAACGACCAAAGCCGAGTTCCTCGTACTCGGCCGCGTCCGATATCTCGTAGCCCAGTGAGAGAATGATCGCACTGACGTCAAGATCGACCTCGGTCTCCTGCTGCTCAAGATCCACCGCGCCGGTGGGGCAGACAGTCTCGCAGCGCCGACAGGTCTCGCAGCGCGGCACCTTGTCCACGACGTAGGAATCGGGGAGTGCCCGGGGCGCCATCTTGTAGATCGCCTTGCGGGCCGCCATTCCCACCTGGAATGGACTGGGCAGGGACACCGGGCACACGCCCTCGCACAGCCCGCAGTTGATGCAGCGATCGGGATCGACATACGCGGGCCGGCGACGCAGCGTCACAGTAAAGTCCCCTGCATACCCCGACAGGTTGATCAGATCGGTGTTGGTAAGAATCTCGATATTGGGATGCAGGTTGTGGTCCATAAAGGCCGGTGATATGGATGGTCGCGTACAACCATAGCCATGATCCGAGGTGCCCCGGCAGAGCACGCAGTCGTGGGTTGGGAACATGTACCCGAGCTGCGCCACCCGACCGCCAAGCCAGGGCATATTCTCCACCAGATATACCTTCAGGCCCGCCTCAGCCAAGTCAACTGCCGCGCGCATACCTCCAACACCGCCACCGACGACCAGAACAGCGCCAACAGGCTTCTCACGTATCAATGCATTTCTCCTTACCGAATAGAGTCGTAGACTCGTAGGTTCGTAAATTCGTACATTCTATCCATGTCGTGCGTAATCGGGCAATAGAATGGGCGAGGTCACCCCTGTGTCCACGCCGGCCTCCTCCAACTCCCGATTCCAGACCTCCACGTGCGCGAGCGTGGGCTTTCCCAGATTCGCCTGCTGGGCGTAAGCCGCCGCCGAGCGGCCAGCGCGTCGTCCAAATACGGTAATCTCCAGCAGGCTGTTGCCCATCAGCCGGTTGTGACCGTGTACACCGCCACTCACCTCACCGGCGATATACAGGCCAGGGATCTCTGTGGAGGTGTCTGCCTGCAACCGGACCCCGCCATTCTGGTAGTGCAGCGTAGGATAGACCAACATCGGCTCCATTGTAATATCAATGTCAAAGCGTGCAAACTGGCGCACCATCGCCGGCAGGGCCTTCTGAATGGTTCCCGGACCCTGTATCATTTCGATCATCGGCGAGTCCAACCACACCCCAGGCTGCCCGGTGGGGCTGACGATGCCGTTGTCCCGCTCACTGCACTCCCGGATGAAGGATGCTGCCTCCACGTCCCGAGGCTCCAAGGGATAGACGAACTGCTCACCGTGTTTGTTTATCGGTTGGGCTCCTAACCCACGCACCTTCTCAGTCACCAGCAAGCCGACAATCTGCTCGGGAAACGCCGCACCAGTAGGATGATACTGCATCGACTCCAGATAGCCCAGAGGCGCGCCGACCCGGTAGGCCAATACGACCCCATCAGCCGTCGCGCCATAGTGGTTGGTGGTCGGAAAGCCCTGGTAATGAAGCCGCCCGCCCCCACCTGTCGCCAACACCACCGCCTTGGCCTTGATGAAGCGAAAGGCCTCGGTCTCCAGGTTCATCACCACGGCCCCAATGACGTGCCCCTTGTCGTCCATAACCAACTCGACGGCAGGGGCAAACTCGATCACGGTGATGTCTTCCTCCCGGTTGCGCACCTCGTCACGCAGCGTGCGCATAATCTCAGCCCCACTATAGTCCCGCGCAGAGTGCATACGCTTGCGGCTGGTGCCACCGCCGTGCTCCTCCATCATCGTCCCATCTGGCTCTTTGTCGAACATCATGCCCAGGTCCTCAAGCCACTTGATGACAAAAGGCGCATCCATCACCAAAGCCTCGACCAGGTCAGGAACGTTCGTAAAATGGCCGCCTCCGATGACGTCCAAATAGTGAATGGCGGGGCTGTCCTCCGGCCGGTCGGCGGCCTGAATGCCACCCTGGGCCATCATCGTGTTGGCATCACCAAAGCGCAGCTTAGTCACGAGGGTCACCTTCGCCCCGTCCTCCTGCGCCAGGAGCGCCGCCGAGGCACCCGCGCCGCCGCCGCCGACGACGAGCACATCGGTCTCGATCATCAGGCTGCTCAGGTCAAAATCAGGCCCGATGTGGGGCCGGCCCTCGACAATTCTGGCCAACTCGATGGGCATGCGCTGTCCCTTGCTGACACCGACTCCCACGGTGTGGAAGGTTGCGTCCTTATAGTCGGGATGGAAGGCCTCAAGAACGGCCTCCCGGTTCTCCATACTCATCGCTGGAAAGGTCTCTTTTATCCGCCGGGCACGTGTTGCCTCGACCTTGCGGATTGATTCCTGCATCTCGGGCGGATAACCGCTCATTCCCACTTCCTCCTCACTTTGGCTCGATGTCCCGCGCTGTGTATCGCGCTACCAATTCTTCCTCATCAAGGCCCTTTAATCCCTCAATCTCGGTGTCGAACTCACCGGCCTCGATCTCGTCCAGTCGCTCCTCCAGATGCTTGGACCGGGGTGCAAGGTAGCGACCATAGAGACGGCGAGCCAGAATAGCGATGTTGTACTGAGCCTCCTCGGCCGGACAACGGACCGCGCACAGCCCACACATAATGCAATCGAACGACAGATCGGCCATCCGGGTCACATCACCCCGCATGCCGGCCGCCATATAGTTCCGCACGTCGATATCCTGGGGGCAGGCCTTGGTACAGGCCCCACAGCCCAGGCAGCGCAAGACTTCCGGGTAGATAGAGAACAAGGTGGTCGCAGTTGGCTCCAGCAGGGTGATGTCGTAGACGGAACGCTGGGCCGGGAAGAACGGTATCTGCGCCAGATACATGTCCGGTTGCACGACCGTCTGGCAGGCCAGCCCGAAGTAGAGCTTGGGGTCGCCCAGAACACGATAGGCCGTGCCGCACGCCCCGCAGAACCCACCCCGGCAGCCCACACCCCGAATGAGTATGTAGCCCGCGTACTCCATCGCCTTCATAATGGTCAGGGTAGGCGGCACCATATATCGCTTCCCCATAATGTAGACGGGGACCAGATTAGCATCAGTTACTTCAGACACATCAGGTTGAGTAACCATATTACTCCTCCCCTACCTCCATCCACTCATCCTCGCGGAAGGTGACCAGCGGTAGCGGCTCATCGACAGAGCGACCAGGCACATATTCAAAGACCTCCTGCACCTGTTGCCCAATGGCGCGAAAGACCTGACCAACAGGCAAATCCGTGGGACAACCACTGGTGCACATCCCGCAGCCGATGCACGAGAGCACCATATGGTTGAGGCGGGTCAGGTGGAAAAGCATGGTATCGGCGGGCAGCCGATACGCACCCTTCCGGTGCGCCCAGCCCATATACTGGGCCGGCTCGTGCTCAAAGACGGGGCTCTTGAATAGGCAGGTCTTGCAGTAGCAGATGGGGCAGACGGTCATGCAGTTGTGGCAGCGCACGCAGGCGGCGAAGACCCCCTCGATGCCTTCCTGTTCGAGCCGCTGGCG
>CAYUIS010000116.1:5321-16866 GCA_964444825.1 uncultured Anaerolineales bacterium | reverse complement strand
GATGTCCAGCAGCTTACCCGCAGCCACCAACTGACGCGTCACCTCCACGTCCTCAGGAGAGGGGGAGGGGTCGCCGGAAGGATGATTGTGGGCCACGATGATGGCAGCACAATTGCGTTTGACGGCATCTCGAAACACCTCTCCCACACGGATGTGAGATGCATTAAGGCTCCCTACGTAAATCGTCTCGGAACCAAGGAGCCTGTTGCGGGTGTCCAGGTATAGCACCCGAAAGTGTTCCTGCTCCAAGTGGGCCATCTCGGCCATCAAGAGTTGCGCCACGTCGGCCGGAGAACGTATGACGAACCGTTCCTCCGGAGAGGTCGCCAACATGCGCCGCCCCAGCTCAAATGCCGCCTTAAGCTGCGCCGTCTTGGCCTCCCCCAACCCTTTCTCGGCCTCCAGTTCTGCGAAACTGGCCCGGGCGAGGCCCGGCAGCCCCTGGTACCGAGAGAGGAGGCGCTGGGCCATATCCAACACGCTCTCGCCCCCCACCCCAACGCGCAGGATGATGGCGAGCAGCTCCGTCGTGGATAACGCTCCCTCACCTGCGTACTTCAGGCGCTCACGCGGACGCTCCCCGGAGGGAAGGTCCCTGATCATCGGGCGGTACTCGATCGGTCGCTCGTCCATCACCACTACTATACAGCAAACTCACCTTTTGCACAAAACGAGCGCAGAACCCACTTGCTCCTCCAGCAGCCAATGGTATAATACGGCGCGCTTGGCTCGACCAGCAGCCACAACAAGGAGACGGCTAACCCGATGGAGACTATTCTAGGCAGCATTCCGTTCTATCTGACCATTCTCTCCACCATCTGTGGTGGAATCACGGCGGCCCTGGTGGGCGGAATGGCGATTTGGACCTTTCGCGACATTCGATCCCGTTCCCGCGACGCCCTGGCGCACCTTCTGGCCACATTGCTGGTGATCGTACTGCCCCTCATCGGACTGGTCGTGTACTTGATGCTACGTCCCAAAGAGACACTGGCGGATGCATACGGGCGCTCACTGGAGCAAGAAGCGCTGCTCCAGGCCATAGAACAACCAGAGGTTTGCCCCGGATGCGGGCAGCGCGTCAAAGGCGACTTTCTGCACTGCCCAGACTGCCACACCAAGCTCAAGACTGCCTGCCCAGCGTGCAGCCGTGCCCTTGATCTACGCTGGTCGCTGTGTCCCTACTGTGGTACCAGTGTGGCTCCTCAGGCTCTTGAACCGGTGCCCGCTTTTGAGCCAGAACCCAAGCCAACAAAAACGGAAGAACCCGTATCCGAATTCTAGTCGTGCCCTGGACTGGGCTGTCGACTAGTCACCCTCCCCCACCACGTGGACTTTGAGCATATTGGTCACCCCGGTGCCACCGAAGGGAATGCCGGCGGTGAGCACCACAGGGTCCCCCCAGGCTACCAAGCCCCGTTCCTGGGCCGCCTCGACCATAACTTCCACCATGTCGTCCGTGGTGCCAAACTCTGCGACCTCGACAGGCTCCACGCCCCATACCAGCGTCAGCCGATACAGGGTCGCGTGGTTGGGCGTCACGGCAACAATCGGCACAGAAGGCCGGTGACGGGCTACCATGCGGGCGGTCGTCCCCGACATCGTAGCGGTAATGATGGCTCGGGCCCCAACCTCACCCGCGATCTCTACTGCCGACAGACTGATCGCTTCCGTGATAATACCGTCAGCGCCGGCATCCGATTCCCGGTGGAGCAAACGGCTATGCGGCAGATGGGCCTCCGAGTTGGCGCAGATCACGGCCATCGTTTCCACGGCCTTGACCGGATAGTGCCCTACAGCGGTCTCCCCGGAGAGCATGACTGCATCCGTGCCATCCAGGATGGCGTTAGCGACATCTGATGCCTCCGCCCGCGTCGGGCGCGGGTTATCGATCATTGTCTGCAGCATCTGCGTCGCCGTGATGACAGGCTTGCCACACAGATTGCAGGCACGAATGATCCTCTTCTGATGAAACGGCACCTCCTCGGCGGGAGTCTCTACGCCCATGTCACCCCGGGCAACCATCACGCCATCGGCCTCGGCCAGTATGTCATCAAAAACCGTGAGCGCCTCAGGCTTCTCAATCTTGGTGATAATGGGGACATTGCTCCCCTGGCTCCTCAACAACTGTCGTAGTTCCCGCACATCGGCCGCCCGGCGGACAAAGGAAAGGGCAAAGAAATCGACCTCCTGTTCTAGTCCGAACACGACATCTTCCCGATCCTTGGACGTCAGGGCGGAGAAGCTGAGCTTGGCCCCCGGGGCATTGATCCCCTTGTGGGACGTGAGTCGCCCTCCCGTGATCACTCGACACCTTAGAGAGCCCTCACTGGCACGCACGACGATCAATTCCAGGTTGCCATCATCCAGCAACACGGTCTGGCCGATGCGCAAATCACGCAGCAGCTCCGGATGGGGCACGGGTATCTCGTCCGGGACACCTGGCCGTGGACTCACCGTCAGCGTGATCGTATCCCCCTCGTGGAGGTCGACCCCCTCACCGCCGATCTCACCCACGCGCAGCTTGGGACCTTGCAGATCGGCCATCACGGCCACCAACCGCCCCTCCTCATCCGCTATCCGGCGCAACGTGGCAATGGACTGCACGTGAGTCGCACGGTCGCCGTGCGAAAAGTTGATGCGCGCCACATCCATCCCAGCCCTGATCAGGTTGCGCATCACGTCAGGTGAACTGGAGGCCGGTCCAATCGTACACACGATCTTGGTTCGCGGCATGTGTGTGATCCTCCTCACTTCAGCGTCGTCTACTGCTTGGTCAGAGCCAACCCGTACTCGCCCGTATCAGTCCCAGCGTAACCCCGCGCGACCACCCGGTAGGTACCGGTAGTTGGCAACTCAAAATCCAGAATGGCGGCATTAGAGTCGCCGCCGCTGTCATCGTCGGCGGCGACCCGTTCACCACCTGGCGCAAAGAGCTCTAGAAACGCATCCATTTCCTTTTCCATGGCCGTCATGGTGATGCTGACGACCTCACCCGCCTGACCTTGGAACAACCAGTGATGACGCTGGCCAGGCTCCACTCTCGCGGTAACGGGCTGACCAGGGGTCAAAGTGCCCTGGATCGTCAACTCTACCATCTCCAGTGTCAGTTCATAGGCTCCCGCTTGCTCATCGTTGTAGCCCCGTGCGACCACCCGATGAGGGCCGGTATCCGTCAACTCTAGCTCGATGATGGCCGCGTTCGAGTCCCCACCGCTATCATCGTCAGTCGCCAAACGCTCGCCGTTGGGCGTGTATACCTCCAGGTAGACATCCAGATCCTTGGACAGAGCGTCCATAGAGATGGTGACAAAGTCGCCTACTTCACCGTCAAGCAGCCAGTGATGGCGAGAGCCCTGCTCCAACACTGCCGAGACGGTCTGGCCCGGGATGAGGGTCCCCTTGATCGGCAGTTGAGCGACGCGCAAAAAGAGCTGATACTTGCCCGATTCACCCGATATGTCGGAGGCGATGATACGATACAGACCGTCCGCCGGCAACACATAGTACTCGATCAAAGCAGCGAGGGACCCTCCACTGTCGTCATCGAAAACGAGTGTGTCGCCTTCAGGTGAAAGCAGTTCCAGATAGCAGTCCAGTTCACTCTCCAGGGCGCTCATGCCGACACTGATCGCGTCACCCTTCCCACCCTGGAACTGGTACTCGTGTGCTCCCCCCCCGTACAACGTCCCCTCCACACTCTCCCCGTACGCGATCTCTCCCCCGCCCGAGGGTTCATCAGCGACTGTCAGCCCCAACTGATAGTCACCCTCCCCTTCATATGATGATATGTGGATATGGTAGGTTCCAGAACGATCGACGCGGAGGTCGGGGATCATCGAGTTGGTGCCTTCGCCCCCATCATCGTCTTCGGCCACGATAATCCCATCACCGTCATAGATCTCCAGAAAGGTGTCCAGTTCTTCAGGTCGGGCCGCATCCAGCCAGATGGTGACGTATTCGCCCTCCTGGGCATCAAAGGTCCATACCTCGGTGGCGGAAAAAATCACGACACCCTGCACCGTCTCGCCGGGCTGGATCGCCCCCCGCTCCACGGGCTCCGGTACCTGCGGCGCAAAGAACTCTGCGCTGGCGATCATCTCCTGAAAGATCGGCTCAAACGAAGCCCAGATCTCCTCAGGCGCGGCACCCAATCCGAACCCTGCCACCTCGTCGCTCATGGCAGCTACCATATAACCCTGAACCCGGGAGGTGCCCCAAGATTCCGACCAGCTCACCTTGCGCCCCACCCCGGGCGTGTCTCCGAAGGACCACGGGTCGAGTTCACCCATCTCACAGTCCTGATCGCACAGCTCCACCAGTAGGGTATCCAGAAGAGCCTCGGCCGTCGTAGCCTCTCCGAGTTCGTACTCGATCTCCTCGGGAGCCCCTGAGAAGAACACGCAGATGGGAACCTCTGACGGTTCGCCGCTCTCTAGAGATTCTTCACTCTCGGAAAAGACGATGCCTGCCCTTTCAGCCTCATACACCCACCCTTCGGGATAAAGGACGCTGAAACCTGCGACCGGATTAACGTAGGGCACCATATCCACCGCGGCGGTTCCCGCCGCGGTCGGCGGTACAGTCGGCGTCGACTGCGGCGCAGTCGGCGTCGACTGTGGTGGTGCTGTAGGCACTGGCTCGGTGGGGGGCACCGGTGTGTCGGCCAGCGGTAGTTGCGGGATAGACGAGCAGACGCCACATCCAAGCCCCGCCAGCAGCACCAGCATCGCCATCATCCAGACCATCCACATTGGAACCGGTTTCTCGACCATGTGTGGCTCCTCTTGTTATACCTAACGCACATAAAAGGAACTACTCACAAGCACCCTGTCCGGTGGACCGGACAGGGTGTGAGTAGTCGTGTTGCTCGATCGACAGGCGCAACCGCCCCCTAGGGCTTTAGGTTGTTGAAAGCCGCCATACCCGCGTATACGGCGTCCTCATCCAACTCCTGCTCGATGCGCAACAACTGATTGTACTTGGCGACACGGTCAGAGCGACAGGGGGCACCGGTCTTGATCTGACCTGTGTTTAGCGCCACCGCCAGATCGGCGATGGTGGCATCCTCTGTCTCCCCTGAGCGGTGAGAGACGACGACCGTCCATCCGGCCCGCTGCGCCAGTTGCACGGCGGCGATGGCCTCTGTGAGCGTCCCAATCTGATTGACCTTACACAAGAGCGAGTTGCAGGCCCGCAGATCGATCGCCTTCTGGACCCGCGTCACATTGGTCACCAACAGATCATCCCCCACGATCTGCACGCGGTCACCCATCTGCTCCATCATCAGCACCCAGCTATCCCAGTCATCCTCGGACAGCCCATCCTCGATGCTGATAATGGGGTACTTGGCCACCCAGTCAGCATAGAACTCGACCATCTCCGCACCCGAGAGTGTACGGCCCTCTTTCTGGAGAACGTACTTGCCGTCCTCAAAGAACTCGCTGGCGGCCGGGTCGAGCGCGATACGAATCTGCTCGCCAGACTGGTACCCTGCCTTTTCGACAGCCTCCAGAATGAGCTCGATGGCTTCCTCGTTCGCCTTGAGGCTGGGCGCGAACCCACCCTCATCCCCAACGCCGGTCGAATACCCCTTGGCTTTGAGGACGCCCTTGAGGGCCTGGTAGACCTCACTCCCCCAGCGCAGCCCTTCAGCGAACGACGCTGCGCCAACCGGCATCACCATAAACTCTTGCAGGTCGGGGCCATCCACCGCGTGCTTGCCACCGTTGAGGATGTTCATCATCGGCACGGGCAACACGTGGGCGTGCACCCCGCCTACGTAACGATACAAGGGCAGTTGGAGCGCATTGGCTGCTGCGTGGGCCACGGCCAGCGAGACGCCCAGCATAGCGTTCGCCCCCAGTTTTCCCTTGTTGGGCGTGCCATCTAGCTCCAACAGCTCTGCATCGATCGCAGCCTGCTCCGTGGCATCCCACCCGAACAGCGCCTCGGCGATGACGTCGTTGACGTTGGCGACCGCCTGCTGCACGCCCTTACCGCTGTAGCGGCCCTTATCGCCATCGCGTAGCTCCAGCGCCTCGTGGACGCCGGTTGAGGCCCCAGAGGGGACAGCAGCGCGTCCCCAGGCGCCTCCCATCAGCACCACTTCCACCTCTACAGTGGGGTTCCCGCGGGAATCGAGAATCTCTCGTGCCACAATCAGATCAATGTCAGTCTCTATCATGGTTCCTCCTCAAACCTTGTGATCGCCATCGACGTTGACTACCCGCTCTGGATGGCCCTGGCATCAATGGACAGATCTAGTGTTCCAGTCCAAACACCTCAGAAAAACGATCATAGTCAAAGTGCTCATCCAACAGGGCCTCAAACTGCTCCAGCTTGGCCGGCTGGCCCAATCGGGTCTTGCCAAACACCGACTCGACCATCTCCACGGTCTCCATCGTGTTCGCCCGCACCAACAGCACCGGAATACCAATCTCCTCCGCGCGGCGCAGCACCTCCGGCACAGGCCGGAGATGACCAGTCAAGATAAGACACTGGGTGGCCGTCTCGAGCGCTATCAGTTGGATATCGGCCCGGTCGCCCCCGGTAATGACTGCCTTGCTCTCCGATATGCGCCGGATGCGCGGCAGCGCTTGCTCTGCACTCATTGCTCCAACAATCAATTGCTCGATCAAAACATCCCTTTTCTCTGGATGGGCCAGGAACTCGCCCTTGAGCACATCGGCCAGTTCCCCCACGCTGATGGCCTGAAGCTGCTCCTGGAGAGGGAGAGTACCCAGGACCCGGATCCCTTGCTTCTCGAGACACGGGTTGCACACCTGATCGGCCAGCCTGATTTCTGCCGTGGGCACAGCGTTGATCAGGGTCCCCAGCAATCGATCCTCCAGGAGGAGCTTTGCCGTTACACAGTCATCTCCCTGGCTGACGCGATTCCGGTACCGAACGATGACCAGCGCCGACATATCTAGCGCTTTTGTCACCATCGTCGCCCCCAGACCCAGGCTGACCCCTTCCCGTAGCGAGCCTCCACCCTCAACCAGCACGACATCCTTACCCTGCGTGATCCGCTCGTATTTTGCCTTCACCTCCGACATAAGGTCCCGCTCGGTGCAGCCACACCGCATCTCACGAGCCAGCTTGGGAGTCAGGACGATGCCTACCAGTTCCTCTGGGGACTCTTTCAGCCCCAAGGAACGTCGCACAAAGTCGGCGTCTTCGTCGAGCGCACGCCCGGGCGTTGGCTCCCAGGGTTGGGTGGAGAGCGGCTTAAAGTAACCAACGCGATACCCCTCTTTCTGTAGCCGGCGTCCCAACGCCAGACAGACAGCGGTCTTGCCCGAGAACCTCCCAACAGAGGTGATATACAGTGCTTTCATGATTCTCTCCTTATTGATCCATATCTTCTGGTACAAGTTCCCGCGCCTAGTGGAGCACCAAGCGCATATCGATCGCCATCGCCCCGCGCCCCTCTTCGAAAACCATCAGTGGATTGATGTCCAATTCCACGATCTCGGGGAAATCGGTGACCAACTGGCTGATCCGCAGCAGCGCGTCAACCATAGCCTCGTGGTCGGCCGGAGGCTCACCCCGGACGCCCTCCAGGAGCGCATAGGACCGAATCTCTCGGATCATCTCATCCGCCTCCTGGCGGCTGAAAGGGGCAACGCGAAATGAGACATCCTTCAACGCCTCCACATAGATCCCGCCCAGGCCAAAGGCGACCAGCGGCCCAAACTGGGGATCACGACTCATTCCCAACAGCACCTCCCGACCAACCGGCACCATCTGCTGCACCAGGCAGCCCCAGATGAGGGCGCCCGGTACGTAGCGCCCCGCCCGGTATACGATCAGGTCAAAGGCATCTCGTACGCCATCGGGCGATTGGAGGTTGAGCTTGACGCCGCCCACGTCAGTCTTGTGGAGGATATCGGGCGACGCCAGTTTGAGTACGACGGGATAGCCGATCTCGTCCGCGAACTCGACCGCTTCCTCGGGCGTCTCGGCCAAATGGGACTTGGGAATCGTGAACCCGTACGACTCCAGAACGGTGCGGGCCTCGGCATCGCCGATAGAGACGCGTCCCTCCGACCGCACCTGATCGAACAGCTCACGCACCCGGGGAATACAGGCCTCACACGGTTCGACCTCAAAGATGGGGCGGTCCCGCTCCTGCCGATAGGTGCTCATCGCCGCCAGCGCCGCCGCGGCTCGCTCAGGAAAGGGATAGTTGGGCACGCCGTATTGCCATAATACGTCTATCCCGGCCGCGATACGCGCCTCCCCCATAAAGCAGGCCAGGACCGTTTTATCAGACTCCTGGGACATCTGCCCCACGGCGTGGGCTGTCTCCTTGATCTCTGTCATCGCCTGTGGGGTGACGACCACGATCAGTCCATCTACGTTTGGATCGTTTAGGACCAAACGGACAGCGTGCTGATACCGGTCGGCCAGGGCATCCCCCAGTACGTCTACCGGGTTGGCAGCGCTGGCCGCGCCAGGCAAATAATCGGTCAGCGCCTCCACCGTCTCGGAGCTCAGGCGGGGAATCTCTAACCCTGCGTGCTCCAGCGCGTCCGTAGCCAGGATACCGGGTCCACCGGCATTGGTGACGATGCCGATCCGGTCGCCCTGCAATAGAGGTTGGTAGGCAAAGGCGCGAGCATAGTCAAAGACCGCCTCCATTGAGGCTGCCCGGATGACACCCGCCTGGCGAAAGGCTGCCTTATAGGCGGCCTCAGACCCGGCCAAGCTACCCGTGTGCGACGATACGGCCCGCGACCCCGAGGCGGTGACGCCGGACTTGATCGCGACCACAGGCTTATGACGCGTGACCTGCCGGGCGACCTCGATGAACTTTTGCCCATCCGGTACTCCTTCGACGTAGATGAGGATGACGTCCGAGTCGACATCATCCCCCCACGCCTCCAGCAGGTCGATCTCGCTCACGTCGGCCTTGTTCCCAAGGCTGACGAACTTGGAAAAGCCAATGCGGCCCGCCATCGCGATGTCGAGCACGGCTGTACCCAGAGCGCCCGATTGGGACATAAAGGCAATGGGACCACTGGGCGGCATCCCAGCGGCAAACGAGGCGTTGAGGGGCGTAGCGGTGTCGATCACACCCAGACAGTTGGGCCCGATGAGGCGGATACCATAGTTCTTGGCAATGTCGATCAGCTCACGCTCCCGTTCCAGCCCCTCGCGCCCGGCCTCCCGAAAGCCAGCACTGATGACCACGACGGCAGAGACCCCCTTCTGTCCACACTGCTCCAACACGGCAGGCACAAACTTGTAGGGGATGACGATTACAGCCAAATCAACTGGATCAGGGATATCCAACACCGACGGATAGGCGGTCAGGTCCAGGATCTCGTCGGCCTTGGGATTGACCGGATATAACTTTCCCAAATACCCGCCATCCTTGAGATTGGATAACACCGCGTAGCCCAGCTTCTCGGGATCTCGGGAAGCACCCACGACAGCAACGGACTGGGGACTAAAGAACGATTCTAGCATAGGCTCCTCACCGCTCTGAGAATATCACACAAGACGGAGTTGATCGAATAGTACACGAAAAGGGAAGTTCTTGCAAGCGATAGCGCGTCCCGAATCTTGACGATTGCGGCTGGGGGAAACACACGATACGTCATCCGCGCAGGATGGCCGGCAGATAGACATCGTACACCTCGATCTGCACAAAAACCGCCGTGAACGGTCCCCAATCACCCAGGTCGTTCTGACCGTGAACCAGGAGGATGTGCTGACTTAAACCCAGGCTTCCCGTTTGCACCGTGGCCGTCACCACCTCGCTCAGACCTCCCCAGGCGCCGTCCATAGGCTCCATCGGGATGCCGGACCCATCCTGCCCCGGCGCGTCGATAAAGTACTCGGCCCCGGCGATGGGCCGCAATGGATCGCCGGGGTAACGATGGTCAGCCACTACCGCTGCCAGATTCACCGGGAAACTACCGAGGGCCTTATCTGACGTTATCTCCAGGTCCTGGGCATCGGGACCATAGGATGTCACATAGGGCGTGCGGGCGATCTTGTGAGCGAACAGAAAGGCGGGCAGGTTCTCGGCCCAAAAGTCTCGGCCCATACCATCAATGCCGTCGATACAGCCATAGGGCGGAAAGAAGCCAGAGCAACTTCCGCCCTCAGGGCCAACCTCAAAGGTATAGGACGGGATGCCAAACTTGCCGTAGGTCCAGTCGTCGGCAGCGCCGTCCACAGTGTACCATATCGTCGCGCTGGGATTGTAGCCGGTGTAATAGGCGAACTTGCGCCCGATGGTGCGCAGTTGGTTGTAGTTGGGCGAGTCGCCATAGTCGTCAAAGCCCCACGGCCACAGAATGAGGTCCCCATATGTGTGCATGCTGATGAATAGTCCCGTCGTGGTGATCGGCGCCATTGGCGGGATTTCGTCGTCACCGTTAGGCCCATTCTGATCGCGCATCACCGTGGCAAAGTAACTCTCGAACGCCTGAGTCTCCGGCTCCGAGCCCCGCGCGGGACCTCGGTAGGTTTCGTCGCAAGGACTGCCACTGGATCCACCGCAGCAGCCCCACAGAAAGCTGTGATTGCGGTTCAGATCAACGCCCCACAAGGACGACACAGAACAGCCATCATCCGAATCCAGGTTCTTGCGGCGATAGGAGCCAGTGTCCTCCTCGTTCCTCCAATGTCCGTCGGGGTTCTGCATGACGAGGACATAGGCCACGTGGTGATTTACCAGCCAGGTGACGTCAGGGTCCTGAGCATAGCCCCCTTCGCCATCGTAGCCCTCGGTCAAGTACTTGATGTAGCGGATCGCCAGTTCCGTCACGGCAACCTCGCGGGCGTGGATCGTTGCAAAGAGGAAAAAGGCGGGCTTGTCCTCAATAGGGCCGTGGACCGGGTCCTCGTTCGTGAGCCGTAACACCCAGATGTCGCGGTGATGCCCACCATGATCGCTCTCCCAGGTATCGCCGATATCGATCAACTCGGTCAGATCAGGGTAGGCGGCGTTGATGTCTTGGAGGAAATCGACCACATACCGCCCGTTACCGTTCGTAGTGTAGTTATCAAAGTAGTAGTAGCGGGGATCGAGCGACGCCGTGACGCTCAGAAGCGCCATCTTTCCCAAGTCGATCTCCAGGCGGTAGCCCTGGCCTCTTAGCCAGCGAACCTGGGCCGGGGTCACGGCCGCGATGACATACTTGTCCTCGGGAAACGTTTCCCAGATGTCCAACTGCCCGGCCACCGCATCGAGATGGTCACGATCGTTGACGTATAGCCGGATCACGACCCGTTCGGGCGGATCGGGAAGGAGCGAGTCCTGCCGTGACAAACGTGATGGAGGCAAGGACGCCTCTACAGGCGCTACCCTGACGGCAGTCCGACCCAGCACAAGCAGGACAAGGAGTATAACCGCCCGGGCTCGATTCTGGTTGAGCTTCCCCAGAGGCAAGTCGTTCACTCGCTCCATTCCGCACGAAACGGCTCAGCCCCAACCGGGAGGACAGCAGAGCCGCTGTGCGAAAAACCCCGCATCACCACAGGCAAGTAGGACCTTGCCCTCACTCCGACGGTGACCGCCTTCGCC
>CAYUIS010000116.1:2749-5221 GCA_964444825.1 uncultured Anaerolineales bacterium | reverse complement strand
ATGGGGTTGGTCAGACCGGTCGCCGCCCCGCTCCAACCCTCGAACGTTGAGGACGTACCGGCTGAAGCCGTCAGCCAGACCGTCGCGCCCGCGGCGTAGGTGTGTATCCCTACGCTGGGCGTCACCATCCCCGCACCCGAGCCGATCGTCGCCACCCTCAGGTGGTAGTCTGGACCTCTAGTTATGCTCATCGTCACCGAGATGCTGACCCGATCATTTAGCGGGTCATTACTGACGACGTTCAGCATGCCATAGTACTTGCCGGTCTGTGTGACATGCGACGAGTCGACGACTATGTCTACGACGACCTGCCCGCCGTCGGCGCCCAGCGTTCCGCTGACAGGATTCTCAGACAGCCAGGCCACTTCCGACGGCGCACAACTGGGGTCCTCACCCGGATAGGAAAAGCAAATCGCCAGGGTGTCGGTGAGCGAGTTGGCGGTATCGCAGCTCGCGTCGTCGGGATAGGTCAGGCCGTCGTCTCCTGCGCCATTCTCGATGCCGGTGGTCGAGCGTAAGCCCGCCAGGTCGCCCACATCGGCGAACTGGAGCAGGATGCTGCCGCTATCAAAGAGGATGGCTTGCCAGGTGCCAGCGACGGGCAACGGGGGTGGCGAATTCCAGTGATGGTAGTTCTCGTACAACACCACCAGGCACGAACCCTCCCCATAGGGACACTGGGAAAATGTCTGGTAGTACACCACATCGCCGTTCTCCCCTGGGTCGAGGTCATCCCACATCATGGCGACGATGTTGTTGGGCGTCAGACTGTCGACGATGGGACAATCGTTGTAAATACCACTGCTGAACGGCGTATCGAAGGACAACCACCCGTTGCTGCTGACATAGAACTGGGAAAAGTCGGCCCCATAGAAAGGAAAAACAAACCCAATGGGAAACGGGCCGTCGAATTCGTCGTCATCCAGAAACACGGCCGTGCCTGTGCCGGTGATATCCACCCACTCATACGCGGGACCATCCAACTCGTCCGAGTCCCAGAAGGTGTAGCCGAAGCGGTCAGGACCGCCCCTCGTGGATGGCGCCGCCGGGACAAAACCCCCGCTCGACTCCCGAAGCTCGAATTCTAGCACCTCCGCCCCCTGATTTGTGAGGGTCAGCGGCAGCGTACGGCTCAAGCCCAGTCCAGCCAAGGGAACTCGGAAACCGCTGGGTTCCACGCCGATGCACGGTTGCAGCCACCGCAGGTAAAAGTCCACCGTCGTCGTCTGCCCGGGAGTGATCGCCACACCGACCGCCTGGCCGGTTTCGTGGCCCGAGTGCGAGACGGTCACGGTCAGAGGGCTCAGGGCCTGGTTCAGATACCAGGCAAAGCTGCCATCGGGTGCCGTGAGCGCCGTGTCCGTGTAGCTCGAGTCGGCCTCGCTTTCGAGGATCACGGTCGTTTCCCCCAGCGTTGCCGGGTTGACGTCACAGTGGCCCAGGCTGTTGACGACGCCCCTCACCCAGCCGTACTCCGAAGACGGCAGCACCGTCATCGTCACCGGCACCCCGGACTGACCATAGGGTGTATCGCTGGTCAAGTTCAGCATCGCCCGGTAGTGACCGGGCTGGGTCACCGCCCCCACGCCTGCGTCCAAGGCCACGTCCACCACCTGTTCCCCGCCGGCGTGTAGGGTACCACTGATCGGATCTGCTGTCAGCCACTCGACGTCCACGCCGGCCAGGTAGAGAATGGCATTGTGCATCAGTTCCGGCACGTCGCCCGTCCAGTTCGCCCCATCGTACCACAACTGATTGATGCCCACGACGCAGTCGTTGTACGCCACAAAGATCTCGCCATCATCCCAGTCCGCCAGACGGGTCGCGCCATCTGCCAGCCCAAGGTCCTGATGGCTGATGCCGATGGTTGGATTGTCGACAATCTCGGACACAGAATGCATAATCGGGTGGCTGGGATCGTACACAGTACCCAGCTCGTAGGGCAGCGCACTCCTGTCCGCCGATGCCTGGGTAAAGGGCCCGTAACCCCCGGTGATGTAACGCCCATCCAGCTCCCAGCCAAAATAGTCGTGGACGAAGAGTGTGTCGATGACCTTGCCGCCAGCGTCGATATAGTCGGCCAGCCCATCGCCCACGCCATCCGCCGTCATACCGCCCCCACCCCACAGCAGATCATTGCCCACGACAACCACGTCGTAGGGCGCTAGATCAGCTCCGCTGGGATCGCCCGTCCCTACGTCCGTCCACAGGGTGACGTTGAGGTCGCCAAAGGCCGCCAGCGTGGCCGAGATCACACTGACGTCGCCACCGCTCTCCTCGTCCGGCGTGAGCAGCAATACCTCGACGCCGCCCGCCGGAGATCGAACCTCTTCGACCGTGAAGGTGATCTCGGGTCGGACCGTCGATCTGCGTTTTGTGATGCGATTCTCCGGCTCAAAGCTGGTCTCAGCACCGGCGATGGTGACGCTGATGAGCCGTCCACCTCCCAGCTCCACTCTACCCCGATCCTGC
>CAYUIS010000116.1:0-2649 GCA_964444825.1 uncultured Anaerolineales bacterium | reverse complement strand
ACGTTCGGATCGTCGGGGGTACTCTGGGCAGTCGCCGTAAAGCCGTCGCCATTGATCACGCTGGCATCCACCAATGCCGCACCGGTGTTGCCGTCGTTGACGGTACCCACCACCAGACCTCCGGCCAGAGGGACACACGTGGCCGTGTATCCCGGGGCATTGCAGAGCCCTGTGTCCACATCCAGGTCGAAATCCTCGGTACGATCGCTCAGCGGCAGCACAACCCGGGAGGCGACCTTGTAGCCATCCACCCAGGCGTGTGCCTCGATCGTGTGTGTGACACCGGCCGGCAACGTCAGGCTATACCAGCCGCTCACAGGATCGTTCCACACCGTTGTGCCCGGATAGCCCTCCGGCACGACGTCCAGCCTGGCGTACAGCGGCCAGCCGGTGTTGGCGTCCGCAACGGTGCCGGAGAGGACGACGGCCGGGGCCTGCGTGAGGGAGATGGATAACGTGGTGGTGGTGCCAGAGATCACCGAGACACCGCCCAGCGTCGCGGGGACGTAGCCGTAGGCCGAAGCAGTGACCGTATAGGTGTCGCTCATCAGCAGCATCGCGTACGCCCCCGCGGGGCCACTCACGGTGCTACCGGTGCGCGTGATCGTCGCCCCCTTCGCCTGGACGCTTGCACCGACGATGGGCGCCGCCTCCGGCGTACCGCCGGAATCATAGACCACGCCGGACAGCACACCGGTTTCCCCCAGCGTGCAGTTGGGGAACCTGAAGGCGCCGATGCGGGTGTGCCAGAGTCGGGGGCTGCTTACAGGGTAGTATTCCTGCGTGTACCAGAAGGTACAATCATCCACCGGGTCGATGGACATCGTGCTGTAATCGCCCCAGCGGTTGACGCCGGTCTGCGAGCCGCCACCGGCGACGAACTCTCCCTCGCCCTGTGGCATCGTGCCCGGTGGATCGCTGACCAGTCGTCCTGTGTAGCGAATCGATGGGTAGAGGCTGCTGCTCGACACGCTGAACCCCAACCCCATGTTGCCGACGTGATCCTGCGCGACGCTGGCCATCCAGCGATGGTGGCCGTCGCCCGGCGCATACACCCCCTCCTGGGCCAGATCCCACGACCCCGCGCCGCTCTTGCGCAACTCGAACCAGTGAATGCCGGCCCGGCCCCCGCTTCTGACGGTGTGGTTGGTGACCAGGGCCTCATGACTGCCGAAATTGCGGTAGGCCAGATGGTACATCAGGCGGTCGGCAATGACGTCCAGCGTCTGGGAGGTACCAGGCTGAGGTACGTCGAGGGCGCCCGGGTCCACGTTCGCGGTGGGGATGACCAGATTGGGGTTTCCGTCGATCCCAAAGGTGGAACTGAGCGGGTTGGTCCAGTCCACGCGAAACTCCCACACCCGCACGGCATCGTCAGGGCCAAGGCCAAACAAGGAACCATTGTCCCACTCGGCAAAATAGTTGGGTGCCCCGGCCAGGGGCTCCAGGCTACCATCCAGGTCAGCAGGCAGCATACCGCCATAGTTGATGTTCACCCCAGCGAGGTCAAAGGCCACCACCCGCGCAGGCAGCCCCAGCAACATCTGGTCCCGCTCAAAGGCCGCCACACCCGCGCCGCACCACGACCCGTCGCAATTTGGACTGGATCCGTGGAACTGGTTGACCGTCATATAATAGCCATCGGGCCACACGCCGAACTTGGGATAGTCGTTCATCACCGGATTGCCAAACTCGTCCACCCATTCGTAGGCATAACGATACCAGGCCCCAGTAGGATCGGCCGTTTGGGAGACCGCGATACAGGCCAGGAAGGGACCGTTGGGATAGTTGGGCAGGGCAAACTGGCTCATAAGCCAGCGCTTGGCCAGCGGGTCGAACAGGACGACGGGATCCCCATCGTTGGTGTTCTCGCAGTAGCCGCCAAAGCCCTGCCAGGGGGTGTTGCCGTTGGCAAAACCCGAGCCCGACGGGTAGACCTTGGTCGGGCTGACCGGGTTGGTCACATCCCAGATCGCGTACCACAGGTTGACCCATTGGAAATAGTAGCGGGTGCCGGTGGCCGGGTCGTAGCCGATATCGCCCTCCGTATCGGGGGGAGCGATGGTCGTTTGATTGTCCACCCCCTCAAAGCTGACGATGGGTACCGGCAGAGCGTTGGGGGCCAGCCAATCTTGTAGTACATCAAGGTCACCGTGTGCAATATCACCACCCCACTCCTGGGCTTTGGGCAGCGGCAAGAACGGCGTATCCCGCTCTCCCATCTCTCGCGCCGGCGGTATCGGCGCCATCTCGCGCATCGGCGAGGAGACATCCTGCTTGAGCGGCAGCGCGACCCGCGGCTCAAGGGGGCCTGACGGGCCGGATGGGCCCGATGGCACAGCCCACGCCGGCAGGGCACCTGCGTAGGGCAGATCAGCAGCGGAGGCAACAGGGGCCACGCTCCTGGAAGCAGGGATGGGCGCCGCCGTTACCATTGCGGACAAGACTATCATCGGCGCTGACAGCACCGCCAACGCCACGACCAGGTTAAACCAGCGGCTCAGTTTGGATCTCACAAGCACCCCTTCACACTAGAGCGAGGGACCTTTTGCCGAATACGCACGAGAGGACCCATTTGGACAGCGCCCGTCATTATACACGGTCGCCCGCGAGTTTGTCAACCGCGCAGCAACCGGTAGTTCCCCTGTT
>CAYUIS010000115.1:14757-16951 GCA_964444825.1 uncultured Anaerolineales bacterium | reverse complement strand
ATCTCCACGTTACTAAAGTCTCCCCGCCGAACGCCGCGCTCGACGTCGCACCGGACGCGACTATCAGCGCTGGCTTTAACCTCCCGGTCGATTTCGCCACCGTCAGCACCCGCACCTTCACCGTGCGGGGGAGCCAGACGGGAGTCTACGCAGGAGCCTACACGACTGGTTCAGTGTCCTTCGACCCCGCCCGGGATTTCAAGCCAGGCGAGGAGATCGTGGTCAACCTGAGCAGCGGTATTCAGGCCACGAACGGCATCTCGCTTACCCCCTATGCCTGGGGATTCCGGGCGGCGGTCCTCGGCGGCAGCGGCGTCTTTACCGACAGTGGTCAAAACCTGGGCAGTTCAAACAGCGAAGGTGTGGCTCTGGGGGACCTGGACAAGGATGGCGACCTGGATGCCTTTGTTGGGAATAATGACGATCAAGCCAACAAAGTCTGGCTGAACGATGGGACAGGCAGTTTCACTGACAGCGGCCAGAGCCTGGGCAGTTCGGACAGCTTCGAGGTGGCGCTGGGAGACCTCGACGGTGACGGTGACCTCGACGTCTTTGTTGGGAATGGTGGTATTGCGGAGGGACAACCCAACGGGGTGTGGTTGAATGATGGAACAGGTATCTTCACTGACAGCGGGCAGAGCTTGGGCAACTCAAACTGCTATGCCGTGGCGCTGGGAGACCTGGATGGCGATGGCGACCTCGATGCCTTTGTAGCCAATATCTCTGATCAAGCCAACAAAGTGTGGCTAAACGATGGAGCAGGCACCTTTGTTGATAGTGGTCAGAATCTGGGCAATTCATACAGCCACAACGCAGTGCTGGGGGACATAGATGGCGACGGCGACCTCGATGCCTTTGTCGCGAATGATGGAGCCAACACGGTTTGGCTGAATAACGGGATGGGCGTCTTCAGTGACAGCGGCCAAAGTCTGGAAAGCTCAACCAGCGAGGGTTTGGCGCTAGGGGACGTGGATGGCGACGGCGACCTCGATGCCTTTATCGCAAACGCTTTCAATCAAGCCAATAAGGTATGGCTGAATAATGGGACAGGTAACTTTGGCGACAGCGGGCAGAGCCTGGGCAGCTCAGATAGTGTGGGGGTGGCTTTGTATGATGTGGATGGTGATGGTGATCTCGATGCTTTTGTCGCAAACCAGTTTGGCGAGGCCAATCAGATATGGCTGAACGATGGGTTTGGAAGCTTCATAGATAGTGGTCAGAGGCTAGGTAGTTCGTACAGCGTGGATGTGGCTGTGGGGGATGTGGACGGCGACGGCGACGTCGATGTTTTCGTGGCGAACACTGACAGTGAAGCCAACAGGGTGTGGCTGAACGGAGATGGCCCGATAGGGCCGCACATTGCGGTGAGTGCGGCGGTTTTGAGCGCGACGCTGAACCCTGGCACCACGAGCACACATACGCTGACGATCGGCAACCTGGGGGGCGACGGGCTGACCTGGGTGCTGACGGAGCAGCCGGGCGCGACCTGGCTCAGCGAGTCGCCCGGCAGTGGGTCGATACCTCCGTCGCAGAGCACCGACGTGGCGGTCGTGTTCGACGCCGGAGGCCTTCCGGAGGACGTCTACACGACCACGCTGCGCATCGACAGCGACGCGACGAATGAGCCGGTGGTGGACGTGAGCGTGACGCTGACGGTGACAACGGTCTGTATCCCGGTCTCGGGGGCCGACTTTGGCTTCGCGCCCACAGCCCCGAGGGCAAGGGAGCTGATCACCTTCACCGGCACGGTCGCGGCGGGGACGACGCCCATCACGTACACGTGGGACTTTGGCGACGCGGGGGCCGGCGGCGGGGAGGTGGTCACCCACGCGTATGGCGCGACAGGCGCCTACACGGTGACGCTGGCGGCGGCGAACGTCTGCCCGAGCCAGGACACTGCCAGCAGGCCCGTGACGGTGGGCGAACCTCCGGCGGCGCCAGTGTTGAACCCGATCGAGAACGGAGATGGGGATGGGGATTACGCGATCAATTGGAGTGTCTCCAGTGGCGCTACCGGCTACACACTGGAAGAGGCGGAGGACGAGACTTTCACCGGCGCCACGATTGCATACCTAGGGTCGTTTACCTGGGCTATGGTTGCAGGCCAACCAGAGGGCACTTACTACTACCGGGTGCAGGCGACGAACGCCTACGGCAGCAGCGGGTGGAGCAACACCGAATCAGTGCTCGTTTC
>CAYUIS010000115.1:12386-14657 GCA_964444825.1 uncultured Anaerolineales bacterium | reverse complement strand
TTCCGGGCGCACGGCTATCCCCAGGAGCAGATCCGCTACCTGGCGACCGACCTGAGCCTTGACCCCGATGGCGGTGGGGCGGACGTGTTCGCCCGGCCCAACCGGACGACGCTGGAGGAGGCGATCACGACCTGGGCGGCGGGTCTGGTCAGCGCGGACCGGGCGCTGACGCTCTACCTGATGGACCACGGCTACCGGGACAAGTTCTACCTGGATCGGCCATTCAACCAGTGGATCACGCCCGACGACCTGGACGGGTGGCTGAACGAGTTGGAGACGGCGGTGCCAGGGCTGAAGGTGAACGTGATCATCGAGGCCTGCTTCTCCGGCAGTTTTATCAACCCGGCCGCGGAGATGAGCGAGGACGGGCGGGTGATCATCACCTCGAGCGGGGCGCAGGCGGTGGCCTACGCCTCGCAGGATGGGGCGGTGTTCTCCGATGCGTTCCTGAGCGGGCTGGATCAGGGCATGAGCCTGCACGGGGCTTTCAACGAAGCGAAGGGGGCGGCGGTCCTGGCCCACCCGGATCAGACGTCCTGGCTGGACGACGACGGGGACGCGTCGCCCAACACCGCGCAGGATGGGCAGGAGGCGGCGCAACGGGGCTTTGCCTTCGCTGGTACGCTGGCGGAGGTCCCGTGGGCGCCTTACGTCGTGGAGGCCGAGATACGCAATCTCGACCTCGATCACGCTGAGGGCGAGATCTGGGCGCAGGTTGTGGACGACGAGCGGGTGTTTCACGCCTGGGCGGTGGTATATCCGCCATCGTATCAACCGGTGGAGGGCAGCGAGGAGTTGGTGGACGAACCGGTGGCGTATCAACTGCTGGATCGGGGCAGCGATTGGCGGGCCATCACCTATAACAAGTTCGACGAGGTGGGCGAGTACCGGATCCTGGTCTATGCGGAGGATGACGGGGGCCTGCTGGCGCGGCCCAAGCTGGTGACGGTGCGGACGGGATGGCAGGTCTACCTGCCGCTAGTGTTCCGTAATGGGAATCCATGGTAACATGGAAAGCGGTAGATGGGCGTGCCCCTAATCGGTGGCTCTGGTGAGCCAGCGGCGCCCCGCCGCGAGGCCACTCAGAGATAAGAGACCAAGAAAAGATAGGAGGAGTTGAAAATGAAGACAAGGACTTTTGTGTTAGTGCTCACACTGTGCGTGATAGGAATCGTTTCAGTCCTGATCCTACCCTATATTAGCGTAGCGAGGGCGCCTGAACCCAAGGTTGGATACGGGAACGAGGACCCGTTGGCTCCCACCAATGGGCTGTCCGACCTGATCCTGGACGAGTTCACAATGATCCCCGAACGGCCTCGCGTGAACGAACCGGTCACGATCACCATCCAGGTTCGTAACGCCGGGACAGGCACTGGGCCTGGCTGGCGGGTGAACCTGTATGTTGATCCGCCCGATCAGCCGCCGACGTCCACGACGCCCTTCTCAAAAACGCTGGCTGTGGTCATGGACTTCCCGCCAGGGCATACCGCCGAGATCAGGCTTGTGGGTTATACCTTTGCCATCTCCGGATGCCAGCACGTGCTCTACGCCTGGGCTGACCCGAACGAGGGCATCCCGGAGAGCGACGAGACGAACAATATGCGGGTGATTTATCTGTGCGTGGATCCCGAGACGACGGCATCGCCGGGCGCGGATGCCTTCGAGGCGGACGACGACTGCGACATCGACGCGTCCACGATCACGACGGACGGGACGCCTCAGGTCCGCAGTTTTGCCCCCGTGGGCGACGTCGATTACGTCAAGTTTGACGTCACGGCAGGTGTGGTCTATACCATCACCGCGACGGGTACTGGCAGTCACGCTGACCCCAGTATGGAGCTTAGCGATTCCTGCTCCTTCGCCCCGCGGTTCGGAAAGACCACGCGTTTGCAGTTTACGGCTCCCGGCAGCGGGACCTATTACCTGAAGCTGACAAATGACAAACCCAACCCGGATCCCAACAAGGCTACCTATCAATTGATGGTTCAAGCGGGGGTGCAGCCACCCACAGGCGATCCTCCCATCGTCTCCTCCATCTCGCCCATCTCGGGGACGAACGATGCCAACACCAACGTGATCGTCACCGGAGCCCAGTTCCTATTCCCCACTCTGGCGGAGATATGTCACTATCGTGGCGGCGGCTGTACGGAGGACTGTGTGCAGTTGCTCGATACGACCTGGCGCAGCGCCCAGAAGCTATATGGCGTCGTGCCCGCCAACCTGGACCCGGGGAGCTATTGCGTCCGGGCGACGAACCCCGGCGGCAAGAGC
>CAYUIS010000115.1:0-12286 GCA_964444825.1 uncultured Anaerolineales bacterium | reverse complement strand
TGTTCTGGGAACCGATGGTGCCTTACGCGGGTAATCAGGTAGACGTAAGCCTGGTCGTCCACCGCCGGGGTGGCGATGATTTGCTCACCGATCTGCCGGTGCGTTTTGCCGTGAACGGCGTGCCCGTGGGAGACGCGATCATCCCGAACGTCGCCATAGACGGCCAGCCGAACACGCACCGCGTGCCCTTCACGCCAACGGTGGAGGGCGCCTACACGGTGACTGCCGTCATCGATCCTGAAGGAACCGTGCTCGAGTCCACGCAGGCCAACAACGTCGTCACCCGCACGATCGAGGTGCTGCCCGCAGGGGGCGACGTCGAAGCTCCCATCGTGAACAGCCTGACCATCAACGGCGAGGCCGGGCAGACGGTGACATCGACCGAGGTGACGCTGTCTGTTCTGGCCACCGATGTGGGGGGCAGCGATGTGACAGAGATCCGCTACGTCGAGTTCGAGTACAGCCAGGGCGCGCGCCTGTGGATACCGGTTCAGGACAGCCAGTGGCTGAACTATACGCTGAATCGATCGAACCGGGCCTGGAAGCTCACGCCCGTGGGCGGCACCCACTACATCCAGGCGTGGACGAAGGATTCGGAGGGCAACATCTCCCACCGTCCTTATCAGGCGTACGTCACCTACTTGCCTCCGAGCGAATGGGTGGGGCCCAACCAGGCGCGCTTTTACCGCCGCACGCTGGCTGCCGGAGAGTCGCTCAGCGTCACCGTGACGCCGCTCTCGGGCGATCCCGATCTTTTTGTCTGGCCGCCGGACTGGGAGACCGGACGGGAGCCGTGGGTGAGCGACCGGATCGGCGTCGTGGTGGACGACGTTGCCTTTACCGCACCCGTGTCTGGCGTCTACCAGATCGAGGTGCGTGTACATCCCGACGTCGTCGGCGGGGCTGAATACCAGCTTGAGATCCAAACGGGGTCGGGGGTGGCTCTGGCTCCCCTATCGCCAGCGAGCGTGTTGCGGTTCAAGGCTTGGCGCATCGATCCGGGGGGCAGCACCCGACCGCCGGATAGCGGCGACCCGGCGTCGTTGGTGGGGCTATCCCGTGTCGTAATTGGCGGGCAGACGTCGGCCACTGGTATGGCGGACGTGCCTGATGTCTATGCCGCGACAGCGGGCGTACCCATGGTCTTTAGTGCCACCGTCCGCTACCCCGTCACGGGTACGATCAGCGTGCCCATCACCTATACCTGGCAGGCCGCGGGTCAATCGCCGGTGTCGGAGGCGAAGGCCAGCGTACATAGCGAGGCGGTCTTCACCTGGCTCACGGCTGGCTCCTACGCCATCACCGTCACGGCGGAGAACGCCGAGGGCTCGGTCGTGGATAGCCGCGTCGTCGACGTGAGCGGGGGAGGGACGTTGTACAGCGTCGTCATCAGCGGTACGACGGCGGGCTTTGTCGACACCGAGTACGTCTATACGGCCAACGCCTTCCCTGTCACGGCGGGTACGGTCGGGTGGCCTATCACGTACACGTGGGAGGCAACCGGCCAGGATCAGGTCGTGCATCCAGACGCCGGCCCGACCGACACAGTCGCCTTTATCTGGCCTGCTGCGGGCAGCAAGGCTATCACCGTCACCGTCACGGATGTGAAGGGATCACCTCCGGTCCAGGACCATTACCATCCGGTGATCAGTGATTACCACAGGGTCTACCTGCCGCTTGTGCTGCGCAATGCGCTCTCGGGAACCTTACATCCGTATGGAGGATGATCGCCTGATCGTAGCACTGCATTGACCGGAGAGAAACCAGGTTCTGTCGCTTCGCTTACACGAAAAACCTGGTTTCTAGTAGCCGGCCCGTGATAGCACCATTACGGTTTTTTCACAGCTTCATTGCAGCGCAACGGGAGGACAGATGAATGAACGTGAGAAACTAGAGCAAGCTATCGCTGCCTTGGAGGCCCAGCGCGCCCTGCTAGGAGACATGGCGGTGGACACCTCCATCGCTGCCTTGAAAGAGAAGCTGGTCGCGCTGGATGAACCGACCCACGCCCCTCAACAGCGCAAGCAGATCACCGTGCTCTTTGCGGACGTCCGTGGGTTCACGGCCATGTCGGAGATGATGGATGCCGAGGACGTGAGCGATACGATGAACGCCCTTTGGGCCCGGGTTGATAAAGCGATCATAGCTCACGGCGGCACGATCGATAAACATATCGGCGATGCGGTGATGGCTCTCTTTGGCGCGCCGCTCGCCCGGGAGGATGATCCGGAGCGCGCCATCCGGACAGGCCTGGCGATGCAGGCCGAGCTGGCCGCCTTTCGGGAGGAAAAGGGCGTCGACCTGGGGATGCGCATCGGGGTCAACACCGGCTCGGCATTGGTAGGGGAGGTAGGGACGACGTTCGAGTACACGGCGATCGGTGACACGGTCAACCTGGCCAGCCGGCTGGAGCAGGCGGCAGCGGTGGGCGGCATCTTGATCTCTCACGATACCTATCGGCACGTGCGCGGCATCTTTGCCATGCAGGCCTTGGCGCCCATCAAGGTCAAGGGCAAGGCGGAAGCGGTGCAGGTATATGAGGTGCAGGGGATCAAGCCGCGGGCGTTTCTAGTGCCTACCCGGGGTGTGGAGGGGATCGAGATACGAATGATCGGGCGGGACGCCGAGCTCAAGCACCTGCAGCGTACGCTGCGCACCGTGCTAGAGGAGGGTCAAGCGCGCATCGTCACCGTCGTCGGCGACGCTGGCATCGGCAAGTCCCGCCTGCTGCACGAGTTTGAGAACTGGGTCGAACTGCAGCCGGAACACGTGCTGCATTTCAAAGCCCGGGCCAGCTTGCAGACCAGCAGCATACCCTATTTTCTCTTTCGCGACCTGCTTGCCTCCCACTTCGAGATCAAGAGCAGCGACCGCCCTGATGAGGCCCGGGATACGCTCGAACAAGGCGTGCTCCGCATCATGGGTGCGGATGCCCAGGTAAAGGCTCACTTCATCGGCCACCTGGTTGGCCTGGACTTTTCTTCCAGTCCTCACCTCCAGGGCATCCTCGACGATGCCCGGCAGATCCACGACCGGGCCTTTCACTACTTTGCGCAGTTCTTTGCTGGGGCGACGTCACTCCACGTCGTTCCCTCACAGGCGGTGGAGGTGGAGGGGAGAAGACCACGAGATGGGGGGACGACTCCGCTGCCCTGGTCATCGGTTACGGAGAAGGCAGCTCCGTCTACAGGCGGAGCGTTGCCCACTTCCCGTCGGCACGTGGCTGAGACGCCTGCTCCGGCTTCATCCCCGCAGGTGGCCCTGTCAGAGGGAGAGGCTCGGTCGGAAGAGACCCGGCGCAGGCCGGTCGCTCTCCTGCTGGATGACCTTCACTGGGCCGACGGCGGTTCGCTGGATCTGATCGAGCATCTGGCGCGCGAGTGCCGTCAACTGCCGGTGCTGATCGTCGCCCTGGCCCGCCCCGAGTTCTTTGAACAGAGGGCGGTGTGGATGGAGGCGCTGCCCCATCATAGCCGGCTGAATCTACAGCCACTGCCCGAAGTGGATAGACATCTCCTGGTTCAGGAGATCCTGCGCAAGGTCGAGCAGATACCGCGTCATCTGCGCGACCTGATCGTGAACGGTGCGGAGGGCAACCCGTTCTACACGGAAGAGTTGATCAAGATGCTCATTGACGATGGCGCCATCGTGAAGGGTGAAGAGCAATGGCGCGTGGAGTTGGAGCGGTTGGCGGAGGTGCGGGTGCCGCCGACGCTGACGGGAGTGCTCCAGGCACGGTTGGATGGCCTGCCGCCGCTGGAGCGGGAGACGCTGCAGCGGGCTGCCGTTGTCGGTCGGGTGTTCTGGGATGGTGTGGTGGAGCAGCTAGCCAGCACTGCGGATACTCAACAGAGCCGGACGGAAGAGGCGC
This sequence comes from uncultured Anaerolineales bacterium, assembly GCA_964444825.1. Classification (GTDB taxonomy): domain Bacteria; phylum Chloroflexota; class Anaerolineae; order B4-G1; family B4-G1; genus CAYUIS01. The sequence goes on along the minus strand of CAYUIS010000115.1, from coordinate 8,415 downwards.
TGGCGTCGTTGCGGGGCCGGGAGCTCGTCTTTGACCGGCAGACGTCAACCTTCGCTGAGGAAACAGAGTACCTGTTCAAGCACTCTATCCTTCACGACGTCACCTATGAGAGCGTGCTGAGGCGGCAGCGGCGGGCTTACCACGCCCAGGTGGCGGCCTGGCTCGCCGCCCAGAGCGGCGAGCGGGGCGCCGAGTACGCCGGTCTGATCGGCGAGCACTATGAGCGGGCCGAGGAGGGGACCCAGGCCGCCAAGTGGTATACCCAGGCTGGCCGCCAGGCCCAGGATACGTACGCGCCCGAGACCGCCATCAACTACTACCGGAAGGCACTGGAGTTGCTGCCGGACGGTGCCGAGGTCTCGCACAGGATCGAGCTGTACCAGCGGCTGGGACTGATGCTGTCGTGGCAGACGCAGTTCGAGCAGGCAGCGGAGGCGTATGCGGCGATGCGGACGGCCGCGGAGGGAGCCGGGGATCTGGTGGCCCAGGCGCGGGCCTGGCAGGGTATGTCTTCGGTACAACAGAGCCAGGGGGACTATCGCGCGGCGTTGGAGAGCGCAGGGCGAGCGGAGGAGATGGCACGACAGGCTGGCCCGCCGGGCAGCGAAGCGCTGGCAGTCGCTCTGTGCAACAAGGGCTGGATTCTGGCCAACCTGGGGGAGGCTGAGAAAGCGCTCACGCTGGGACAACGGTCCCTTGCCCTCGGCGGCGAACTAGGCGACCAGCGTTTGAAGGCTCAGGGCTACTGGCTGCTGGGCTGGGTACACCAGACGCTGGGGCGCTACGAGCAGGCGACTCAGTACTTTGAGCAGGCCCTCGACCTGGCCCTGGCGTTGGGTGATCGGATGCTGGTGGGACGGGTGTATACCACCCTGGGCGTCATCGCTGCCGGGTCAGGCCAGGATTATCAAGAGGCCGCCGCGATCTTTCACGAGGCATTGTCCATCGTCCAGGATATCGGGCATCGTTTTGGCGAGATTGTCATCCTCAACAACCTGGGCGGGGTATGGGTAAAGATGGGGCAGTACCAGGCCGCCGAGACCGACCTGAAGCGGGTGATCGAGATAGCGGAGGGCGTGGGGTGGGGCGACCTTTCGGCCACGTATGACTTTTTAGCGCAGGCATATCTGGGTCAGGGTAAGGTGGACGAGGCGCTGGAGGCTGCCCGGCAGGCGCTGGCATTGGGCCAGGAGACAGAGCTGCCGGAGGACATTGGCACAGCCTGGCGTGTCCTGGGGATGGCGCTGGCCGATCGTGCGGCGCCTGAATCCGTCACCATAGGCGAGGAGACGCTGGATGCTCGGGCGTGTTTCACAAAGAGCCTGGAGATCTTTTGCGCGGCCGGGATGGAAGCTGACCAAGCGCAGACACTGCAGGCCTGGGCCGAGTATGAGATGGAGGGGGGAGATAGAGAGCGGGGGGAGGAGTTAAAACAGGAGGCCGAGGGCATCTGCGAGCGATTGGGGATCACGGCGTGAAACGCAAGGTGTGAGACGTACAGGCAGGGTGCGAGTCCGTCGATTCGCTGGCTCGTAGCGGCGGGCTCACCTGGAGCGGCGGTGTTCAGGTCAACGGTGATCTTGGCTCGTACGGCCAAACTACCCCAGCTTAGCCGTGGACCAGGGGGGAAATCTCTACCTTGCCTGGTCGGACGCGGGCAACGGCGACGCCGATATCTACTTTGCCCGCTCTACAGACGGCGGGCTCACCTGGAGTGCCAATCTCCAGATCAGTGACGCTACCAGCATCGCCGGCCAGGGTCACCCTGGTCTGGTGGCGGGTGGTGGCGGAGGTCTCTATGCGGTCTGGACCGATTATCGCAACTGGATCTACGACGTCTATTTCTCCAGCTCTACTGGACCATCGGCAAGACTGCCCGGTCGCCGTTAGAGCGGGCGAGCCGATCACGTACACGCTGACGGTCACGAACAGCGGATCGCTTGCGGCCACCAATCTGGTGATCACCGACGCGCTGCCCGCCGGTGCGCGCTATGTCGACGCTGAACCCGGGACCCTGGTGCCGCCGGGGGAGATCGTGCGGTGGGAGGTTCCCAGCTTGGCGGGAGGTGGCGGAACGGTTACCGTTCAGTTCGTCGTCACGGCCACGGCGACGCTTGTCAACGCCGACTACCGGGTCAGCGCCGACGGGGGCGTCAGCGCGGTGGGCGCCGTTCCGGTCGTGACGGCTGTCGATGAGCCGGTATTGAGCATCGGCAAGGACGGTCCGGCGAGCGCCGACGTGGGCGAGCCGATCACCTACACCTTGACGGTGGTGAACGACGGCGTGGTAGCGGCGACCAACCTGATCATCACCGATACGCTGCCCAGCGGCGCGCACTTTATCGACGCGGGTGCGGGGACGCTGCTCTTGCCGGGCGAGATTGTGCAGTGGCAGATCCCCAGCCTGGTCGGGGATGGTGGGATGGCTGGTGTGCAGTTTGTCGTCACCGCCACGGCGACGCTCGTCAACGACGACTACCGGGTCAGCGCCGACGGGGGCTTCAGCGCAGTGGGCAGCGAGGCGGTGGTGACCGTCATCGGACCCAAGGTCTATCTGCCGCTGGTAATGAGGAGTTCGTAACAGGGACCGGTGCGTTGCACCTGGTTTTGGTGCAACGCACCTGGATCGAGGCAGATTCGGTAAATCCTCAGGATTCGTTGTTGTCTTCGAACGATCACCCCTCCCGTAGCCTTCTGGCTCAGCGTGATGTCGGATTGCCAATCCGACCAACTCGGGACAGAGATTGGTCCAATCTTTAAGATTGGACCAATCTGCCAATCTTGTTACTACCCCGACCGGATCACGACCGGCAGGTAGACGAACCGGGTCACGTAGGAAACCACCTCCAACGAGGGCGGGCCGGCGGAATCGGGACAGGGATAGGCCGACCCGGTCTCCTCGCTGTCCTCGAAAAAGACGTCGGCCAGGCCAGGCTGGTCCGAGTTCTCGATGGCCAGCACCAGCGTGGCGCTGCCGTCGTTGGCGTTGCGCTGGGACTCCAGCCAGGCCGAGAGCGCGCCCAGGCCCGGGTCGGTCCACTCGTAGCGGGCCGAGGTGTCGGCCGAGATCGTGCCCGCGTCCAACTGGATCAGCAAGGAGCCGACCAGCAAGGAACCGGGCGTGGGCGGCTGGGTGTCCCAGGTCAGGGTGTCCTCCGCCCAGTCGTTGGCCGGGTCGTTGTCCACGCCATAGACGGCGACGTCGACCTCGTCCACGGGCAGCAGGCGACCACAGGTGAGGGTGGCCAGGCTGAGGGTAGCGCCCTTGATCTCAAAGGTGACTCCGCTGAGATCGAACTCGAGGAAGGTGAGCTTGGTGGCGATGTCGGGGTCGCCGGGAGCGCCGAGCGAGTTGGAGACGCTGAGCAGCCCTCCGTCAAAGTTGGTGGAGGGAAAGTTGAGGTCGGTGTAGGTATCCTGGACGGCGGGGAGGGTCACGGCATCGGCGGGGGCGGCGGGGAGGTCGTGTGCCAGGGAGGTGCCGCCCGTGGTGAGCAGGACCATAATCATCATTCCCATCAGCACGGTTAAGATTGGTTCAATCTTCAAGATTGAACCAATCTGGCGTGCGTCTCGTCTGTTCGTCCTCATATCAGTTCTCCTCTCCTGTCGTGGGTTGTGATATGCCGCCCCCGAGGACGGGGGCTAGAGCGACTTCTCGAGGGTCTTTACTGTTGCTCGAAAGGGATCGCCAGATCCCGACCCGAGACCGCCGGATCTGGCGATCCGGCTTGAGCAAAACCCTGTGAAAACTGACTGTCATCTGCGTGTCCTCCAGGTGCGGGTCAGCTACGGCCAGGATGGCGGGGCCGAATTGTCGGTGAGGACGGCATAGGGATAGCCGGGGTAGACGTCAAAGTTGGTCCCAACCGAGGCGGTGCGGATGACCCACCGCTGGGTATTCTGGTTCCAGCGGGCGACCGCGGTCACGCCGCCGATGTCGTCGGCCAGGCCGAGGGCGGTGGGCACATAGTGGCCGCTCCGGGCGAGGGGCACCATGACGAAATTGACCCCGTTGGCGTAGAGGGTGTGGGTGATGGCGCGTCGTGGGGGCACGTCCCCCACCCAGGCGAAGGACTCGGGGGCGGCGCTGTCCGCGCCGACAAAGAGCGTGTCGCCGGGCGCGACGGGGAAGTCGGGCGTGCCAAAAGGAGCGCCCACCCGGCGGACCATCCAGCTCCGCGTCTGCGGCCGCCATTTGGCGACGGCCCGGATGCTGCCCTCGGGGTCGATGTATTCGGCGACCCCGTCGGCGGTGGTGGGCAGATCGGCCCCCTCGAGTGGGAGCGCGATCATGGTGAGCCTGATTCGCTTTACGCCGGGCGTGATGCCAAAGTCGAACTCGCCCACCTTGTTGGAGAGGTCAGAGCGCTCGCCGCAGGCGTTTTCTCCTGCCACGCGGTAAAAGTAGTTCATCTGCGGATCGCCGACCGCGCCATAGTCCGTGTAGTTGAGGAAGGGGGTGGTCATGGTGATGAGGTTGGCAGACGGATCAAATGGATCGGTGGTGCGGTAGAACACGTATTCTCGGTTGTCGTCGCTCTCGGTCCAGGATAGCGTCAGGTCGTTCCCATCCCGCGCGATGCTCAGGGTGCAGGGAACCGGCGCCGGGCAGGTGCCGATCTCCACGGCGCCGAGATCACAGTAGGCACCCTGCGGGCGATCTACCCCGCGCTGGTCGACATCTGGGCACGAGGCGATAAACTCGTAATCCACGGCCGGGCTGGCGGGATCAGGGGCGTGGGTCAGGGCGGGGCCGCCGTTGTCGGCCAGAGGAGAGAGTAAGGGGTCGAGGGGGGCGTTCTCTGACCCTGTGAGCTGCAATGCCCACCCGAAGCCGGTGCAATGAGAGCCGTCATATGCACCGATGAGGTTTAGCCCGCTTGCGTAGAAATCGCCGTGGCAGTCAGGGTCTTTTGATACGGCTAACTGGCTGGCGTCCAGATTGGTGGCAACGATGCTGTTCGTGACGGAGAACGCGCCCGTCGAGCTGGCACGATACATGCCGCCCCCGTCGCCGGTGCCGTCGTTCTCCTGATCGGCGGTGTTGTCGGCGATGGTGACGCTGTCGAGGCTGGCCGTAGACGCGTCGCCCAGCAGGGCTACGCCGCCGCCATCTCCATCGGCCGTGTTGCCGCTGACCGTCGAATTGACCATCGTCAGATAACTGAACCGATCGATGCAGATACCGCCACCGTCCGTGCCCGACGTGTTGCCGTTGACGGTGCTGCTGCGGACCTCTACTGTCCCTGCCAGATCCGCAGAGATGCCGCCGCCACAGGCGCCGCTGGTGTTGCCGCTCACGGTGCTAAAGATCACCTTCAAGTAGCCATCGGTGTGGATGCCGCCGCCCGTGTTCTGCACGGGGGCGCCAGAATTCCGGACGTTGTCGCGAATCGTGCTGTACCTGACGACTGTGTTGCTCCCGTCGATGCCGCCGAACCCGTTGTTGCTGACGAGGCTCTGGATCAACGTCAGCGGGCCGTTGCTATAGATCCCACTCTCGCCGTTGTCGCTGATCTGCGAGTTCCGGATGTACAGGACGTCGTTCGACTTGCCGGCGAGTATGCCGTCGCGGTCGTTGTCGCCGACGGTGCTGGCATAGATCTCGACGTTGGTGGTATCGGTGTATATGCCGATCGTGCTCACGGCGATACCATCGGTCGTGTTGCTGATCACGTCCGTGTCGACCATGATCAACTGTGCTCCATCCATCAGGTAGACGCCGCCGCCATCGCCGTACTGGTTGGACCAGTAGCCGGTGGAGCGGTTGTTCCGTACCGTGCTGTGGGTGAGCGTCAGTTGACCAGAAGCCCCGATGAGGATACCGCCGCCGCGACCAAGGCAGCAGTGAGGCTCGGCATTTATGCCACCGGCCGTGTTGGAGAGGATATGGCTGTTTTCGATCGTCGCTTCCCCGCCGATGTAGATACCTGCCCCCGTGTCGGAGTAATTCGAGTGAATGATGCTGTCCTCGATGGTCGCGCGGCCACCGGCCACGCGGATGCCGCCGCCCGTTCCCTGAAAACCAAACCTATCGGCAGAGCTGTTGTTTCTGACCTCGCTGCCGATGATGGTCAAGGTGCCGCACGAGTAGATTCCGCCTCCGGACCAAGTGTCTCCGTGCCCCGAGATCTGGGAATCAACGATGGTCGCCGTGGCTGAGCTGTCGTTGTAGATGCCGCCACCACTGGAAGCCCAGTTGAAATCCACGACAGAGCTGGTGAGGGTCAGCACGCCGGCATTGTAAATGCCTCCCCCACGTGTATCAGGCGCGTGGTTGTCCACGATCATCACGTCGTAGAGGGCCAGCGTGCCTTGATTGAAGATGCCGCCGCCGTACTCGTTGGCACCGTTGTGGCCCTGTGTGACGCACAGTGAGGCGAGACCCACAGTGGCACTCACGCTCTCGATGGAGAACACCTGGTCATTCAAGTCACCGTCGATGATTGTGCTTGCCGGGCCGGTCGGGCCGGCGCCACGGATGATCACGTTGCGGGTGATGACGACGTTCTCCACGTAGGTGCCCCACGCGACGTTGACGAGGGTGCAAGCCGGGTCGCTCACCGCGTCCTGGATGGTGGGGTGGGAGCCGGTGCCGAGGGTGTTGACGGTGCAGATGGCGAGCTGAGGGGCCATCGGCGGTGGGGCCGCCAGGACCCAGCTCCCGACCCCTATCCCCAGGCCGGCGATAAGGAAAACGACCAGGATCCGACCGCGACCTCTGCTGAGAAAGAGTTCAACCCATCTCTCCATGGACCTTTTGGACATCGAGTACCTCCTGTTGCGATATGTATAGCTTGTCTGAGCGCAGGCGAGCGCACGGCGGGGCGAGCCCTAAAAATGGCTCGAAGCCTCCGTCCTCGGAGGCGTCTGAAGTGTTTCTTGACCCGGCATTGGCGTCCCCGGGACGGGGACTGGGAGCAGAAAAGGCGGGACGGGGACTGGGAGCAGAAAAGGCCAAGCCATGCCTGATATGCACCCGGCGGGGTGGCGGCGTGCCGGCCCACTGGTTCATCCATTGACCTGGTCCTGGAGCGGCGGACTATGGAGTGATTGTGAAGGCGTGACAGACGCGCACTAGCGCTGATGGTCGATTGCGCGGTGTGTTTTGAAAAACCGGACGATGCGGTCTTCGTCGAGTTGGATGAAGGTGCCAATCTGCCCCCAGGTCGGCAATGAGAAGGCGATCACCGGTCCAGATAGGGTGCCAGGATCGTTCCTTGGTCGCGTTGCTTAGGTCCTCACATCGTTCCGGACGGACGTATTTTACCACGATTTTGCCGTCTGGGGTATTGTGGACGTTACTGCCAAGGTCTTGCCCAACTCGGCGAGCGCCCCGTGTGCAATACCCAACCGCATATTGCGGCGACAACTCTGGGTTGCCTGATCTGCTGATGAACCAGTGGATGGGTGCACTGGTCCAGTCCAGATGCTAGATCTGTTTCACATAACCCTTGTCGGCCAGAAACTGCATAGCGGTCGTGACTTGCTCCGGCGTGTTCTGGCTCCGAAACTCGCAGGTGCGGACAATGTCATCGGGGATGTAGGGACCGATCATATCCCAATCTATCTCTCCCAGTCCGGCGGCATGGTGATCCCTGATCCCCTTGATATCGTGAAGGTGTACACCGACCATCCGATCCGCATACCGTCGCAGCCATTCCTCATGCGAATCGAAACCCAAATTGTCTAGGGTTTGGGCGTGCCCCACGTCGTACCAAAAGCCGACGCGCTCGTCGTCTATAGATTCCAGCAATGCCCCCATCTCGTCGAGGAGCGGAATATCCAGGTAGTGGTACCGATTCTCCAGTCCTAGGCGGACGCCGGCCCGACCGGCATACTCGGCCAGTTCTATGATGCTCCGCTCCACGGCATCCAGGTTAGCCTTTGCCTGTGCGGCCCGGGCAGTGACCAATCGTTCTTTCACCTCGTTGTATTTGGGCGCTTGTGCCTGTTCTGCTTTGAACAAGTCCCACAGATCGTTCTCCATTTGCGAGTCCACGCTCACTCTTCCAGGATGAACCACGATCACGCCCGCACCGAGCTCCTGGGCCAGGTCTATGCTGCGTTGGATGGCGCACACTCCCTGCTGGCGGCGGTCTTTGTCGAGCGAGGAGATGAGCCAATCCCGCGCTTTCAGGGTGCTGGTCGAGACTTGCGTTGGACAGGGTTCGTGGATGCTGTCGATGCGGTAGCCGCTCAAATCGAGCCCGTGCAACATCTGGGCGCTGACCTGGTGATTAAGTTCGAATTTTCCAAACCCGAGTTGTTGGGCCGCCAAGAAAAAGTCGGATAGCTTGTCAAAGCGCCCGATGGCCCACATCGTGGATAGAGCTGTATCCCACATCGGTCAAGTCTCTACTAGCTCAGATCTGAGATGATAGGCAACGCCAGCAAGTCGGTCAAGTGCTC
>CAYUIS010000114.1:3542-17003 GCA_964444825.1 uncultured Anaerolineales bacterium | reverse complement strand
ACGACGAGGTTTCAATCGTCGATGCCCGGGGCCGCCTGCGCCTTCTTCGCCACGTCCGTGTTCTCGTTCGCCACCGGCAAGAGGACGCTGAACGTGGTCCCGACCCCGACTTCGCTTTCCACAGAGATCTTGCCGCCCAACTGTCCAATGATCTGAGCACAGGCTGCAAGCCCCAACCCGGTTCCTCCCCGGTTCCCCTTTGTCGTGTAGAAGGCCATCCAGATCTTGTCCAGAATCTCGGGTGGAATACCGTGTCCGTTGTCAGTTACGTCCACCACGACGAATCCCGGCTCATCGGCCTCCCGGCCCCAGATGAACAGTCTCTGGTTCTCGATCTCGTGCATCGCCTCCATCCCATTCTTGATCAGGTTCACAAAGACACGATCCAGATGAGATGGGTCGGCCCACACAGGATGCAATCCCTCACTGAAGAGCGTTCGCACGACCTCGTCAGGCAGCCCCATAGAGTTGATCGTCTGTATCAGCAAGTCTGGCACAGAGACTATTTGCTCATTCCGTTTGCGAGCCGGACCAATGAGGTCCTCCTTGATATTCAGTATAGCGCGCGCGCTACCCTCGATAATCTCTAGGTCCTCAAAAATCGAGTCGACCGACAGCAACTTGCGCAGTCGCTTCAGAGGGTGGGATTCCAACTCGTCCAGAATACCCGCCAAGAAATCACCCCGCTCGGCTATCTCATCGCTTGTCTCAGCCAGCAATCGGGCAAACTTGTGTTCGCGCTGTTCAGGGGACAACTGCGCTATCAGTCCATTGGCTAACGCCACGTACCGAACAAAGTCCTCGGTAATTCGGGCCACACTGCCAGGGATAGGCGCGGCCTTGTTCCCCACCCAGTGAATCGCCTCGCCGGTGGCCGTAGCGATCGCCTCAAACGTCTTGGCCTGCACCAACTCCTTGTGAGCGGACTCTAGCCTCTGCAACAATCGAGCGTTATTGATCGCGACCGTCAGTTGATCAGCCATCGCCTGAAGCGCGGTGGCGTCCCCGGCGCTAAAGGCGGCTTCCTCAACACTCTGCACCGTCAGTGCGCCAATTACCTCGTTACCCGCACTGAGCGGTAGGGCCATCTCAGACCGGGTATGAGGAAGATGAGGATTCTTAAAGTGGACGGGCTCCTCACCCACGTCCAGGGCAATCCGTGCCTGCCGCTGAGTGATGCAGGTGCCGATCATCGAGAGCCCACCCACCTTCAGCTTGTGTTCCTTGGCGATCATCGACGCGCCAGCTTCACCTCGTCCAGCTTGGAGCACTGCCCACTCCCCCGTGTCGTCAAGCAGAAACACGCCAGCGTAGTAGAAACCATAGGCATCACAGATGATGTCGACCGTCTTGTTCAACAGGTCATCCAGGTCGAGAATGGACGTGACATCCTGTCCGACCTGTGCGGCCGCTTTCAGCAGCCGGGCATTCCGCTCCGCCTGCGACAGTAACCGTCGATTCTGCACGTGGAGCCGGGCATTGTTGATCGATACGGCCAGTTGATCTGCCATCGACTGCAGCGCATTGACATCGTCGCCAGTGAAGGCAGCCTCCTCAACGGACTGCACCGTCAAAGCGCCGATCACCTCGGCGCCTGCGGTCAGGGGCAAGGCCATTTCAGACCGGGTATGGGGCAAATGGGGATTCTTGAAGTGAACGGGTTCTTCGCCAACATCCAGAGCGATTCGGGCTTGACGCCGCCCCGTGGCAGCGCCGATCATAGAGTGCCCATCGACCCTTAGTTTGTGTCCGGCGGCGACCATTTGTGCACCCGCCTCACCTCGCCCAGCCCGGAGCACCGCCCACTCGCCTGTCTCATCGACTAGGAACACGCCAGCGTAGTAAAAGCCAAACTCGTCACAGATCACGTCGACGGTCGTGTTCAGCAGCGCATCCAGATCCAGAATGGAGGCGACACTCTGCCCCACCTTGGCCCCGGCCGCCAGCAACCGGGCCTGACGCTGCGCTTGCTCCAACAACTGGACATTCTGGGTGTCGAGCTCGGCATTGCGCTCCAGGGTGCGCGTGAGCTCGCGGACCTTGTCCTCCAGTCGAGCCACCAGTGTCTCCTGGTAGTCCCGCCGATACCCCTCGTCCTGAAGCTCTTCCCGCGCACCGTCCAAGAATGCCTGAACCTGGTCTTCGAAACCGTCCGGGTCGACTGGCTTGGACAAGTACCCATCGCAACCAGCGGCCAAGACACGCTCGCGGATATGCATCGTGACATCGGCAGTAAGGGCAACGACAGGGACATTGGGCATCAGGGACTTGAGGCGGGTGGCAACCTCGTAGCCGGTGAGGCCCGGCATGTGCATATCGAGCAATACCAGATCTGGGCGGGCGTCCCTGGCTACCTCGATACCCTGCAAGCCATCATTGGCTTCCAGGACGTCGTAGCGATGGGAGAGCAGTCGCTGGATCAATGTGCACACGTCCGGGGTATCGTCGACGCACAAGATCTTGAGGCGTTCGGTCGCTCTGTCCATACCAAACATCGCTTCCATTTATCGACTGAGTGGGGCAATTATAACTGTTTTCTTTCATCTTCACAATTGACATTGTCTCCGTCGTCTGCTAGAATAGCCTCGGTTCGGAGCACTGATGGACGCCTTCTCACATCCCCATCCGTTTGCCGCAGCGCGTCTGTATTGACAGGCCAGCTCTCGTCTGACCAACTGAGCAAAAGTGAAAGGAGCCAACACTATGGAGTCAACACCACCTTCTCATCAAGAGCCATATGCCCCCCCACCGCCGGCCCCCCTAACACCTTCGGAAGAACGTACCTGGGCTATGCTGGCTCATCTCAGCATATTGCTTAACCTTGTGACCGGTCTGCTGGGCCTGGTGGGCGCATTGGCGATATACCTGATCTACCAAAACCGCTCACGCTACGTGGCATACCATGCCCTCCAATCCCTCGTCTTCCAACTGATTGTCTGGCTGGGAGGAGGAGCTCTGACAGGCATCGCCTGGACCATCACCGGTATTCTCAGCGCCGTCCTGATCGGCCTGCTCTGTGTCCCCATCGCTCTGATCATCACCGTGATCCCGCTGGCGGGGGTTGTGTATGGCATCATCGGCGGCATTGAGTGCAGCCAGGGACGGGATTTCAAGTACGTGATGGTGGGCGACTGGGTGCGAGGAACGCTAACTGGCTAACCGCATCCTGTTACATTTGACATTCGCAGCAAAGTCGCTACAATACCATCGTGCGCGTGCTGCCCAACAGCACCGCGCAAGTGATTCACCAGGTCCGACATACACAACATCATCAGTAAGGAGGTACAGAAGTGGCAGAGGAAATAGCTGGAGCACCAATGGGAACTGAGGAAGTGACGCAGGACGACAAGCTGTGGGCTCTCTTGAGCTGGCTTTTCTGGCCCATTGCGATTATCGTTCTATTGCTCGAGGACAAGAAGAATCGAGCTTTTGTCAAGTATCACGCGGTCCAATCTCTCGTGCTGGGCATCATAGCTGGAGTAGTCAGCGGAGTGCTTAGTTTTATCATCATAGGCTGCGTCGTTGGCCTCGCGTGGTTCGTCTACGTGATCTACCTGGCCATCCAGTCCTATGGCGGCGAATGGGTCACGATTCCCTTCATCACCGACTTTTGCAAGAACCAGGGCTGGATATAGGCGGCTCTCGAGACGAATCGTGCACATAGCACGCCCTTGTTTCTACCCGGACGTTCGAGAGAAGGGCTTTTCTATAGCATAGCAATGCCGGTGTGGTGCTATGCGGTATACGTTGGATTCAAACCATACCAGGGCGAATGGGTCAACGTGCCCGTCATCTCCGACTTTGTGAGGAATCAGGGCTGGGCATAGGACCATTAAGCATCTGAGAGATCAGAACAGGCCCTTTCCGCTGCGATGCAGGGGAAGGGCTTTTCCTTTTGATCACGTTGTGGTAAGATAGCAGACTACACCGGCAGTCTTGCCCAACATGATGGAGCTATCGATGTCTTTGCGCACCAAGCGGTGGCAGATCGCACCACCTATCCCACCTAGCCACATTGCCCGCTTCCCCAACTTGCATCCCCTCACCGTGCAGGTGCTATACAATCGCGGATTTGCCCAGCCGACAAGTGTCGCGGCCTTCCTCAGCGATGAGGGGTGTGAAACCAATCCTTTCGATCTCGAGGGGATGTCTGCCGCTGTCACCCGCTTGCGACAGGCATTGCGCGACGGCGAACCTGTTGTCGCATATGGTGATTTTGACGCGGACGGGGTGACCGCGACGGTGCTTCTAGTACAGACTCTGCGAGCGCTTGGCGGAGAGGTGTGGCCCTATATTCCTGACCGTCTACAGGAGGGATACGGTCTGCATAAGAACATACTGGCCCAACTGGCAAGCGAGGGGGCACGCGTCGTCGTCACTGCAGATTGTGGCATCCGCGCCCTTGATCAGATCGCTTACGCCAATCAACTTGGCCTCGACATAATCGTTACTGACCACCACTCCCCTGGCGACGATCTACCCGAGGCTGTGGCAGTGGTCGACCCCAAGCGGCAAGATGGCGACCACCCATTCAACGACCTGGCGGGAGTAGGTGTCGCCTTCAAACTTGCTCAGGCCCTGCTCCGTAGCCATCATCAGACCCCAGTGACCTCGGAAGAGGTACGATTGGAGGAGGAAGACCTTCTAGACCTGGTTGCCATAGGAACCGTAGCCGATATGGTGCCCCTTCAGGGCGAGAACCGCACCCTGGTACGCAAGGGGTTGACGCGCATCAATCGCATGGAACGACCTGGGATCGAGGCGCTCTGCCGACAAAGCCGCCTGAACACCGGACAGGTAGACGCCACTGCCATCGGCTATGCACTAGGACCACGACTCAACGCCGCCGGACGGATGGAGCACGCCAAGACCGCCTATCAACTCCTGGAAACCAGATACCGTGCTGAAGCCGAGCGATTGGCCGAGGTACTGGATCAGCTCAACCGCAAGCGCCGCGAACTTACGCTGGGAACCCAGGAGGAGGCGCGTCAACTGGCCCTCGCCACGGCGGATGGAGCACCACTCCTCTTTGCCGCTGCCCCCCACTTTCACCCGGGTATCGTTGGTCTGGTCGCCAGCCGTCTAGTTGACGAATTTTACCGCCCCGCCGTTGTCGTCGAGATAGGTGACACAGTCAGCCGCGGCTCTGCCCGCTCCATCCCAGAATTCCATATCACCCAAGCTCTCGATCAATGCGCAGGGTTACTGATCCGTCACGGAGGGCACGCCGCTGCCGGTGGTTTTACTGTCGCCAATGAGAACCTGGACAGGTTGGCAGGGGAGCTACGGAGATTGGTGACTGAGCAGCTCGCTGGCGTTGAGCTGATCTCCACGCTGAACGTGGATGCAGAAACCGAGTTATCCCAGATGTCCCAGGAGCTGCAGCAGGAACTGGTTCAACTGGAACCCTGTGGATACGCCAACCCCCAGCCCCTTTTCCTGAGCCGCAACGTCCGTGTCCGAAGCCAGCGAACCGTAGGAACGGATGGCAAGCATCTGAAGCTCGCCCTGTCCGACGGCCAGATTACCTGGGACGCCATCGCATTCCGACAGGGAGAATGGGGAGGTAAACTGCCCGACTATGTGGACATTGTCTATCACCTGGAGACAAACGATTGGCAGGACCGGCGATGGCTCCAGTTGAACGTGCAGGATATCCGACCGTCAGGGTTGGATAGTTTTACAGCCGGGTCTTTTGTCGATTAGGGCGGAGCAGAATCCAGGGAGACAGATCAGATATGAAGATCCTAGTCACCGGCGCAGCCGGCTTCATCGGTAGCCACGTGGCCGAGGCACTCCTGGCCCGCGGCGACACCGTTGCCGGTATCGACAACTTTAGTGACCACTATGATCCGGCCCGCAAGCGCGCGAATATCGCCGCCCTGATGCCCAATCCTCGTTTTGCCCTGCACGAGGCCGACGTGCGAAATGCAGAGGCGATGAGACGAGTCTGCTCAAGAGATGGGTTCGATGCCGTGGTTCACTTGGCAGCCATGGTGGGGGGTTCGCACTCGGTCGAAAACGGCCCCCTCTATGCCGAGGTAAACGTTCAAGGTACGGTAAACATCCTCGAAGCAGTTCGTCTGGCGGGCATTCCCCACGTTGTGTTCGCCTCCACCTCCTCCGTCTATGGGCGCACCGGCTTGATCCCCTTCCGCGAGGATGACCGCCTGGGACACCCTTTGACGCCATATCCAGCCACAAAGATCGCCGGAGAGGTGATGGGGCACGCCTACAGCAACCTGTTCGAACTTTCCTTTACTGCCCTGCGCCTTTTTTCCATATACGGCCCTCGGGGACGATCCGATATGATGCCCTATCACATCACCGACTGTATCGTTCATGGACGAGAGTTTACGCTGTACGAGGCCGGACAGATGTACCGGGACTGGGCCTATATCGATGACGTCGTGCAGGGCATCCTGGCTGCGGTGGACCGACCCAGGAACTATATGGTCATCAACCTGGGTTATGGCAAGCCGGTGCGTATGGGAGGCTTTGTAGCACTGGTGGAGGAAATGGTAGGCCAGCCTGCTCACATGACCACCTCGCCCGCCCCGGCCAGCGAGCCTCCTATCACCTATGCCGACATCTCCAAGGCTCGCGATGTCCTGGATTACACCGCAACGACGCCCATCGACGAGGGAATGCGCCAGTTCTGGGAATGGTACCAGGCCGAGATTCTCAACCCCGGATGAGCAAAGCCCAGATCCCATATCGCAAACGGCGAATCGCCGCGTTCGTATGTCTAGCGTTTATCGTCCACCTTCTGTTGTGTGCCGTCTGTCCGCCCCTCATTCGTCCCGCCGCTGCCCAAAGTCCTCCTCCTGATGGGCGCTTTGGCGCCGTCGAGGCATTTTGGGATGCCGGCTCCGCGGCTGAGGCTGGGGTGGCATGGGAACGTATCCTGTTCTATTGGTCGGAGTTGCAGCCCTATAGCGCCGACGATTGGAACGGCTTCCACGTCCAGGACGCCTGGTTGGGACAGGCTACCTCCCAGGGGCGTGAGGTAGTCGGCCTGCTCAAACACACTCCCGCATGGGCCACCGACGGCCCGTTTGGCTGCGGCGTACCCCGCGGACTGGATCTACCAGTAGATGATCCCGGCAACCTGTGGGCCGTGTTTGTGCGCCGAACTGTTGGGATGTACGTTGGACGGATCGATCGATGGATCATATGGAACGAACCGGAGATAACCCCCGACACCTACGGGCACGAATGGTGCGGCACGATGGAGGAGTACTACCAACTGCTCAAGGTCGCCTACCTGGCCGCTCACCAGGCCAACCCCAACGTCACTATTCACCTGGCCGGTATGACCTTTTGGCACGACAAGACCTATCTGCGGCGGTTCCTGTCCGCCGTGGTTCAGGATCCCACTGCGGCTGAACACAATTGGTACTTTGACGTCGCCTCAGTGCACATATACTTTCAGACCGAGACGGTGCCATACATCATCAACGAGACTCGCGCGGCGCTGAGAGCCTACGGTCTGAACAAACCCATCTGGGTCAACGAGACGAATGCCTCACCGGACAGCGATCCTTTATGGCCGCTGGTTCGACCTCGCTGGCGAGTCAGCCTGGAGGAGCAGGCTGGCTTTCTGCTCCAGGGCTTTGCCCTGGCCCTCAGCGCAGGAGCGGAACGTATCGCCGCATACAAGTGGATGGACGCTGGGCTCCCCCCAGGCGGTGAGCCCTTTGGCATACTACGGCCCGATGGCTCCCGTCGGCCAGCGTTTGACGCATACCGGCTCATCACCACCCACTATGCCGGCGCCATCTCTGCCCGGGAGGATCGCCAGCCGCTCTACATAGTGGTTACCATCGATCGAGGCAATCTCACCACTCGTGTCCTGTGGGCGCGTACGGCCTCGGCCACGACTGTCTCGATACCCGCGCTAGCACCCCAAGCGCGCGTGATCGATCAGACTGGCGCGGAGCAAGTTGTCGAACCAGTGGAGGGGCAATACACATTGACCCTGCCTGGTGCCCGTTGCGCCGATCCCCAAGATGGCTGCATCATCGGGGGCGCCACCTACCTGGTCGTTGAGGGCAACGACAATCCACTCCCTCCGGTGGAAAACAGGTCGCCCACACCATCTACACCGCCAGAGGTCCCGACAGAGACGATCGAGCCTGAACCTGTTCCAACGGAACCTCTGACACCTACCAGTGCGGTAACGGTCACGACAGCCACCCCAACCCTCACCCCACTCCCCACCGCCACGCCTACGCCGACCGATGTGCCAACCGCTACCCCGACACCCACCGGGACGCCCCCTCCCACGTCCTCGCCAACCCCGACGCCGACCTTTACGCCACGTCCCACGATCACACCATCACCGACCAGCACACCCACGATTATTCGGCCCACCCCGACGGTTCCGCCTTTCGATCCGGCAGGCCCCATCCCGCGCGTCTGGCCATTGCTCGTGGGGATGGTGCTCGTGACGATCTTTGCGGCGGCGGTGGGCACAATGATCAGCTACCAGAGGTGATAGCCGTATGAGCGAGACCAAGGACAACAAGCGTCAAGATACTAGAGACCGGAATGCCCGGCCCTCGGGCAAGAGAGCTCGCGTGGTGTTTGTGGTCAATCGCCTGCTGATCGTGCTGGCTGTGGCCGCAATCCTGGGCGGCCTCTTTTTCGACCAGTGGCGCATCGTGCTGATTAACGCGGTTCTGCTCTGATACTCTTGCATCGGCCTCGGGTAGGCCCAGAGCTATGAGTGGAGAACCAATGAACAAAACGGGGCTGAATGACGCGCCGAGCGGGATTCAGAGCATCTGGTCCAGGCTAGCGCAACGGCGTACGACGATCCAGGTTGCAGCCGCCCTGCTGCTCAACTCGTACGTCACGCAGCGTCTCACCAAGGGGCTCCCCTGCCCCGCATTAAACTGCTACGCCTGCCCGGCGGCGGCTTTTGCCTGCCCTATCGGGAGCATCCAACATTTCATCGGACGGAAAAAGGTCCCCCTGTACGTCCTGGGCGTCGTCGCGCTGGTGGGGACGCTCATTGGACGCGCCAGTTGCGGTTGGTTCTGTCCTTTTGGCTGGTTCCAAGAACTGGTGTACAAGCTCCCCATTCGAAAGCTACGGCTGCCGAATCGCTTGAATTGGACGCGCACCATCATCCTGGCGGCGCTCGTGGTCGTGGTCCCGTTCCTCACCGGCGAACCCTGGTTCTGCAAGCTGTGCCCCGCCGGCACGTTGGAAGGAGGGATTCCGGTGGTGCTATTGTCCGCGGACATCCGAGCGCTGATTGGCACCCTCTATTGGATCAAGCTGGGTATTCTGGGCGTATTCCTGGCCTGGATGGGCGTGACGAGGCGGCCCTTCTGCCGATGGGTGTGCCCCCTGGGGGCGCTCTGGTCCCCCTTCAACCCGATCAGCTCCTTCCGCCTGCACGTGGATCAGGACGCCTGCATCAAGTGCAACCGCTGCCAGGAGGTGTGCCCGACAGATATCCGCGTCTACGAGGACCCCGCCTCCGGAGCCTGTATCCGCTGCCTGCAGTGCTTGCCCGAGTGTCCGGTTTCCTGTATCTCGGTGGACTCACCGGGCTGGTCGGTCGAGGCGGATCGCACCACCCTTCACAACACTGCCTGAGCCGCCTAATCGCCCTTGCGCGAAGCCAACCGCAGCCGCAGGAACAGCCACGGTGCGCCAAATCCAGCCCACAACCCCATCACGCCGTAGCGTACGGTGCGCATCAGGAAGTAGAGCGGTTCCCCCTCATCCGGAAAGATGAGCTTGAGGCCGTATCGAAGGCCCATAATAACAACCGAGCCAACCAGGAGGCGCGCAACCCGCTGCCACAACGGACCGTCGGCGCTAAAGTGGACAAACTGCTCGGTCAGCACCACCCCGATACCTACCCCGATCAACACGCCCATCACAGTCGTCGCAGTATCAGAAGTGTAGATCAGCAGGAGTGCTATCGGCAGCAACACAGTGAGCAAAAGCTGCACGGTGATGCCGGACCCTGTCAGCCAGGCTTCAAGTCGCGGTCCCACCGCCAGGTATACCATCAGAAAGCCCACGCCCACCGCCCATCCACCCAACACGTCAGTAGGAAAGTGCACGCCAAGATAGATCCGGGAGAAACCGATCAGCACCATGAGCACGACGGCGACGATCCACAGCCAGCGCTTCCGAAACTCGGCCGCGAGGGTGCCCCACACGATGACGGCTGACTGGGAGTGACCGCTGGGCAGCCCATATCCTCCCGCATCGTGTAGCTTCACCGACGGGTCCAGGTCGAACGGGCGTGGGTGAGCGAATATACTCTTCAGTCCATCATTGACGTAGCTCGAGGTCAGAAAGACGACAGCCAGACGTATGCCAGATGCAAAGTCCACACACCAAAGCACAAGCGGCAGGAGTATCATAAAGAAATCCTCCTCGCCCAAAAAGGTGATGGCCTTGAAAACGGCATCGAGCGCCGGTCCGTGTACCAACTGGACAGTCCGAATAAAGTCCAGGCCCCATTGCCAGATCGGTTCCATTTCTCCCTCCTTTTATCTCAACAACACAGCCGGACCCAGGCAAACGCCCGATGTGTGCTCACTCAAACGAGAGATCGAGCATCATATCGCCGTCCGGCGTCGCAAACGCGCCTCCAAAGAACCATCTCAGTCCTCCCGACTGAGCAGGCCTGGCATCTACCACCAAGCTGTTCTTCCCCGCGCGCAGCCGAACCACCTCCGTCTCACGGATAGGGTAAAAGAAACTGGGCAGGTCCTCGTTGCCTCGCGCCGTTGGCGCCTCCTCTATCCGCTGCCCATTGAGATACAGCTCTGCCAGGCCTGAGGATTTGTACCAGACGATCACGTCCCGCTCATCAGGGCTGATCACGGTGGTGGCCAAGAATGCTGCCAGCGGCAATCCCGCCTGCAGCTCTTGCCGATACTCCTTGAAAAAGAGCACGGCGTGGGGTTGGTTGATATTCCGCAACTGTTCCAGGTTCTGGACACGAGGTTGCCAGTCCAGTCCCTCCTTGACCCACCCTGCTTCATCCATCACCTGCTTGAGCAAAACAGGCCCTTTGTGTTCGTCGTAGACAAGGCTCCGCCAAGTATGGATCGTGGGAAAGAAGGGCTTGCTTTGGTGGGAGTAGACCAGCGTCTCGCCACGCCAGGTGATTCTCAGATCTGCCTCCCAGCGCCCTGCACGCACCTGCCCATCAAAGGCCCAAGGCACGTCGAGGATGTGGGATTCCTTGGCGCCCGCTATCTGCACGGTGTGCTGCTCCCGCTTGCCCTCCTGGAATCGGGTAAAGGTCGCCTCGAGATCGTAGGAACGCTCACCCTGGCTTGGTGCACTGACGACGACGCGTCCCAACTGCTGACCGGCTTCCTCGGGAGTCACGTACTCGAAAAAGTGAACGAACGGCCCGCCCAGGCGGGCGATCGCCTCGGACCTTCCAGGGCCGGTCGCGTCGAATATGGCCCTGAACAACCCCTCCGTGTCGGCATCGTCCGCCGGCGCCGACCACGCATCACCCAGCAGGCGCTGCACGTCGGACAGGATCACTGCCCGGTTGTGAGGCTCACCCAGGGCCGAGATTGCGCCCTCGGCGATCGCAATGATCTCCACCGGCTGCCGCTTGTCCTGCAATGGCACGTTGATGATCGTGCTCAACCCCGCGGGGTCGTACGTCCAGCCGGCCACCTCGGCCCCGTTTACGGTCACCTGTCGGGGCCGCCGGCTGCCCTCCAGGCGGACCTCGACCTGGCGCTGAGCAGGAAGCGCCTCACAGTGCCCCTCGACCGGCGCGACGTGAACGACCCACGTATCCTCACCCCGAATGTGCGTGCGGATCTGGGTCCACTCGCACTGGCCCTCTGTGTATGCTTCCGTCGTGCCGTCATCCTCGTACAGGCGGAACACACCGTCACCCCCCGGGAATACCGAGAGGACCAGCCGGTCGCGCGGGATTGCGCCGGTCGTGCCCGACGCCAGGTGGGGCGGAGACATCGCCTGGAACGACGGAGCCAGGGGCATGATCGCCCCGGCCTTGACCAGCATCGGCACCCGGTCCAGGTCGCCCACGAGACGCACCCAGCGAGGACCGGTAAAGGTTTCCTTGGTGGTATAGTCGATCCAGGTACCCTCGGGAACCCAGATCGTTGCGGGCGCCATCCCGGTCTCCGGGTCCGCCGGGTGGACAATGGGCGCGGCGATCATCTGACCCCCGAAAAAGTACTGATACCGGGCGACGTAGGCGGCGTCTTGCTCCGGATACTCATAGTACATCGGACGGCAGAGCGAGATGCCGGTATCGTAAGCGACGCGAGCCATGGTGTAGATGTAGGGCACCAGCCGGTAGCGCCAGTGGAAGGCCGCCTTGGCGGCCTGATAGACGGCTGGGGGATACTTCCAGGGCCGGCGCTCGGCCAGGGGATCCTTGGTGGCGTGAAGGCGCAGGCAGGGGCTCAGCGCGCCGAACTGCACCCAGCGGGCATACAGTTCCGGCTCGGTCGCACCGCCCATATGCCCGCCGATGTCGTGGCTCCACCAGCCGTAGAGAACGTTGGTCGCCGTGGCGGTGAAATAGGGCTGGAACCGGAGGGCTTCCCATTCGGCGTAGGTATCACCGGAGAATCCGATCTGGTAGCGATGGTTGCCCAACCCACCCCAGCGGCTGAAAAGGAGCGACCGCCGCGGGTGGCGAGCCAGATCGGAAAAGTGCAGGTGGTTGAGCCAGGGCAGCGGATCCAAACCCTTGACCTCGGTCGACTCGCCCTGCTGCCAGTCTATCCACCAAAAGTCGATCCCATCGTCTTCCATGGGATGATGAATCAGCTCAAAATAGTTCTGGACGTAGCGCTTGTCCGCGATACGAAAAGGGATCGCCTGGCCACCGGCGGGATCCACGCCCATCGCCTCGGCGAAACGTGGGTACACCTCCTCAAAGGACTGAACCCCCTGGGCGGGGTGGAGATTCAGGCTCGTGCGCAATCCCTTGTCGTGGACCCACTTGATGAAGGCGGGAGGATCGGGAAACAACTCGCGGTTCCACGTGTAGCCGGTCCAGCTATCTGGCGTATGCCAATCGATATCCACCACCAACACGTCGAGTGGCACATCATGCGTCTCAAACTCGTGCACCAGTTCCTTCAGATCCTGGTCGCTGTAGACCCAGAAGCGGGACCACCATCCGCCGAGCGCAAAACGGGGGATGAGGGGAATGCGGCCCCCGAAGCGCGTATACTCGGTCAGAGCCGCTTTGTAATCGTGGCCATAGCCGAAGAAATACCAATCCTGCAGATCGTGGTCGGGGCGCGGTGCGACCCAGCCGTCGTCGGGATTAAACACCACCGAGCGGCTGTCATCAAACACCGCCCACCCCGAGCGGGAGAGGATACCCTCCTCCATGCCCGCGTCTCCGTCACACTCGTCGAGGGTGCGCCGCGTGCCCCGCAGGTTGGCGGGATTCGACATCCCGGGCATCCA
>CAYUIS010000114.1:0-3442 GCA_964444825.1 uncultured Anaerolineales bacterium | reverse complement strand
GGGTCGCCCCGAAAGCGGATGCGCTCGAAAAGAGCGGAGTGATCTTCAGATATCATCGTTGAACTGCTCCTCAGTCGGTTTGGTCGTGTTGTATTCCGTGCTCCCTGGCCATACTCGCTCCCCAACACCGACCCCTGCTTGAGATTATACCCTGCCCGTCTCGCAGGTCAACCAAGCACACACCTGCCGCCGGCTGTAAAAAGGATAGAGCGCGAAACCATGTCGTGGATTTCGCGCTCTGCAAGCCGCGTAATTTGTGACCAATCTTGGATGATATCTATATTTTCTACCTAACGGCCAGCGGCAGATACACAGAGTAGTCGTATATCGGCCTGGTCACGTAGAGGACAGCATCATCGACCCAGGCCGTGCTCGTGCGGTGATAGCCCGGGTTCCAGTCCTGCGTGAGCTGAAATCCCACCAACACCCTTTGGCCGGCAACATTCGCTAGTTCGTCCGCTTCCAGTCTGTGGATGGGATTTCTCCACTCCATTGGATTATGGTAAAAATAGGTGAGGCCATAACGCACGTCCACGTATTTCGTCTGCCGGGCCTGGTCCCAGATACCCCCTATGAGAATATCGTTATCCCAATCAGTGTCCGAACTGATGCCGGTCAGCCAATAACCAAAGCTTACATCGATCGCATCAGACGGGATGTACACCTCCTGCCACACCCAGCATTCCTCACCAGACAAGTTGACCGACCAAGATCCGCTGTGACTACTACCCGACAGGTAAGGGGAACCTTCAGCATACCAGTATGCCCAGCCGCTTTCAAACCCTGGGTTTTGCAGGCGTTGGGTTGTCGGCGGCGTGAAGGCCAGAGCGTCAGTCTCGGCGTCGTCGGGGAACACACCGACCAGGACCGAGTTGCCTGTGGTCGTGTTGGCGGTGCGCAATTCGCCCCGCGAAGTGGTTGCATTATAGGCCGCCAGGTAAAGGACCCCAGATACTTGTTCAAAGTCCATACCCTGAGCATAGTCGGCATCAAAGCCTATCGATCCAATCACCGTGCCGGCCCCGGTAGTCGGGTCAATCTGCACCAGATTGTCACCGACGATGTCCACACCATAGATCTCGCCGTCGGCGTTGATGGCGATGTCGATGATGGCGGGCGCGTTGGTGATCTGACCCACCACGGTCGCGGTTCCAGTATCTATGTCAACCGTGTACAGATAGGAACTTGATTCGTCTGTGGAAGAAGCGTACAAGGTTCCATCGGCGGTGCCGGTCGCGCCCGACCACCCTTGTCCAGACACTGGATTACACGCACCAATAGTGGTGGTGGTTGCAGTGGTTGTGCCGAGGGTGTGGAGTTCGTTGAGATAGTAATCGATGACGTACATCTGGCCAAAGTCGTGGCCCACAAAGTCGCCGGCAAAATATGCTGCGCCCTCCACATCACCAACGTACTCCCACTCTCCGGGGGTGTCGGTATTGGGAATGTAGCGCATGCGTTCGTTCGGGGATACTTCCACCGCAAAGGCCGCGCTACCGGCGAGCGGGGACAAGAGCGAAGCGATGGATCCACTCGTTGGCCCGGTCACGCTGGGCGCGCGGCCTGTGGAGAGCTGTGGGGCGGCGGTTAAATGGACTAGAGAAGTGGTCGGTCGGCGGTTTTGCGGGATCAGTCGCTGCTCTGTGGGACCCTTTAACTCGTTGGTTAAAGGGTCAAAGCTGCCCGTTTCCAGCGGGATGAGGGAACGATCGATAGCTGTTGACGGTTGGGCTGAAAGATGGGCGGGGCCTATGATCAAAAAAATCATTAGAAGTGAAAGAGAGAGAAAAACTTGAGCCGGTTGACTCAACATTGTTAACCTCTTTGTGCCATCGTATTTCGCAAAGCGCCAACTTATGATCTCCCATCTACCGTATGACAAGTGGCAAAAAGACCCAAAGATTTTTGCCACCTTGTAGATGGATAGTAAACGACCCCGCGTTCGTAGACGAGTTCGACGTAGTGGCAAACCTCCCTTTCGCCGTTGGCGCGAACTGGAAGGTGTATTGGCAGCTCTCACCTGGCAGCACGCCACTGGCGCAGTTTTGGCCCGCGCCGAATGGTGGATATACACCGCCTCCCGCAAAGTTGGTCAATGTGGACATGCCTGTATTTCTGATGGTCACAATCTGTGGATCGCTCGTCTCGCCAATGGCCACCGGGCCAAAGTCGAGCGACAGCGGACTTATGGTGAGGCCAGGGCCGACGCCAGTACCGCGCAAGGCGATGCTGAACGACCCGGCGATGTTGGATGAATTCGACGTGGTCGTGAACACCCCAGCCTCTGTTGGCTCGAAGCGGAAGGTGTACTGGCAGCTCGAAAAAGGTGGCACACCGCCTGCACAGTTCTGCCCCGCGCCGAACGGTGGAGACACACCGCCACCAGCAAAGTTGGTTAAGGTGAGAAAACTTTGATTGGTGATGGTCACGATCAGGAGATCACTCGTCGCACCCACACCCACGGGGCCAAAGTCTAACGAGCGCGGTGTCACCCGTTGGCCGCTGGAAAGAAACGTCCTGCCCCGACCCTGTAATTCAACGGCGAACGTTCCCGCGTTGGTGTACATTGACGAGGTGTCGGTGAACGTACCGCTTGCCGTCGGCGAGAAGCGGTAGGTGAGCTGGCAGCTCTCCCCTGGCAACAGCCCACCCGCACAGCCGCTTCCCATCACGCTGAACGGCGGGGGCACGCTGCCTCCCGCGAAATTGGTCAGCAGCGAGTCGCCCGTGTTCTTGATAGTCACGACCTGTGGTGAACTCGTCGTGCCGGACAACACCGAGCCAAAGTCGAGTGACAACGGGTTCACGGTGAGACCAGCACCGGCGCCGGTGCCCTGCAAGGCGACGGAGAACGATTCTCCACCGACGTACACGGTTGACGTGGCAGAGAACGTTCCAGTCGCCGTTGGGGAGAAACTGTAGTTGAATTGGCAGCTCGCTCCCGGCGCCAGCCCCACGCAGCCGCTCCCCGACACATGGAACGGCGGATACACGCCGCCTCCAGCAAAGGTGGGCAGCGTGTGCGAACTCACGTTGGTAATAATCACTGCCTGTGAATCACCTGTCAGGTCAACTCCCACCGGGCCAAAGTCCAACGACAACGGCGTCACCCACACGCTCCTCTGCGCCGCGGCAGCACTCAGTCTGCTGTTGACTTGTGCCGCGCCGTAGGCTATTCCCAGATGTACCGTGACAACCAGCAGCCCTATGAGCACCAGGCTGACGAGTAGTCGCTGGATAGATGCAATCGACATAGTATCCTCCTTATTGGCGCAGGCTAACGGTTTATTCAGCCGCCGCCGATTTTGCTCCGAACCATTTCCGACCCGAACCAAGTTTGCTCAAAACGCACCGCTTACCCGCGCCGAAGGCGGTCGGCTGGAATTGGGGTTAGCTGCCGTTGCCGTTTTCAACTTTACATACCAGAGCCGCGTACATTAAA
>CAYUIS010000113.1:0-17274 GCA_964444825.1 uncultured Anaerolineales bacterium | reverse complement strand
TCACCCCAATAGCGGTCGGCCATCTCGTAATCCTGCGTGGCGTGGATCGGCTGCATCGAGGCCACGATGCCTAATGCCGCCAAACGCCCTGCGTCATCTGGGCAGAGCAACTGCACGTGCTCGATGCGGTGCCGCAATCCCTCGCCGCCAGCTTTGGCCAGGACATCCAACACCATCCGATTGGCCCGGTCGCCAATGGCGTGTATGGCTAGCGGCAGCATTCCAGCCACCGCCTTGGAGGCCAACTCACACAGTGAAGCCTCATCCATAGTCAGCACACCTACGTTCTCCGACTCCCCCTCGTACGGCGCCAGCATCGCCGCCGTACGAGGCCCGAGAGCACCATCGGTGAATACCTTGATCCCTCCCACTTGCAGCCAATCGTCGCCCAGCCCTGCACGTATCCCGATCTCTAACGCACAATCGAGCCCCTCGGCCGGCAGATACTTGACCACCCGCAGACCGAGTTCGGAGCGCGCGTGCAGATACTGGTAGGCGGCAAAAGCCAGTGAATGGTCCACATCGTGGATGGACGTCAAGCCCACACGCCACGCGTTGGGAAAAGTACGGCGAATCGTTTCGGCCATCTCCTCCACGGAGGGCACAGGCACCCAACCGGCGACCAGTTCGATAGCACTATCCTCGAAGAGCATCCCGTCCGGTTGTCCCTGTGCATCACGGCCTATGCGCCCGCCGGCAGGATCCGGCGTCTCGACGGTGACACCGGCCATCTCGAGCGCCCGAGAGTTTGCCGCCAAGGCGTGTCCACTCTTTGCCATCAGCGCGACCGGATGGAGCGGAGCGACGCTGTCCAGATCTTGGGCCGTGGGGAAACGGCGGTCAGGCCATCGCTCCTGGTCCCATCCTCGTCCCTGGACCCACATGCCCGGCTCTGTTTCTCGCACCCGCTGAGCGATCAACGACAACACCTCGTCCAGGGTCGCGGCCGTTGTGAGATCCACCGCTCGCAATCCCAGCGCATACGAGGCAAAGTGGATGTGACTGTCGATCAGGCCTGGAAGGACACAACGCCCCTCCAGGTCGAGCACCTTCCCGCCAGCGCCCAGCAGTTCGTCCAAATCATCCCCCACTGCCAGGATATGCTCTCCAGAAATCGCCACCGCCGAGGCCCGAGGGCACCCGGCATCCATCGTGTATATCCGCCCGTTGATCAACAGCTTATCGGCAAGCATATGAATACCTCACCTCCCTATCTATAAAGAGGAAACGGGGGTGGGAACCGTGATCTCTACCCAGAGACAGCAGGCACTCGCCGCAGCTAGCCTAGAAAGCACCCAATTGGCACGGTCCGATGCGGATCTCGATCTTTTCGGCCGCGTTGGCCAGGTGACGCTTTGGCATCCCAAACTGGGCAGCGATGGCCCACGCGACATCACACGGCAACCGCCCCGAGCTTATCCCCTTCCGAATGGCCTGCTCCAACTCTGGCAGCACCTCCTCGGCCGGCTCCACAATGCTCTTGCGTTCGCCATAGCCAAACAGCCCCAACTGGCAGCGGTTGAGCCGTACCTCCAACGCGTCGGCTGTCCGCCCTACCTCTAGAGGCGATACATCCAGATCTTTGACAATACGAAAGGCCGCAGCACAGCCTAGCATTCCCTCCTGTACCTGCTCCTGAACAGCCGCCGCAATCTGCTCATTCATTCCCTACCACCTCTCGACATCACAACAACACCCATATGTCACACGACCCACAGCGCGGATTGGAGCTCGCTCAAGTACTCGGCCCCCTCGGGAGTGACCAACACGTTCTCCTCACAGCCGATGTAGCCCCGTCCTGGCACCTGCACCCCCAACTCGATGGCAAACACATTGCCAGCTTCTATCACGCCGTCGACCGAAGTGCCGTACTTTTCCCAGTGTGGCCCCAGGAGCGTCGCACCATCGTGGGCTGCGCGGCCGACCTGGTGACCGAAGGCATGTCTAAACTCCGGATAGCCCGCCTGGGTTAGCGCCTCGCGCGCTGCCTGGTCCACCTCCCACCCCTGAACACCAGGATGCAACGCCTCCCGACCGGCCTCAATGGCCCGTCGTGCCGCTTCCCATCCATCCTGCACCTCCGGCGGTGGTTGCGTCTCGCCCTCGTCAAGCACGTACCAGGTGCGCTGCAGATCTGACACAAAGCCTGCTTTGCGCACACCAAAGTCCACCTGCAGGAGATGCCCCCGTTGGACGGCGAAATCGCTGGGCATCGCGTGGCCGAAGGGGGCATCCGGTCCAGGCGTGACCACCGGACAATAGTCCCTCTCCCAAGACAGCCCAAGCCCCTCCTCCTCCACGGCCGCGTGGAACCAGCCAGCGATCTCCCGCGCCGTCACACCGGGGCGGATACGCTGGCCGACGCGCTGAAAAATGGCTTCGGTATCCCGAATGGCCGCCCGTATCCGGGCCACCTCCGCCGGGGACTTGCGCCCACGCAGGGCCGCAATCACCCTTTCGGCGGAGACGATACGATCTGCGTACGGCGTACCCGCCATCATTTCCATCAACAGGTGGAACATGCCGTGGGTCAGGCCATCGGCAGCCGGGTCGCTCCGGGAGAAATTGAGCGCCACCCGGCGCGGATCCAAGCGCATCACATGGGCCATCAATCGATCACGAACCGACTGGTCGTAGCCATCGACGGTCGTGTAACCACCCATCCGCTCGACGTTATCCGCGTCAAAACGACCCACAACGGCGATACGCTCGCCAGTGCAGCTGACCATCAACGCCGATTGCCAGGTCAAGTCAAAGCCCAACAACAGATCGAGGCAGGGATCGCTGACGTGGCTCGTCTCGCGCACAAATGTGACCCACAAATCCACCTCCTGCTCCTGCAACACCTCCACAGCCTGCTCCAGTTTCTCACACACGATGTTCAAGTCCGACATAAGAGCGCCTCTTATTCCTCCACACCCACAATGTGCTGATATATCGCATCCAACTCCTCCTCGGAGTAGAAGTGAATGACGATACGCCCTCCCTCACCACTGCGTGTCAGATTGACTTTGGTACCCAGGGCCTCCCGGAATCTGGTTTCCAAGGCCCGTGTGTAGGGCAGAGTCTCGGGGGCCACTTTTTTCTCCTTCGGTTCCTGGCCCAGCAATCGGCGCACCAGTTGCTCCGTCTGCCGAACGCTCAACCCATTCTTCAGGACCGTCTTGAGGGCGGCCTCCTGGGCCTCTTCCTGCTCCAAACCCAAAAGCGCCCGGGCGTGCCCTTCGCTGATGCTGGCTTCGAGCAACGCCTCTTGCACAGCCCGGGCTGCCTTCAGCAACCGCAACGTGTTAGAGATGGTGGTACGGCTCCTGCCCACGCGGCGCGCCACCTGATCCTGCGTCAGTTCGAACTCCTCGGTCAACTGGCGATACGCCATAGCCTCTTCCAGCGGATTCAAGTCGGACCGCTGGAGATTCTCCACCAAGGCCAATTCCAACATCTCTTGGGGGACCACATCCTTGACCACGACGGGAACCTCGGACAATCGCGCCAGTCGGGCTGCACGCCAGCGACGCTCGCCGGCAATGAGCTGATACCCATCGGCCACCGCGGTAACAACCAGCGGCTGGATAATCCCGTGCTCCTCAATCGAAGCAGCGAGACCCACCAGGTCCTGATCACGAATCTGCGCCCGGGGCTGATGAGGGTTGGGCGAGATAGAGGCGATAGGTATCTCAATCACACCTGGCAGATTCGGTGCTACAGATACCTCCTCCTCGGCTGCGGGGATTAACGCGCCTAGTCCTCTTCCAAGTCCACTTTTTCGTCGTCCCATATCTCACCTCGACAACCAGTGGCTATTGAGCAGCAGACAATGCTCAGCTAACGGATACCAGATGGAGTCGTCCATCGCCCACCAGCAACTCGCGCGCCAGGGCAGCGTAGGCCAGGGCACCAGCCGAACGGGGCGCGTAGGATATGATCGGCTCGCCGTAGCTCGGGGCCTCACTCAGACGCACACTGCGGGGAATAATGACCTTGAACACCTGGCCCGGAAAGTGGCGCTGAACCTCCTCGACGACCTGCCGGGCCAGCGTCGTTCGGGAGTCGAACATCGTCATCACCAACCCACGCAGTTCCAGCGAGGGATTGAGGGCGCGACGCACCAGATCAATGACGCGCGATAATTGGGTAAGGCCCTCCAACGCCAGGTACTCGCACTGGACCGGGATGATCACGCCATCAGTAGCGGTGAGGGCATTGACCGTGAGAATCCCCAGGCTGGGCGGACAGTCGATGAGCACATAGTCATATTGTCCATAGGCATCCCGGCCCATCCCAGCGTCCAGTACATATCCCTCCTCTTTCCCAGGAATGGTCTCTTGGGAGCGCAGCCCTGCCAAGGCCTGGCTGAGGCGATATTCCCGTCCCGGAAGGGTGACCAGCTCGACGGTCGCCCCGGCCAAGGCCGGCGAGGAAGGGACCAGATCGAGACGCTCCCGGTCAGTGGGACACACGACTCGATCTAGTGGAACCCCGTCCACCAAGAGGTCGTACGCCGAGAGGGTCACGGCATACTTGTCGATCCCCAGTGATGACGTCGCATTTGCCTGCGGGTCGGTATCCACGACCAGAACCCGCTGTCCCCATTGCGCAAGGCAGGCCCCTACGTTGACGGCGGTAGTGGTCTTGCCAACCCCGCCCTTCTGGTTCGCCAATGCGTAAATGATGGTCACTCAACCCACCTCATCGATGAATAACTGCTCACAGCAGGCCACTTCGCCGGGCTTGGGCGTGCTCGCCAAGCCAGCCCGCGCCACCGAGTTGGAGGCGACGCAGTTGGCAAAACGGGCGGCCATCCAAGGATCGCCCTGTCGCTGCAGGCACACGAAAAAGGCAGCAGAAAAGATATCCCCAGCGCCAGTCGGGTCAACCTGGCGCACGGCTGGAGCCACATAGGAGCGGGATTGCCCCTCAACATACACGGTACAGCCCACCACCCCGTGAGTCACGACCAGCAATCGCGACTGAGATGCATAACGGGCCACCAGCGCTTCGTCCCCTCCCACGTCCTCGTCGCTCAGCACCACTGCATTGGCACGGGCAAGCCACGGTTCCGGCTCTTCCCACAAAGAGCCACTCACATACCCCCGCTGGTCCCAGCGGCGCATCCATCCCTGCGGGGTGACACCGACAAAAACATCGTCCCACGTTTCAGTCAGCGCCACATCACACTCCCGAGCCACCGGCCCCACGTGGACGACGCCGCTGGCGGGAACCACTCGCCAGTGAGAAGGTATCATATCCGGCGTCAGCCTATCGGCGACACTATGGATCACCTGACGCCGCCCGTCGAGTGTATAGATGTTCTCAAATGTCGTCGTCGTGAGGGCAGGAACACGCGCGATCAGGGCACCATCCAACTCGGGGCTCAGAACGAACCCCGGGTCAGCACTGGTGACGACGCCCACACGACAGTCCAGCGCGAGCGCGGTACGGGCAGCGTAGGAAGCCGTACCACCCACTGCGGAACCACCGTCCACCAGGTCACGGGTCACGTGACCGATGACCAGATAGTCGAGCTCAATCATAGCAGCCGGCACTGGCCGTTAGCGGTTAGCGGTGGCTGTCGCATGTGTAGCTAACTGCTAGCGACCGACTAGTGTTGTGGAATGATCGTCACTTTGCGCCGATCCCTATCACCGACGCTCTCAGTAGTTACGTTGGGGTTGTCACGCAGCACCAAGTGGATGATACGGCGCTCGTGGGGAGGCATTGGCTCCAGCACCACGGTGCGGTCGGTACTGATCGCCTGCTCCGCCATACGGCGGGCCAGGCGACGCAACGACTTTTCTCGGCGAGCCTTAAAACCATCTACGTCTACAACCAAATGCGCCCGACCCTCAACCTCCCGCCCAACGACTAGCCGGGTAATATGCTGCAATGCGGCCATGGTCTTGCCGCGACGACCAATTAACACATCGGTGCCCGGACCACTAACATCGAGCACCAACGGTGGGTCTTTTTCATCTCCAGCAGGCTTGGCCCATCGCGTCACAACTTGCGCCTGGTCCATCCCCATCAGGACCAAAAGCTCCAACAACACGGTTTTGGCCATCTGGGCTGTGTTCTTTTTCGCCTCTGATTCCTCCAGCGCGTCGGGAGCAGGTCCTTCGGCTGTGCTCAGGGCAGGTCCTTCGGCTGTGCTCGGGGCGGGATCGGGGATGACAGGCTCAGGGAGAGACACGTCCCGGGGCTTGATGGTCAACCGCACGCGGGCCTCTCGGGCCCCGATCCCGAACAGCCCCCGGCTGCCATCGTCCAGGACCTCTACCTCTACCGCGTCCCGGTCAACCCCAAGACGGGTCAACCCCTCCGCAACCGCAGCCTCGACATCGTCCCCCGTCGCCTCAATCACACGGTCGAATTCCACCATATGTCACACTCCTCAAGCCGCGCGCAGCGCCATCACGCTGGCGGTCCTCCTGCCTTGCTACGACGCTTTGGCACCCCGTCCGTTCTGGATGAAATAGTACTGAACCATACGGATCAAACTGGACATCACAAAGTAGATCGACAGCCCGGTGGAGTACTGTAGCGTAAAGAACATGAGCATCAATGGCATCATAATCTGCATCTGCCGGTTCATCATCGCAGCCTGCGATTGGTCATCGCCAACAGTTGGCGGCGTCAGCAGCTTTTGCTGCAACCAGGTGGTGGCAAAGACCAGGATCGGCAGCGAATAGGACCACCACTGGGCCGTGCTGGGCGGACGTCCCAAATCCATTCCCAGGAAAGTACTCTGCAGCGGCACGATGCCAACGATGAACTCGGGCTTGTACACGAGACCCGGCAACCACTCGCCGATGTGCTGGGAGAACTGGAACACCTCCAAGGGCGTCGTGGGTATGGCGAAACGGATGGCAGAGATCAGGGCAAACCAGATCGGCATCTGGATCAGAAGCGGCAGACACCCAGCCATAGGGTTGATACCGGCTTCCCGGTACATCTTCATCTGCTCCTGGGCCAGTCGCTCCTTATCCTTGGCATACTTTTTCTGCAGTTTCTCCAGCTCGGGCTGCATTTCCTGCATACGACGGGTCGACCGTTGTTGACTCAGCGTCAGTGGCACGATAAGCAAGTTGATCACGACGGTCAAGGCCGCAATCGCCGCGACAGTACTCTGCCCCAACAGGTTGTACAGGAGCAGTATGATATTAGCCATTGGGTAGGCGAGAAAATTAAACACGTCTGTCCTCTCTCCGATTACCCCTCATCTGGGGGTGGATAGGTCCAAATGTCGCGCCCGTTGTCCACGTGCAGCGCTCGCAGTCGAAACGACCCAAACACACGCGATTCGTACACCACCGACCCGTCGACCATCGGTGTCGACAGCACCTGGCCCTCGTCCTCCCGAGACCACATCGCAAAACCATCGGAGGTATCAAGGGCGTACAGGGTGCCGTTCTCACTGCCGATGAGCAGCTTGCTGCCATCTTCGGTGAGCGCTGGGCCGGCTCGCACTGGCGCATCGAGGGGCTTGTCCCACACCAGCTCACCGGAATCGGCATTCAGGGCATAAACGTGCCCGACGACGTCCACTACGTAAACGACGTCATTGTGAACAGCAGGGCTGCCCCAGAACCAATTATCACCTGCAAAGCGCCAGCGCTCGCGCCCGGTGGCGGCATCGATCGCATAGACCCGATCGTCAAAGGCACCGGCGTACAGCGTGTCATCCCGCAGGACCGGCGCGCTGGCAAAAGCACCCTTAACGGGGCCAGCATCTGTCATGCTCCCTCCAGCGGGAAAGCGCCATAGCTCCTTACCATCAGAGAGGCGCAGCGCGTACAGGTGGCGATCCATCGAGCCGACGTATACGGTATCATCGACAATGAGGGGCGTAGCCCAGACCCGATGTTCGGTTCTGAAGGGAGGCCACTTTTGAGCCCCGGTCTCGACGTCGAGACCATAAACGTAGCCATCGCTGTTGCCGATCACAAAGATTCCGTCGCCCATAGCGCCACCTTCAATGAAGGGAGCGGTGGCATCGTCAAAGTGCCATAGATCGCGACGGCTCTCTGGATCTATTGCCCAGACTGCGTAGGTCGGTTGCGAAAGGAAACCTCTGGCAGGTATCTCAGAGGCCACAATAATGTGGGACTCGTCTACCGCCGGGGTGATATAGAAGGACCCCAGCCGCTCCTCCCCGGGATCCGCGGGAAACGTCCACAGAACATCACCATCGGCCGCATTTATTACGGCGATCTGTTGCAGATCAGCAAAGTACAGACGCTCCCCAACGACGGTCAATCCCGTCCAACTGGTGGCCCGGGCCGCACCACCAGCACAACCACTGGTGCCCAAAAGCAGCGCGCCAAACACCACCAAGGTGAGCGTCAAACGGTATATCCAAGACCGATTCAATGACTCACTCCTTCCAACTCACGTCTTTATGTCCAGTTCGGGAACGGGGTCATATCCCCCCGGGTTAAACGGATGACAGCGGGCCACACGTCTGACTGCCAACCAGCCGCCGCGCCAGACCCCGTAGCGGGCGATCGCTTCGTAGCTATACTGGGAACAGGAAGGC
This sequence comes from uncultured Anaerolineales bacterium, assembly GCA_964444825.1. Classification (GTDB taxonomy): domain Bacteria; phylum Chloroflexota; class Anaerolineae; order B4-G1; family B4-G1; genus CAYUIS01. Next base: position 8,738 of record CAYUIS010000113.1, on the reverse strand, counting down.
CAGAAACGACAGGTAGGAGGAAACACACGCGAGAGGGTTATCTGATAGAGGCGTATAGCCCCTAGTAGGACTGATCTCATCCGACTGTGTCTCGTGCAACTCCAGCCCGTTCCAGCAACGCCGCCAACGCCTCCTCGACCCGAGGTTCTTTGGCCTCGAGAATCCGAGGGCGGGCGATGAGCATCACGTCCCAGCCAACCGCGAACCGGGGGTAGAGATGGCGCGCCGCTTCGCGCATGAGGCGCTTGGCCCGGTTACGGGCCACCGCCCCCCCGAGTTTTCGACTAGCAGTGACTCCCACACGGCTAAAATGGAGGTCATTAGGCCGCGCGACCAGCACGAGCAGGCGATGGGGCCACGACTGTCCCTCATCGTACACCCGCCGCACGTCGCTGGTCCGCCGCAACCGAATCCGCCGTTCCACCGCGAGGCTCAACGTCGTGGCCGATAGGAGCTTTCCTTCCAGTTCAGCTTCTTGGCCTGCTCGTGGCTTACAGCCAAGTTGTGACGGCCCTTGCGGCGTCGGGCCTTGAGAACCCTTCTCCCCCCAGGGGTGGCTGAGCGTGCTCGGAAGCCATGCGTACGAATGCGCTTCCGTTTCTTGGGCTGATACGTTCGTTTTGGCATCCATCCTCCCTATTAAACAGTCAGCAATTCGCCGCCGGTGACTAGCCGATGACCATCGCTGGTCACCCACGGCCAACTGCTAACAGTCGCGCCATTATACCCTAACCTGCGAGTAAGTCAATCCTCTTTGTATTTCCCCACAAGCTCTCCCAGGGCCAGGATGTGTCCTTCCACTGCTTCTAACAGTATCGCTTTGCTCGCACCGATCCAGGGAAGCGATCCGTCTGCGCGCATGGTTTCTTCCACAGCCTCCAGATCGAGCGTCGTATCCAGAGCGTAGAGCACAAAGTAATAGCTAAATGTTTGGACGTGAGGTGGATTGGGGCCACCATACGCCAGTTCTCCCCAACTGTTGTCATAGTGCCGGCTGCCATCGAGCAGCCAACCATCAGCATCCGGCGTGACGTTCCCCGGCAAGGCCCGGGTCTCGGCCGGGATATTGTAGAGGATCCACTGGACCCAGTTACCCCCACCATCCATCAGAGGGTCGGAAAAGACGATGAGAGCGAAGCTCAATGTACCCTGGGGCGGATCGCTCCACTCCAGCGGAGGTGAGATATCCTCACCACGGCGGGAATACCTCTTAGGGATCATCTCCCCTGCATCAAAGGCGGTGCTCGTCAGTCTAAGCCATTGTGGGGTCGGGGTAGGGGGTAAAGGCGTCGCCGTCGGTGTCTCGGTCGGTGTGGGTGTTCTAGTCGGCGTAGTAGGTTCAGGTGTAGGGGTGTTGGTTGGGGACGGTATCGCAGTCGGCGGTGGCGTGTCAGTTGGCGCAGGTGTAGAGAGCGGGGTTGGACCGCAGGAAACAATGGTGGACACAACAACTGCCATACTCAGCAAGATAAACCATACGAAGGAACGCTGCATACTCCAACTTCCTTGTTAAGCCAATTGGTTGATATGGCTCTTGTCAGGCCATGTCGTCGAGGAGAGCTGGTTGGCCTGATAAAATGGTAACTTCCAGTCCATGTACCTACAGTATAACACAAACTGGCACGCAAATCTATCGTTTCGTGCCGAGTTCTGACAGCCCTGCGGCGGCGTGCGTGATCCGCTGCCAGGCCTGAGCGACGTGGCGAGACTCGGTGTGAGTCTGGCCGACGCAGAGGCGCAGCGTGAGCTGATCGTTCAGCCGGGTGTGAGTCAGGTACAAGTCACCGCTGCGGTTCAGGCGGTCGAGGATGGCCTGGTTGACCGCTTCGCCTCCCCGATGGCGGAAACAGACGAGGTTCAAGGGGGCGGGAGCGGCCAACTCGAAGCGGTCGTCGGCCTCGACCCAGGCGGCGAACTCTTGGGCCAGGGCGACGTGACGGCGAACGTGATGACGGAGGCCCTCGATGCCATAGTGACGGATGACGAACCAGAGCTTCAGCGAGCGGAAGCGACGCCCGAGGGGGATCTGCCAGTCCCGATAATCAAAAACAGCACCGGACTCGGTGGCCTGGTTGCGCAGGTACTCGGGGAGAATGCTCAGGGTGTGGATCAGGGCAGCCCGATCGGCGACGTAGAAGCAGTCACAGTCAAAATTGGTGAACATCCACTTGTGGGGGTTAAAGCAGTAACTATCGGCCAGTTCGAGGCCATCGTGAATGGCGCGGAACTCGGGGCACAGGGCGGCGGTGCCGCACATAGCGGCGTCGACGTGGAGCCAAAGCCCCTCTGCGCGGCAGAGGGAGCCGATCTCGGGCAGGGGGTCGATGGCATTAGAGGAGGTGGTGCCCACGGTGGCGCAGACGAAACAGGGCATCAGGCCAGCCTGGCGGTCACGCTCGATCTGGCGGGCGAGGGCATCAGGCCGCATGGCGAAGGCGTCATCGACCTCTATGAGGCGGAGGTTGTCGCGCCCCAGGCCAGCGATCTTGACGGCCTTTTCGATGGAGGAATGAGTCTGGGTAGAGGAATAGGCGACGAGGCGACCATCGCAGCCTCGCTCGTTGCTGGCATAGTTGGTGGCGCGCTCGCGGGCAGCCAGGAGAGCGCACAGGGAGCCGCTGGAGGCGCTATCCTGAATCACACCGCCGCCCGCCGAGGTGGATTTGAACCCTGCCGGGAGATCGAGCATATCGACGAGCCAGTCGAGGAGGTGGGTCTCTAGCTCGGTACAGGCGGGGCTGGTGGCCCAGAGCATTCCCTGGACGCCGAGGCCGGCCGAGAGCAGCTCCCCCAGGACGGACGGGCCCGAGACGTTGGCGGGGAAAAAGGCGAAAAAGCTGGGCGACTGCCAGTGGGTGATGCCGGGCAGGATCAGGTCCTCTACGTCCTGGAGGATGGCGTCGAAGGGCTCGCCGTGGACGGGGGGCTGGGGAGGAAGCGACGCACGGATCTCGCCCGGGGCCACCTGGGACAGCACGGGCAACGACTCGACGCGCTCATAGTAGTCGGCGATCCAATCGACCACGGCCCGACCGTAGCGCCGGAAGTCCTCCGGGGTCATATGAAAGCTCTGGTTTTCAGACATAGGGCTCGATTCCCTCCTGCGGATTGTGTGTTGATCAGGTTTGACGTTGCATAAGCATAATGGTATCACAGTTTACACAGGGGGCAATTCTGAGAGTGGCGCAGAACGGTGGTTTGCCCCCCACGATTTGAGCGGCAAGTATTCTTTGCCCTTGCTCTCTCAATAAAGAGCACTTATAATCTGGCCGAAAGAAATCGATGGAGAAACCAGATGCCCACCTCCCTTGAGGTGAACGAACTCCTCCAACGCGGGATCGCCACAGCCAAGGCCGGGCGGAAGCAGGAAGCGCGGCAGGTGCTGCTGCGGGTGACAGAACTGGACGAAGAGAACGAACAGGCATGGTTGTGGCTGAGCGCCGCAGTGGAGTCGATCGAGGAGCGGCGGGTATGCCTGGAAAACGTGCTGGCGATCAACCCACACAACCGGCACGCCCAGTCGGGCCTAAGCTGGCTGGATCAACAAGCCTCCCCCATTCTAGACGTACAGGAGCGCTGCCCCCGCTGTGGTGAGCCAGTCCCACCCTCCGGGACAATCTGCAGATCCTGTGGTCAGGTCCTGATCGTAGCATGCCCCGCCTGCGGCCACTACGTCGACGCAAAGCAAAGGGCGTGCCCGGAATGCGGAGAGGGGTTGGGGGATTACGGCGACGGGGGGCATTACCACCTGGCATTGGCCCAAGCCTATCTGGCACACCATCGCGGCGAGCGGGTGGAGGAGGCAGCGGCACGGGCAATCGCTGAGGCCCCCAACGATGCACAGGTGCTGGGGGGCGTGGCGGCGGTGTACAAGGAGCTGGGTCAGGACGAAAGGGCCATCGCCACGTACAAGCGCGCCATCAAAAGCGACCCCAGCGATTCAGCCCTGTACGCCCGCCTGGGAACGATCTACATCCTACGCCAGATGCTGGCCGAGGCGCGGGACATGTACGAACGGGCGGCGGAGCAAACTGACGATGACCCGGGAATTCTGTTCGAGCTGGCACGGCTCAAGGTCGAGCAGGAGGGAGAGACTCGGGAGACGCTCGACCTGCTGAAAAAAACCACCAGCCTAGCGCCAGACCACGTGGAGGCCCACATGCTCCTGGGCGACGTGTATCTTGCACAGAGGCAGGGAGCATACGCAGTGCGGCACTATCGACGAGCTTGCGAATTAACAGCGCCCCATACCGCGCTGGGTCGGGAAGCGCGACGTCGGCTGTCGAAATGGGGGGAGGATCCCAAGCCCGAGCAAGATAGCCAGGGGTGGGGAGAGACATTACGCCGGATAGGCGGGCTGATGCTGATCCCGATGCTCGCAGCTCTAGTCAACGCGGGGTTAGTGCCGTGGCACATAAACCTGGCGGCATGGGTCGCGCTGATGATGGCAAGCGTAGGTGCCTACATGTGGGCGTGCGCCACCGACGTCCCCCTCAATCCCGGTATGCAGGCCGCCTTCGGCCCGAAGGGGATACGAGGGCTCGAGCAAAAGGCCCTGATAGGCATCCCAGGCGCGGTACTGTGGGGCGTGGGAATGACAATGATCCTTTTGCTAAGGTAACACAGATACGATGATGACACTCATCGCTCTGGCCCTCGACCGTATCCTGTCATTCATCCTGCTACTCCCGCTGCAGGACGCCCGGGGCCGTCATCGCACCTTCTCGGCTATGACGTGGGGGCTGATCGCGATAAACGTGGCCATCCACGTGTTTTTCTACGCCTTGCTCCCGTGGTGGCTCCAAGACAAAGAGGCATGGGCCGCCATAAGGAGCCAGATTATGCTGGTACCGGCCGACATCCTGGAAGGAACAGGGCTCGGCGCGCTGAGTATGCTAACCTCGGCGTTTCTACACGCCGGATGGTCACACCTACTGGGCAATATGTTCTTTCTGTTCTTCTTCGGGCGGCGATTGGAGGACGTGCTCGGACCGACCAAGTTTGGGCTCTTTTACCTGACATGTGTGTTCGTGTCAGGCGTGGCGAGCGTGTTGGGGCGCGCAGCACTGCCCGTCACCAAGGGAATGGTGCCGGGGTTGGGAGCAAGTGGCGCGGTAATGGGCATCGTGGCCGCCTACCTGTTCCTGTACCAAGACCAGCGCATCCGAACCTTGCCGATGCTGTTCGGGATTCTGCCCATCCCGATTCCACTGTACACGCCGGCCTGGGTGTTCATCGTCTACACCGTAACGCGGGATGTGTTGAATGGGTACCTGGAGCAGCAGTTCCAGGAATATGGGTACATATACAGCCTGGTGGGATCATTTGCCCACCTGGGGGGAGTGATCGCCGGGTTGACGTGCCTGTATCTGTTCCTACCCCAGGAGCTACTGCAGTACCGCCCCTGGCAGGGCGCGGAAGAGTGATAGTCGGCTTTGGCCAGATAGGGAACTAGCGTCTCGCCAGGCCCAGATAGTGAAGGCTGCTCTCCAGGGCGGCGACCTCGTCCATCTCCAGTGAGAGCGTAGGCGAGTTGGGCAGCGCTCGCAGCAGCGGCAGGACATCCCTCTGATAGTCGATCACCCCACCGGGAACGTCGAGGGGCAGATGCTCGTCGTACGAACCGCGGTGGTTGTTCATATGGCAATGAATCAGCCGATGGCTGATCTGGTCGATCCACCTGGATAGAGGCAGGAAATCGGAGAACAAATAAAAGTGGCCGACATCAAGGCAGGAACCCAGGTTAGGTGAGTCGACCTGATCCAGCACGTCGCCAATGATCTGGGGTTCGGGCTCCCACATATTCTCCAGTGCGATGAGCAGATCGCGCTGGGCGGCCTCCTCCGCTATGGGTCCCCAGAACTCGACCTGTCTCTCCGTCCAACTCAGGCGATAGCTGGGGCCATCGCCCACGACAGGACGGTAGACTTGCGGCAAGAAGAGGGTGTGAAAAACGATGGTGCGGGCGCCTAACTCGGCGCCGATGTCGAGGTCGAGCATAAACCGATCTCGGGTCACCTCCACAACACGGCGGTCAACGCTGCCCGGTGCCATGTCGAGGAAGGCCCCGTGGAGAGAGATCTCGCCCTCAAAGTCGTGGAGAAGGGCTTTATGCTGGTCGAGCACCACGCGCCAGTCGCTATCGAGCAGATCCGGGTCATAACCATAGACCTGAAGCTCCAACCCCGCCCCGTACGCCTGAGCTAGCTCGTAATGGCGCGTGATATCCCGCTGGAAAGTAGCTAGCAGTACGTTCTCCATAGCCCCCCCTTCTCGCCGCCCTAGGAGTGCATTTTACACCATCCGTGCCTGATGGGCAAGCGGGTGCGCTGGGGCGAGATACAGCGATCTCTTGAGAGCAACATGACCTCAAGCAGAGATACCCCGTCTCCGCATCTCAAAGTTGGGATCGCCCCTATTCCAACGTGTCGAGGGGAGTGTGGATGGCGCGGCGCAGTGTCCCTGCAATCCAGAGCCGGTAAGGGCGTCGAGCTGCCAGAAGCCGGGCAACGGTCTTCTCAATCTCGTAACGAACGAGGCGAAACTCGACCCGCCAGCGCCCATCCCAGGTAAGAAGTGCATAGCGTGCAGTCCCCATTTGCCCCCGAGGATAACCTACAGCGCCGGGGTTGATCAGGCGCACGGCTCCCACCGAGCGGTCGAATGGCTCGTGGGTGTGGCCAAGCAGCAGCAGATCGGCCCGCACACCGGCCATCATCGCCAGGACGTCATCCTCTGGGGTATCAGCCTGGATGACATCCCTGTCACTGCGGGGAGAAGCGTGCACCAGCAGCAGCCGTTGACCGTCCACCTCAAGGTCCCGCCGAAAAGGAAGGGCTCGCAGCCAGGCTTGTGCTCGTTCGTCCAGCCGCTCCAGGGCCCACACACACAGAGCTCGGTCCGCCTCGTCCTCCTCACTCTGGGGTTGGAAAGCGGGCCAATCGGTATCGAGCAGAAACCGGTCGGTGTTGCCGTAGACGCCGATTCCATCTCGGGCCATCAGCAACTCGACTACCTGGCCGGGATCGGGTCCCAGCAGGACGATGTCGCCCAGAACCAAGAGTCGATCAACCCCACCACACCCGTCCAGATCGGCCAGCACAGCCCGCAACGCGTCGCCGTTGCCATGAAGATCGGCCAGAACAGCAAATCTTGTTCCTTGACCTGTTTCCATTCTCATACACTCGCAGACTGAAGCTCAAGCTCCCGGCAATTCCTTACCCACGTGTGCGCGGATCGAGGCCGCCATTTGCCGGGCCCGCTGCGGGGCGTCGCCGACGTGAGCAGCCGCGTCGAGCAAGTCACGCACACGGCTGGCCGGCAGATAGCGCAGTATGCCTGGATCAGCAGTCAACCGGTCGATCAGCGGGTTGGGCTCCCCGACCCACACCTCCTGCCAGGCAGCCATAGCGTGGCGGCGGATCAGCTCGTGCATATCCTGACGACTGGCCCCGTGACGTACTGCCTCCATCAAGAGTCGCTCAGTTGCAGCGAAAGGACCGTAGGCATCCAGGTTGCGGCCTATGGCCTCGTCGTAGAACCGCAGGCCGCGCAAGATACGATGGCCCCGACGGACAAGCTCCTCGCTGGCCAGAAACGCGCCAGGGAGGATGAGGCGGCGATTGGCCTTGTCATCCAAAGTCCGCTCCAACAGGCAGTGAGCGGCGTTGTCCCACGCCACGCGGGAGAGGGCGGCCACGTACCGTGCCAGGCTGTCCATATTCTCGGCGTTGATCGGGTTGCGCTTGAAGGGCATCGCCGACGAGCCCACCTGCCGCGCCCCAAAGGGCTCGCTCCACTCGCCGATGGGGGGTGACTGGAGCAGCCGCAGATCGAAGGCAAAACGGTAGAGGGAGAGAGCCAGGCCTGCCAGTGCGGTCAGCACGCGATAGTCCTGTTTGCGAGGGTAGACCTGGGTAGCGATGGGGAAGGGGGTCAACTCCAGTTCCGCCATCACGTACCCCTCCAGTTCGGCGGGGCTCATTCCGGTACCCTCAAGCAGTTGGGCGTAGGCAGCGGCGGTGCCCACCGCTCCCTTGATCCCCTTGCCCATCAAGCCCTGGTGTAGGCGCTGGAGCTCATGGTAATCCTCCAATAGATCCTGACCATAAGTCGCCAGGCGATAACCAACGGTGGTAGGCTCGGCAGGCTGGAGGTGGGTAAAGGCCATACAGACGTGGTCGGCGTGGCGCTCGATACCATCGGCCAGATCAGACAGCAGCGGACCCAACTGCTCCAGCAGCAGATCGAGAGCCTCTCGGATGCGCAGCACGTCGGCGTTATCCTCAACGTCAGCGCTGGTGGCCCCCAGGTGGATGATGAGACCACCCACAGGACACTGCTCGGCAAAGGCCCGGATCTCGGCCATCAGGTCGTGATGAATCTGGGCCTCAATCTCGGCAGCGCGGGACAGGTCCACGTTGTCCTGGTGCGCTCGAAGTTCGGCCAGTTGTTCCGCCGTGACCAGGCCGGCACGATGCTGCGCGCTTGCCAAGGCCACCCACACACGCCGCCAGAGCTTGTGTTTGTGCGCCTCGCCCCAGATGGCGCGCATCTCGTGAGAGCCGTAGCGCCATGTGAAGGGCGAGAGGTAGGTTTCGTGAGAGAATTGCTCTTTTGCTCCCATCGGCTGGCCCCCTGCGCCAGATTAAGGACTGGAGAGTGGACACAGGACCGCGTGCCCCCAGGGGGAATTGTACTCCAGGTTGTATCAGAAGGAAAGGTGACATCTTTAGAAA
>CAYUIS010000112.1:0-17453 GCA_964444825.1 uncultured Anaerolineales bacterium | reverse complement strand
ACTCGGTGCGCTCCTCCCGTTCAAGCCCGGTGACGACCGCGCCGATGCGCATCTCTTCACCTACGACCTCCCAGGTACGCTGAATGATGCGGGCCAGCGGCCCACCGATCTCCTCGCGACGGCCATAGCCCGGCTCGCCGGTCTCACTCCGTGGCAGCTTTCCGGCGAACTTGACGAATGTCAGCCCACTCTGGGGCATGAATGCCTGGGGATTTCGGGCGAACAAGAGCACCCCTGCGACCGTGGGATTGCCATTCTCATCTACAGCTCCCACGTTCAGCATTAAGTCATCCTGCGGGCGTGTCCACTCCCGATGCTGGCGTTCCTCCCACTTGGCAATAAACTCGGTGATCACCTCTTCGTCCAGGTCCTCCCGGCGTGCTCCCGGTGCAATTTCCGCCTCATAGTCCCCGGTGGACTTTGTAGCAGCCAGTTGGCGAATCTCATCCCCGCTGAGAGGGCGATTATCCGCTCTGGTGCGGATGAGCACACGCCCATCAGCCAGACTGTGAAGTTCGGTGCTGCGGGGAACGACGATGGCAAAGACCAGGCCCTGTTCGGTCGCCGTCTGGTGCCAACGAATTGTCACGGGTGGGCGGCTTGCTCGTTGTGCGACTTGCAGCGCACCCTCGACCTCGTCATCGTAGACCTGTCCCGTCACTTGGCCGGTCTCATCCACGCCGATGAGGATGGTACCGCCATCGGAGTTGGCCAGAGCCACTAGCGTCTCTGCAAGTAGCCTGGCGTCCGGTTCCGGCATCAGGGCCAACGTCTGGCCAGGACGACGTTCATGACGCGCCATCTCCTAGTTCTCCTGTCTTGGTTTCTGGTCGTTGGTGCGGATCACGGCCACTGAGGCTACCTCATCCTGTGCACTCAACTCCATTAGCCTTGCCCCTCGGGTAGCCCGTCCCATCTCGGGAATATCGGAGGCAGGGGCGCGGAGGACCATCCCCTTTGCAGAGATGATAGTGACCTCGTCCTCGGGATGTGTCACACGGGCAGCGGCAATGGTGCCAGTAGTCCCAGGCTTACCGCCCAGGCATCGTACACCTTGCCCGTAGCGTCCCTTGACTGAGAATTCGCTCAAGGGTGTGCGTTTGCCATACCCTTTTGTGGTCACGACCAGCAAAGCAGCCTCCGGCTCGACGATGGATGCGCTGGCGACAGTGTCACCGGATCCCAGTTTGATAGCATAGACGCCCATAGCGTTGCGTCCCATAGAACGTACGTCCTGCTCCCTGAAGCGGAGAACCTGCCCTCGCTCAGATACGACGATCAGCTCCTGGTCGCCCTGCGTCAACTGGACCCAGCCCAATTCGTCTTCCTGCTCCAGGTTGATCGCGATCAACCCGCTTGGCCTCACGCCATCGAACTCTTTCAGCTCGATTCGCTTGGCTCGTCCCAGTTGGGTGAGCATTGTCAGGTAGGCTGCATCGCGAAAGTCCGACACTGCTACGGCCGCGGTGACTCGCTCGTCGACATCGAGGGCAAGGATGCCAGCCAACAGCACCCCTTTGGCGGTGCGATCCGCGCTCGGAATCTGGTACACACGTTCCTGGTAGACCTTGCCCCGGTTGGTAAAGAACAGGATAGAGTCCATGGTCCGAGCGGAGAAGAGGTATAGAATCGCATCTTCACGGGCAGCCATCCCTTTCACCCCACGCCCGCCAGGTCCGCGAGCGCGATAGGCTTGGAGTGGCACCCGCTTGATGTAACCGCGCTGGGTGATGGTGATCAGCACATTCTCCTCGGCGACCAGATCCTCCTCCTCGAAATCCGCCTCCCCCTTGACGATGCGCGTGCGGCGACCATCACCGTAGGCAGGCTTCAGATTGGCCAGATCCTCCTTGATCAGATACAGTATCTTGCGCGGTGAAGCCAGCAGATCCTCCAGGTATGCGATGCGCTGAATCAGTTCAAGATACTCGTCCTCGATCTTTTGGCGTTCCAAAGCCGCTAGCCGCCGCAGTTGCATATCCAGAATGGCCTGCGCCTGGATCTCTGTCAGTTTGAAGCGTTCGATAAGCCGTTCACGGGCGGTGTCGGCATCAGGCGATTGGCGGATAGTCTGGATGACGGCATCCAGTTGATCGAGGGCAACTTTCAATCCTTCCAGGATGTGAGCGCGGTGACCAGCCTTTTCCAGATCATGCCGAGTGCGGCGAGTCAGAACCTCGCAACGATGCTCGATATAGATTTGGAGCGCCCGCTTGAGCGTCAGCAGGCGGGGCTCGTCGTCCACCAGCGCCAGCATCTGCACGCCAAAAGTGGATTGAAGAGGCGTGTACTTGAAAAGCTGGTTGAGTGTCTTTTGCGGCGGCGCGCCCCGCTTGAGTTCGATGATGATGCTCATTCCGCGTCGATCCGACTCGTCACGCAAGTCAGATATGGTATCGATCTTGTTTGAGCGGGCGAGGGTGGCGATACGCTCCAGCAAGGATGCCTTGTTGGTCTGGTAGGGCAGCTCGGTGATAACGATACGGTGCCGATTACCGGACATCTCCTCAATGTGGGTCACCGCTCGTATAATGACCCGCCCTCGGCCTGTGGCATATGCCTGCACGATGCCTTCCCTCCCAACAATGATACCACCGGTTGGAAAGTCTGGGCCCTCGACGTACATCATCAAGTCCTCGACGGTCACCTCTTCCAGATCATCCCATCGATCGATCAGGTAGCCTAGCGCATCGCACACCTCACCTAGGTTGTGAGAAGGGATGTTGGTCGCCATACCAACGGCGATCCCGGAGGAACCATTGATCAGCAGATTAGGCAAACGGGCAGGCAATTCCAGTGGTTCCTGCAATGTATCGTCAAAGTTAGCGCCCCAGTCCACTGTATCCTTCTCAATGTCCAACAGCAGCTCGGTGGCGGTGCGCTTCAAGCGGGCCTCGGTATAGCGCATAGCGGCTGGGCTGTCTCCATCCACCGAGCCAAAGTTGCCCTGTCCATCAACCAGGGGATAGCGCAGTGAAAAGTCCTGTGCCATCCGGGCCATTGCCTCGTACACCGCCGAGTCGCCGTGGGGATGGTACTTGCCCAGCACCTCACCGACGATACGGGCCGATTTCTTATAAGGCGCATCGGGGCGCAGGCCCATATCGTGCATAGCGTAGAGAATACGACGCTGGACAGGCTTGAGGCCGTCGCGGGCATCGGGCAAGGCACGCGAAATGATGACACTCATCGCATAGTCCAGGTATGCGCTGCGCATCTCGTGTTCTATGTCTATGAGCTGTACGGTGCCGATCTCCAAGTGGGCCTCCACATGTGGGTTCGCGCGTATTATACCGCAAAGGGGTCAAGAACGCGAAGAAGAACGCGAAACACAGAGCGCAGAATGCCGAGCCGAGCCCGTGAAACGCACCTGATTCTTATTTGACGTACCGGTATGTGCTCACCCGCATAAAGGTGCTTTCGTCCACTCTCTGCCGGTGTTTCTCCAGCCAGGCCTGTACCAGCCCACGATCGTCCCACATCTCCGTTTCCGTGGCGATCAACCAAACCGAGCCGTACTCCTCTGTCATCTCCTGCATCGACAATCCGGCACTCTGCTCGCTCATCAGGTAGGAGCCATCCGGGACCCGGTGGTTGGTAAAGAGCCCTTCAGCCCAGACATATTCATCCCGGGGAAAGTAGTAATCAAAAGTGTAGCGACCGTGGGGAATCTGGAATATGACGAGTTCGCCAGGTATGTAGCGATCGGCCACATAGGCGGCCGCAGCTCGAAAGTCGGATTTGATCGGCTCACTAGCCTGCTGCCATAAGTTGAACCCACTGATGGCAAGAATAGCGCCCGTCAAGATCACTACCATCCCACGGCCCCAGTCTCCGAGCTGTGCGATCGAAACCAACCCCACAGCGACCAATAGATAGAAGGCAGGAGCCGTCCAAATAAAATAGCGATCGGTGAAAAGCGGCTGTCGGAGCGAGATGAGCCACACAGTCAGCAGTGGCACCACCAACCAGCACATTAATGCAGCGCGGCTTCTGCCCCCCAGCGGCCTCGCTGCGGCAGGAGAGGGGAAGACGTGGTAAAGCGGACCAAACAAGCCTATCAGAGCCAACGCGATCATTAACGCCGCGCCCCAGGGCAAATAACGACCGAGGATACCCGTACTCCATCCGTTCAGCAGAATCTCGGCCATTTCACCCAACGGGTACCGGTGGAAACCGGTCTCACGAATCTGAAATACCTGCGGGGCCTGCCAGACAGCCAGTGGCAGATAAGGTAGGGTGAGGCACGCCAGACTGACTATCGGGCCTACCCACTGCTTGCGTGCCTGGGGCCACCAGGTGAGGAAAAGAAAAATCTGGACGGGAATCAGCAGTGCTGCCAGAATATGCGAGTAGAAAGCGAGGCTGGTCGCGACCACTTGCACCGCCCACCAGCGCCATTCCCTCCCTGCGACAGCGCGGCGCAGTCCATAGACGCCCACCAGCGCCAGCGCGGTTACCAGCGTGTACATCTTGACTTCCTGGCTATACCAGGTCAGATAGGGAGAGACCGCTACCAAAACAGCGGCCAAAAAACCAGACTGGGGGTCAAATAGCCGGCGGCCCAGCGCATAGCTCAAGGGCACACACAAAACGCCGAACAAGAGCGAAAAGAACCGCAGTGCATACCCTGTGGTGCCGGTCAGCGCGATCCAACCACGCAGCAGAAAGAAATAGAGCGGGCCGTTCTCTCGAATCATCCCCCCCAGGGCCCGCACTATGCGGCGCAGTATGCCCTCATTGGTCGATTGCGCCAGGCTTGCTGGGAGTGACGGGCAGACCAAGCGTGTGTTCAACCCATCCGTCCTGGTTGGATCTACCGTCTGGAGGACAAGATGAGGGAATGCGTGGGCATAGCACAGAGCGTCCACTTCATCCCGCCAGAGCGACTGGGAATCGACGGACACAGCTCGTAGGGCAAAGGCAACTAACACCAAAGCGATGACGGCGATGCCCGGGAGAGAGCGCAGATCGCTCATCAGGCGGCGCCGCGGTACGCACGCAGAATGATAAAGGCGATCCCTAGAGCGAGCAGAATGCCCACCGCTATCCATAGGAGAATAATCCCCCCAATAGCACGGGGAGAAGGAGGGATCGAGATACTATTCCCCGGCTCTGGCGTGGAAAGTGGCGATTCGTCCGATGCTGCGGGGGTAGCAAGTGGGGACCGGTGACTCGAAAGCTGCGCGCCACGCAGCCACGATATGGCGGCAGCGACGACGACCACCGTAAGGACCAGCACGAGCCATAGACGGGGACGAAGGTACCACGGAGCCATAACACAATTATAGCGCAACTCCCCTGGCTGCGCCAATCCAGCAGGGCTATCGCATTTAGCGCTCCCAGCCCTTGTCCTGTCCGGTCAAGGACAGGGTCCTCGTCCCCGAGGACGGCCTTGACGAAATCGTGCCTCAACAGCGAATTCTCATCGCGCAAGGCGCTCCGAGGACAGGGCTCAGAGCTGTGGTCAGCCCAATGCAATCGCCCTAGCCAATCCAGAGGCGCTTGGGATCAAGTCCTGTGAGCGCGCCCTCAGTCGCGGGAACCGACAAGGCAACTATCGATCCGAGTCGGCTTGTCGTGAATCCCGCCCGCAGGCAGCTACTTTTTCCCTGTCAGATCGGTTCTTCGCAACCAGTACCACGCCGACTGTGGCCCGGTTGGATCATCCCCTCCCTCTTGCCTCTCCACGGTGAAGGCGGGGGCGAACAATTGGCCAACTTCGTCCGGCGACATTCCCAGTGGCGTGGATCGCTCCGGACGGGGAGTGAACGCATAGAGCATATACACGCCACCAGGCTGAACCAACCGGATCAGCCCTTGGGTATATCGTTCCCATTTCTCCTGGGGGATACCCTGCAGGCAGCCGATATCCAGAACTAGAGTGAAAGGCGGCTGCAAGAACGACAAGTCAGTCACATCTGCATGGTAGTACTTGCAGTCCATCCTTGCCCGGTGTGCTTTGCGCCGGGCGCGGCGGATCGCCACTGCAGAGAAATCCACTCCCACGGCCGCCCAACCATGGCGAGCCAGGTACATGCAGTTGGTGCCGGTGCCACAGCCGAGATCCAGTGCCCGTCCAGGAGAGAGGCTCCCTCCTTCGACGAGAGCCACCACCTCCGGGGGGGTAATGCCCGTGTCCCAAGGTATTCGGCCCAGCAGGTATTGCAGGTCAAAGAACCGGTTTCCAAGGCCCATTCCTGGCCTCCAGTCAGTTGATGAGCGACCGGACACGTTGGACAGAGAGCCATGTGGCCTGCCCTGTCCCTCACTGCCTGTCACCCGCCAGAATCGGCAAAGATGGCCCGCATTATAGCACACGCCTATCCCACCACAACAGCCAGGGTGAATCACCCGGAACAATGGGAAATCCAGCCCTGGAAATCCCGCGATGGTGTCCACCAATGGTCCACGGTCCGTTTGACTTGATCCCCTCGCCGCTATATAATCCCTGCGAGTACGCAGCCCATCAGGGGAAGGGGGAACCATGCGAAGACTTTGGCTCATCTTGCTGGTCGTACTGGTTATTGTGCTGGTGGTGGGGCTGATCGGCGTTGGCTCTGTCCTCTTCACCGTGCGCCGCCCGTGGCCCAAGATCAATGGGAAAGCCAGGGTGGACGCTCTGCAGGCGGAGGTCACCGTTGTCCGCGACAGTTGGGGCGTCCCTCACATCTATGCCTCCAATGCCCACGATCTCTTTTTTGCTCAGGGATATGTCCACGCCCAGGATCGCTTCTGGCAAATGGAGTTTTGGCGGCGCATCGGCTCCGGGCGTCTGGCAGAGATTCTAGGTGAATCCGCTCTTCCGGACGATCGTTTCATACGCACTCTCGGCTGGCACCGCACTGCCGCTCAAGAGCTGGAGTTGATGGATGGCAAAGACCTGGCGGTGCTGGAATCTTATGCCGAGGGGGTCAATGCCTACGTCTCCACTCACCGAGGTCGCCTGGGCCTAGAGTTCACCATGCTGGGACTCACCGGGGTCAAGTTTGAACCCGAGCCCTGGACACCCCTGAACACCCTCACCTGGGTCAAGGTGATGGCCTGGGATCTGGGCGGAAACCGGACTGACGAGATCCTTCGTGCTCAGATCGGGGCGCGACTGGGCACATCTGCGATCAGCGAGTTGATGCCGCCCTACCCAGACGACTATCCGGTTATCGTGCCACATCCGCTGACAGGTGCTACGTTGGAGGCAGTGCCTGACGCTGTCGTCAGTACGCACTTTTTGGGGGAGGGGGATGATCTGGGCAGCAATAGTTGGGCCATCTCGGGCGAGCGCACCGAGACGGGGGAACCTCTCCTGGCCAATGATCCTCACCTGGGCATTCAGATGCCCTCGATCTGGTACGAGATCGGCCTGCATTGCGATCCGGTGGGGCCAGACTGTCCCTACAACGTCGTCGGGTCCTCATTCGCCAGCAGTCCCGGCGTCGTCATCGGTCACAACGAGCACATCGCCTGGGGAGTCACCAACCTGGGGCCTGACGTCCAAGACCTGTTCATCGAGCGGATCAATCCAGAGAACCCCAACCAGTACGAGTACCGGGGGAAGTGGATGGATATGGAGATTGTCCGAGAGGAGATCGCCGTCTCCGGGAGACAAGACCCCGTGGTCGTGAACGTGCGCATCACCCGCCACGGCCCAATTATCAACGATGTGGTCGGTGGCGCCGAGAGCGAGTGGGCCTTTGGCTGGCAACCGCTGGCCTTCTCCTGGACCGCACTCCAGCCAGGTACGCTGATACACAGCCTGATTCTCCTGGATCAGGCCACAGACTGGGAGGAATTCCGGGAGGCGCTCTCATACTGGGACGCGCCCAGCCAGAATTTCGTCTACGCCGATGTGGATGGGAACATTGGCTATCAGGCTCCGGGGCGTATCCCTATCCGTGCCTCGGGCGATGGCTCGATGCCAGCGCCGGGATGGACCGGGGAGTATGAATGGGAGGGCTATATTCCGTTCGACGAACTGCCCCGCGCCTTTAACCCGCCGGAGGGGTATGTCGCCACCGCCAACCAGGCTGTCGTGGGATCAGACTTTCCATACTTTATCTCGATGGATTGGGACCCCGGCTACCGGGCACGGCGGATCGTAGAGATGCTCGAGTCCGACGCTTCCGTTTCTTTGGCGGACATACAGACGATGCAGGGCAACAGCAGTCCCGTCTGGGTGGACGATGTCCTACCACATCTGCTGATACTCCCCGTGACAGACACGGGGCGCAGCGCCAGCGAGGAGCGCAGGCTGATGGAGGCGCTGGAGCTGTTGCGGAATTGGGATGGGCGATCGGGACGCGATAGCGCCGCATCTGCCCTACTTGAGGCTTTTCGCCTGCGCCTGATCGACCTGACCTTTGGGGACGAGCTGGGACAGCAGCTTCTTCAACAAGCGAGAGGCAGCTTGAACATCGCGCTGGTGCATATTCTGGAGGACGAGGCATCTCCCTGGTTCGATGATGTGAGCACACCGGCGGTGGAGACCCGGGACGAGATCCTGCTCCTGGCGTTGGAGGGTGGCGTGCAAGACCTGACCGACACCCTGGGACGGCGTATGGACAACTGGCAATGGGGCGATATCCACACGGCTACCTTTGAGAACCAGAGCCTGGGACAGTGTGGCATCGCCCTCATCGAGTCGATATTCAACCGCGGCCCTGTCTCGGTGGATGGAACCATCGCCACGGTCAACAACACCAGCTACAGCATCAGCGAGCCCTATGGCGTCAGCACCGTCCCCTCCTACCGTCAGATCGTGGACCTGGAGGATTTCGCCCGCTCGGTCTCGATGCACACCACGGGGCAGTCCGGGCATCCCTACCACTCCCACTATGACGATATGATCGATCCCTGGCGGAACATCGAATACCATCCGATGCTTTGGGAACGGGCAGACGCGGAGGCGGACGCCGAGGGCGTATTGGTGCTGAGACCCTAGTGCAGCCGGGCACCAATCTTTCGGTAACTATAACGCCTACTCCTGCTCGAAGGGGATTGACAAATCCCCGTCTAGCGCACACAAGAGCCGGGATTTCGCAATCCCTGGCGAGCGAGAAAATCATAGCACCTACTCCTGCTCGAAGGGGATTGACAAATCCCTGTCTAGCGCACACAAGAGCCGGGATTTCGCAATCCCTGGCGAGCAAGAAGCTATCGAATATAAGGAGGCATAAATGGACAGACAGATCACTTCTACGGACAAAGCGCCCGCCGCAGTGGGGCCCTACTCACAGGCGGTATCTGCCAACGGCTTTGTCTTCGCCGCGGGGCAGGTCGGCCTGGATCCCGCTACAGGCCAATTGGTAGGGAAGGACGTCGCCAGCCAGACACGCCAAGCCCTGCAGAACATCAAGGCTGTTTTGGAGGCATCTAGTTCTTGCCTAGATCACGTGGTCAAGACCACCGTCTATCTGGCAGACATTGCCGACTATGGTGCGATGAACGAGGTATATGCCGAGTTCTTTGCCGAAAAACCCCCCGCTCGCGCCGCATTCCAGGTAGCAGCGCTGCCGCTGGGCGCACGGGTCGAGATCGCGGCTATCGCTCAGGTATGTGCGTGTGATGGGGAGGAGGGTGAATGCAACTGCGGCTGCTCCTGACCACCAACGGGGCAGATGACAGATACGCTGTTGAGTCGTCGGCTGGGTCTGCGCGTAGTTGGAAAGCGGATGTCATTGGTGCGTGGCGTAGATCCAGTCGACCAACCCATCGCTTTAGGGATAAACTGGATGTGATCGTTTACTTTAATGGCCAATTTGCTCCCAAAGACGATGTAAAGGTGTCCCCTGATGATCGGGGGTTCCTGTTTGGCGATGGAGCCTACGAGGTCATCCGTTCCTATGGTGGCAGATTGTTCAAAGCTAAGGAACACTTTGAGCGACTGCAACGCAGCCTGAAAGCGTTGCGCATTGACGGAGCCAGCGTGGAGCGCCTGAGCGACATCGCTAGAGACTTGATACAGCGCAACGACCTGGGAACTACGGATGCTGCCCTCTATATCCAGATCACCCGGGGAGCAGCACCCCGCAACCACGCCTTCCCAGATGGACAGACACCACCTACGGTCTATGTCTCGATCACCCCCTTCCAGCCATCGCATCAGAAATGGGAGCGCGGCATCAAGATCATCCTGGTTCCTGACCGTCGATGGACACGTTGTGATATCAAAGCGGTGGCGCTGTTGCCCAACGTGATGGCCAGCCAGCAGGCCAAAGAGTGTGGGGCCGCAGAGGCCGTGTTTGTCCGGGACGGGGTCATAACGGAGGGATCGCACACCAACTTTTGCGCGGTGTTCGAGGGCCAACTCGTGACCCATCCCCGGACACACCACATACTGGCGGGGGTAACCCGGGGAGTGGTGCTGGAATTGTGTGAAAAGCTGGGCATCCCTTACCAGGAGTCGGTTATTCATCAGGAGAGGCTGAGAGAAGCCAGCGAACTGATGATCCTGGGCACCACGACCGAGATTATGCCGGTGGTTCAGGTGGATGGCTGGCAGGTTGGGGACGGCAAACCGGGCCCCGTGACTGTCAGGCTGCAGCGGGCATTCGCAGAGTTGGTGAACGCCTAGCGAGCGCAACGCGCAGGACGACAACTCCGCCACCAGGTCGCGCTTACGGAGGTGCTACCTATGCAACCCGATCCGACAAACCTACTGGAGCGAATTGGCCTCACCATTCCTCTTATTGGATTCTACGATGCACCCGACCCCTCCCCGTTCGCGCCTCTGGTCGAGCCTGAGCTAGGCAGACGTAGATGTGTTTTCGCCTTCTATCGCCAGTGGCTCGATGGAAAGACCCTGCACATCACGCGAGAGAACTATGGCTGCGGCGGTGCCGGTCACTGGATTTGCGGTGTCGAGACGAGATCCCGCCAGGACTTTTGCAGGTTCCTCGTCGATGATGAAGGGCTCAAATCGTCGCACCAGCTCATGAACCAGTGGTTGGATCATAACAAGCCCTACAGACAGCAATACCCCCATGTCCTCATCGGCCCCCTTCAACAGGATGGAGGGCTGTACACCTACCTCCAGAGCATCACGTTCTTTGTCAACCCCGATCAGCTAAGCGTGCTTTCGTTGGGCGCTCAGTACAATAACGCACCGGATGAGGCTCCCCCCATCATCGCACCATTTGGTTCGGGATGTATGGAGTTGATCGCTCTGTTCGATGATCTCAGCATCTCGCAGGCCATCATTGGCGCGACAGACATCGCGATGCGTCATCACCTACCCCCACAAATCCTGGCGCTCACGGTGACCAAGCCCATGTTCGAACAGCTTTGCGAGTTGGATGAGGCTAGCTTTCTCTACAAGCCATTCTGGAGAAACCTCAGAAAGGCGAGGGAGACCAGATAGTAGACAGAGGTGAAGGATGAAGAGAAAACTGCGGGGCCTCAAGCGCCGGGACACCCAGTTGGATTTCAGCTTATACCGGGTTGACGTACCTATCCGGGGGCTGGCTGGCATGGAGCTCAGCGTCGTGGACATATGGCCGGAGGGGGCGGAGAGGACGATCATGTTCGTCCACGGTTACGCCGGCTGTGCCGAGACATGGGAGTACCAGGTCAACTATTTTGCCCGCGGGTATCGAGTCATCGTCCCCGACTTGCGCGGCCACGGTCAGAGCGATGCCCCGTTCACCGCGTACACTATGTCGGAGTTGATCGACGACATCAATACCATCGCCGAGGTGCTTGATTTACCCGAGAGATTCATCCTGGTGGGGCACTCTTTTGGCGGTTCGATCTGTGCCGAATACGCTCACGCTTATCCTGAGCGCCTGGACAAGCTGATCCTGCTCGCCACGGCGGGAGAATACCCGCTCCCACGGGGGGCGAGTTTGCTCTCTCGCGTGCCCACAGCCGCCTTTCGGCCCTGGTGGAAGTATCGCCCCCGCTGGAACGCCGAAGTCCACGTGATGAAGCGGATGATGCTGAACAATATGCGCAAGTGGCAGGGTTGGTCACTGTTTCGAGACATCACCACGCCCACGCTTATCATAACCGGCGAGCGAGATCGCTACTTTCCCCGCCACGTCTTTGACAAAGTGGGCGAGATGGTGCCTGGTGCCGAGGTGATCGACGTAGGTGCGTCCAAGCACAAAGTGCAGCTCGAACGCCACGAAGCGGTCAATCGCGCCATCGAGCGTTTTATAAGCCGCGGTGAAGAAGGACAACACCTCTCGTGGCGCGCTCAGACGACGTGTTCGGCGCTCCCCCAGGACCGGCCCTGGATAAAGAGCTATGGTAAGCACACGCCAGCCACCGTTCCCATCCCTCGCCAGCCATTGCACAAGTTCCTGGAGGCAGCGGCAGACAACGTGCCAAAGCGGATGGCGACAGTGTTCTACGGCTCCAGTCTGACCTATCAGCAGCTTGAATGGCAAACCAACCAGTTCGCCCACGCGCTCCACGGTCTGGGTATCCGGCCTGGGGATCGTGTGATGGTGGTGCTGCCCAACGTGCCACAGATGATCGTCGCCTACTATGCCACGCTCAAGATCGGGGGCGTCGTGGTGCTCCCCAATCCCGACGCCGATGGACCAGCCATCATCGAGCAAGTTGTAAGAACTGGCGCTGAGGTGTTGGTCACGCTGCGAGAGTTCGGGGAGTTGGCGCGGGCTGTACAGGCCCACGTTCCACTCACCCTCGTCTTCGCCGATATCCGCGAGGCTGTCTCTGCCAGCATCTACAAACAGCTCCTGGCTCGTTGGGAAGCGGCGGGTCTTGGCCAAGAGGACAAAGCCGACAGGAGCTACGGGGGACACCTGATGAGAAAGCTGATGATGGACACGGCCCGGACGCCCCCGGACGTCGCGGTCTCCAGCGACGACCTGGCCGCCGTGCTCTTTACCAGCGGGACCACCGACGAACCCAAAGGAGTCCGCCTGACTCACAGCAACCTGGTCGCCAACGCACTCCAGACCCGCCACTGGATTCCCGACCTGCGCTATGGCCAGGAAACCTTTCTCTCGGTCATCCCACTGACGCACAGCTACGGGATGACGACGGCGATGAACATCCCCATTGCAATGGGCGCGACGATCGTGCTCTTGCCGGTCTTTGAGCTTGGGCAGGTGCTCCAACACATCAAGCAGCATAAACCGACTATCTTTCCGGGTGTCCCCTCGATATACACAGCCATCAACCAGGCGCCTAACGTTCGATCCTACGGGCTCTCGTCCATCAAAGCCTGCATCAGCGGCGCAGCGCCTTTGCCCATTGAGGTGCAAGAAACCTTTGAAAAGCTCACGCGGGGCTATCTGGTCGAGGGGTATGGGTTGACGGAGGCCTCACCAGTGACCCACGCCAACCCCCTCCAAGGCCTGCGCAAGGCCGGGTCGATCGGCATTCCTATCCCCAATACCGACGCCAAGATCGTGGACCTGGTCACGGGAGAGGATCTCCTCCCTGGACAGATCGGGGAGTTGGTGGTCAGAGGCCCCCAGGTCATGCAAGGTTACTGGGAAGCAGGGGACGAGGCTGATGCCGAGTCCGTGCTCACAGACGGTTGGCTCCACACTGGCGACGTAGCCGTGATGGACAGTGACGGCTATGCGCAGATTATCGGACGCAAACGAGACACGATCCTGGCCGGCGACTTTAGCGTCTACCCCCGGGACGTCGAAGAAGTGCTGTATGAAAACAGCAAGGTTATGGAGGTAGCCGTCGTAGGCATCCCCAGTGGCGAGAGCGGGCAGAGGGTCAAAGCCTACGTGGTGCCCCGTCCCGGCACCGATCTCTCCAAGGAAGAACTGATGGCTCTCTGTCGCCGCCGCCTGGAGGAATACGCTGTGCCGTGGGACATCGAGTTCCGCCACGAACTGCCCAAGTCCTTCGTCGGTAAGGTGCTGCGACGTCTCTTGGTTGAGGAACAGGTATGAGGGCTGGATGGCACCCCGGAAGAGCCGTAGAGCTGTCGTCCTTCTACTTGCGCTCCTACTTGTTGCAGGCGGACTAGCGGTGCTCCAGCCTGATTGGGTCGTCGAGATACTCGCCAGGCGGTCTCCGGAGGTCGTCTACTATGTGGAGACCGAGGAACCTGTCGTCGCACTGACGATCGACGATGGGCCAGATCCCATAGCGACCGCCGGAATCCTGGACCTGCTTGGGCGGTACGACGCGCGGGCGACCTTTTTCCTGATCACCACTCACATACCGGGGAACGAAGAACTCGTCGCCCGGACCGTGGCAGAGGGGCACGAGATCGCCAACCACCTCACGACCGACGAACCTAGCGTCCTGCTCGATCTCCCCGAGTTCGAGCGACGACTGACCGAGGCGCACGATGTGCTATCAGATTACTCAAAAGTGCGCTGGTTCCGGCCGGGGTCAGGATGGTTCAACGCCGACATGCTTTCGATCGCTCACCAACTTGACTATAGATGCGCCCTGGGTTCTGTGTATCCCTTCGACCCCCAGATTCCATCCGCCCGGTTCGCCGCCCGATTCGTGCTGGCAAACGTACGACCCGGCTCGATCATCGTGCTGCACGACTATGGAGCGCGCGGCGAGCGCACCATCGTGGCCCTGGCCACGATATTGCCAGAGCTCCGCGACCGGGGTTGGCGTGTCGTCACCCTGTCCGAGTTGGTGGATGGGGAGGATTGGACGCAGACTAACACAGATTCACGCTGATCTTGTAGATTTCGTGGCTTTCACGCCCTGCAGGAGGTAGGAGTATGCCAATCGATTTCACCCAGATCGAATCAGGCGAGGCGTTCGAACTGCTGTGCGAGGACCTGTTGCAGGCGATGGGATTCACGATCGAGGCCAAGGTCGCCCGCGGGCCAGACCTGGGTAAGGACATCATCGCCACCCGGGCGGCGACCGACGCGGCGGGCTTCACAGAGACGCATCGCTATCTGATCGAGTGCAAACACTATGCCAAGAGCGACAAGTCGGTGCAGGAGCGAGACATCGGCAGCCCTATCGCGCGCATGGGCACCCACAACTGCAACCGCTACGTTCTAGCCACCAGCACCGTCCCGGCTGAGAAGGTGCGCGCCCAACTCGCCGGGATTCCGAATGCCGTGCCGGGATACAGGGCCACCACTTGGTCGAAGGGGGACCTGGCCCGGCTGCTGGACGTGCATCCCGAGGTGCGGAACCGGTATTTCCCGTCCGAGGAGGTGGCAGCCGCGACCCCCGTCGGCGAGCTGGCGGACACCGTCGAGGGGCTGCTCGCCGTGATGGGCTTTGCCTGCCAGAGCCGCCAGCAGACCGCCGCCCGCCGGGTGAGCCTGGTGTGCCAGGGGAGCGGCCCCTTTGCCCCGCGTATGCTGGTGGGCTGCAAGGAGGGCGAGATCACCGCCGCCGACGTCGAGGGGGCCGCGCAGACGCTCCAGGGGAGCGGCATCCCCAACGCGGTGCTCATCTCACAGGTGCGCGTATCGCCAGCGGCGCGGGAAAAGGCCATGTCGTCGGACCTTGTGCGGGCGGTCACGTTGAGCGCGTTCTACCGCGAGTTGATTGACTTTGAGCCCTACGTGGACCGGTTGGTGACCGGCTACGAGAAGAGCGAGCTGAGGACCTACTACGTAGACCTGGGCTGCTTCAAGCTGGAGCGCGACGCCGGGGGCCAGGTCGCCGGGCGCAGCGAGCACAAGCCGCTGGACGACTACCTCGACACCTGGCTGGAGGAGGCGGGCCGCAACCACATCTCCATCCTGGGCGACTATGGCACCGGCAAGACCTCCTTCTGCCGCCAGTACGCGGCCAGGCTGGGCCGCCGCTGGCTGGCCGATCCCGACCACCGCCGCATCCCCATCCTCATCTCCCTGCGCGACTATGCCAAGGCCATGAACCTGGAGCAGTTGGTGACCGATTTTCTGGTGAACCGGTACGCCATCCAGGCCGGGTACGACGCGTTCCATCGTTTTAACGCCGACGGCAAGCTGGTGCTGCTGTTCGACGGCTTTGACGAGATGGCGCAGAAGGTGGACTACCAGACCACCGTGAACAACTTTGAGGAGTTGGCCCGGGTCGTGGTGGCGGGCAGCAAGGTGCTGCTCACCTGCCGCACGCCCTACTTCCGCACCAGCCACGAGGCGTGGGACCTGTTCTCCAGGGAGTATGAAGCCGTCCCCGAGGCGGCCACGCGCCGCCAGCCAGGAGGGCTGGCCGAGGGGGCGCCGGAGCAGCCCCTGATCGACCTGCGCGACCGGCCCAACTTTGAGATCGTGCACCTGTTGCCCTTCGACGACGACGACATCCGGGCGGTGCTGCAGGCGCGTTTCCCCGACGATTGGGAGAGCCGCTGGGTGCAGATCGAGGAGACCTACAACCTGACCGAGCTGGCCCACCGCCCGGTGCTGCTGGACATGATCGTCGGCAGCCTGCCGGAGATAGCCCCCGACCAGGTCATAGACGCGGCCCGGCTGTACGAGCTGTACACCGACCTGTGGCTGGGGCGGGACATTGCCATCATGCGCACCTTTATGAGCGCGGACGACAAGCGGCTGTTCATGCAGGAGCTGGCGCTGGAGATGCACCGCCGCGATGAATTGAGCATCCACTATTCCCAGCTCCCGGAGCGGGTGGGCAAACACTTTGGCCTGGAGAAAGCGCACGAGATCGACTACTTTGCCCACGACATCCGCACCTGCTCGTTTCTGAACCGGGACGGCGAGGGAAACTACCGCTTTGTGCACAAGAGCTTCCAAGAGTTCTTCCTGGCCCGGTGGCTGGCGCCGAGGCTGCTGGATGGCCGTGCGCCCGAGATGCGCATCAACGAGGAGATCCGGGGATTCGTGCACGGCCTGCTGTCGGAGGCGATGGCGGCAGGGGAGTGGCCCCCGCCCCCGCCGGAGGGGGTGGCCCTGCCCGAGGGGATGGCCTGGGTGCCGCCGGGGCCGTTTATCTATGGTGAGGGGGAGGGCACGCGGGTGATCCGGCTGGAGCAGGGCCTGTTTGTCGCCCGCGCGCCGGTGACCAACGCCGAGTACGCCCGCTTCGTGGCGGCGACCGGACACGAACCGCCGCGGTATTGGAGAGGCCAGGCCCCTCCGGAGAGACTGTACGACCACCCGGTGGTGTACGTCAGTTGGCACGACTGCGTGGCCTACGCCGAGTGGGCCGGGGTGCGGCTGCTCACCGAGCAGGAGTGGGAAAAGGCGGCCCGGGGCATCGACGGGCGGCTCTATCCCTGGGGGGACGTCTTTGACCCCGCCCGGTGCAACACCCAAGAGAGTGGTCCTGGCGCCACCACGCCGGTGGGCCAATACTCACCAGCGTTCCACCCTGAGCTTGTCGAAGGGGGCGACAGCCCCTGCGGCTGCGCGGACATGGCGGGGAACGTGTGGGAGTGGACGGCCAGCGAGTGGGAGCCCGGCAGTGACCGCCGGGTGTTGCGGGGCGGCTCCTTCGATTACTATCGGGAGTTCGCCCGCGCGCCGGTCCGCCGCGGGGGTACCCCTGACTTTCGCGACTGGAGCCTCGGGTTTCGTGTGGGG
>CAYUIS010000111.1:0-17514 GCA_964444825.1 uncultured Anaerolineales bacterium | reverse complement strand
GCTGCTGCGCTATCTGCGAGGATGCCGGAGTAAAGTACGCCCTGGAGCCGCATCCTTACCGCTGGATGCGCAATGCTGCCTCTATGGTGCGCCTGCTGGAGCACGTCGACTCGCCGGCGCTGGGGATGAATTTCGACCCCAGCCACCTGTTTCCTATGGGTGAGATCCCACAGATGGTGATCTACGAAGTGGGAGAGCGCGTGTTTCACACCCACTTCTCCGACAACGACGGCACCACCAACGCTCACTGGCGACCCGGCAAAGGCAAGATCGATTGGAAAGGGGTGCTTCAGGCCCTGCGGGACGTCGGCTACGATCACGTGATCTCTATCGAATTGGAGGATGTGCCCGGCGTCGCGCATCGCGGGCGGTCGTCAACAGAAGCCCTGGATCGGGAGGTTCTCCTGAGCGTAGCGTACCTCTCAGGCCTGTGCCAGGAACTGGGCATTATGATAGAGAACTAGAGGCTTGAGGATGTCAGGTGACTGGAGCTTGGGTCAATGCATAGAAGCGAAAGCAGGATAGAAGACGCCGCAGCACAGGTGCTGGACCGGTTTTCACTTCGGGGAAAGACCGCGCTCGTTGTCGGCGGCACCAGGGGACTGGGGCAGGCAATGGCCCTGTCGCTTGCCGGCGCTGGGGCAGATGTCTGTGTGGTTGGAAGGGGACCGGAAGGCCTCGAGGAAACTGCCGAGATGCTTTCCGCCCTAGGCTCCGATGCCGCCTTTGTTTCTGCCGATGCGACGATTGAGGAACAAGTGACATCCATGGTTGAGGAGGTTCACAAGAGGTACGGCAAGATCGATATTCTTCTCAACAGCCAAGGAACCGTTCATCTTGAGCCGAGCGGGAGTTTCTCCACCAAAGAGTGGGAGCGTGTCATGGATGTGAACGTCAAGTCGGTCTTTCTCTGCTGCAAGCATGTGGGCCAAAGGATGCTGGAACGGTCATACGGGAAGATAATCAATATCTCATCGGTACGCGGCTTCCAGGGACGCGCTCAGGACCTGGCTTATGCGCCCAGCAAGGGAGCGGTCAACCAGCTTACCCGTTCCCTGGCTATTGAGTGGGGACCTAGGGGAATCAATGTCAATGGTATAGCACCTGTATTCACCCTCACCAAGATCTCTGAACCATTTATCCGGGACCCTGTAAAACGGGATTGGATCCTGGGGCGGATACCGATGAACAGGCTGGGCAACCTGGAGGATCTGATGGGACCGGTTGTCTTTCTTGCTTCGGACGCATCCGGTTTCGTAAATGGCCATATTCTGCCCGTGGACGGGGGATGGCTGTGTGCATAGGATGCATATCGTCATTCTCAATTAGGGGAACAGGAAGAGAAGAATAAGATATGTCGAAACAAAGACTGGTTTTTGTCGGAACATATACCGAGCCGATCCGGTTCGGGACCGGAAAGATCCTCGAGGGGAAGGGTAAGGGTATCTATGTGTACAGACTGGATATCTCCTCGGGCTCAATGAAGCAAATCAGTCTGGCCGAAGGAGTGCCGAACCCATCCTACCTGGCCTTTGATCCTTCCCACCGATTCCTGTACGCCGTCAACGAACTGAAAGAGTTCGAGGGTGCTCCGACCGGAGCGATCAGCGCATTTACGGTGAACTCGGATAGCGGGAAGCTGAGGTTCCTTAACAGGAAGCCAACCCATGGAACAGATCCTTGCCACCTGACTGTTGACAAGACAGGAAGAAATGTGCTGGTCGCCAATTTCATGAGCGGCAGTGTCTGCGTGCTTCCGATCCGGGAGGACGGCTCTTTGGGAGACGCTACTGATGTGATACAACACCAAGGTTCAAGCGTCGATCCTTTGCGTCAATCCGGCCCTCACGCCCATGCTGTCACTCTGGACGACACCGGACGCTACGCATTCGTACCCGATCTCGGAATCGACAAACTGATGGTGTACAGATTTGACGCGAACCGGGGCAAACTGGAACCGAACGAAGAGCCCTGGGTCGAGGTACCTGCGGGTGCTGGCCCGCGCCAGCTCGTCATGCACCCCCTGGGCGGGTACGCGTATCTCATTAACGAACTGGATTCAACGATGATGGCTTTTCGATACGATGGGGATAGCGGGAGCCTGCGGGAAATCCAGACCCTTTCGACGCTCCCGGAGGGCTTTGAGGGAGCAAGCACCTGCGCGGAGGTGCAGATCTCTCCCTCGGGCAAGTTCCTCTACGGCTCGAATCGGGGACACGACAGTGTTGTGATCTATGCCGTCGACCAGATGGACGGTATGCTCGCGTGTGTCGGGCATAAGAGCACGCAGGGAAAAACCCCCAGGAACTTTACGGTCGACCCGGCTGGCGAATTCCTGCTGGCAGCCAATCAGGACACGGACAGCATGGTTTCTTTCAGGCTCGACCCCGCGTCAGGTGAACTCGTGGCGACAGGCCACAGCGTGGATGTGCCGACACCTGTCTGTGTCAAAGTTATGTAGGCATTCCTCGCTGTTAGTTCATCTAGCCAAGCCCCTCTGTGCTAACATAGGCAGCGGTTCAAAAGCGTTTCACGGGGTCTGCCCTCCCAACGTACAGCCACTCCAATGGCTTGGAGAGACTGCTTCGAGAATAACGTCCCTAGTTGGCGCTTGTGGGTCAATCTCAGATTAGTGGGCAATGCTGGAGTGGCGCAATCTCTTGCCAGATCGGCAAGCGTCTATCGAGGCCGTGGGGGTCGTGGATTACCGGAGGACCGCTGGCAAGTACATCCTGGTGATCAAGGGGGACCTTTGAACGCGCACGGCTCTCAGCACACCAAACCTAGTTCCCACGATATAAAAGTCGCTCTCTTCAATCTGGTCATTGTGCCAACCATCGGCTGACACAAAGACAGGGTAGTGAAACGCGCCATCAAACCAATCCCCAGACGTAGATATCAGCGTCTGCACCAGACTCCAGTTTAGCAAATCCGGCGACTGCCAGAGCCTGATCTGCCAGACATCGTCGCTATGTCGCTCTTCAATGCCAAAGTACCTACCTTGGTCCGTCTTTGCAACGGCAAAACTGTCCTGGAAACCCGGAAAACCAGGTGTCGGTATCATCTGATTCGTGCAACCACCCTGCTCCGAATAGAAAGAGGTTATGTTCTCCTTGCTGAATCCTGCTGGCAGTGAGTCCACCCATCCACCATCGCAGTACGTTTTCCAGTTCCCGGGCAGACCCCCACTTTCAACCGGCGCCCTGGCCACTTTGATGCCAGGGCCACGACTCCCACCACCATAGCTGGCCTCGTCGTAAAAGACCCAGATGTAACCTTGGTCGACGATCCCATGGGGATGGCGAACACCCCGGGAGGATCTCTGCCCGCCATAGGTGTACCCATTGGACGGCCAAATGATCGGACCTTCCTCATTGTGGGGGAGCATCCCCCACTCATGTTCGGCATCAAAGTATTGCCACGATAGATTGATCAGCCCACTGAATGATTCCCAACAATCGGTGTAGTGGTTGTTGCAGTATCCCGATGCACACTCGCTGCACAAGACATCTGTGTGGATGGTGTTCTGCCAACAGGTTCCCCCACGCCCGCAGTTTCCCCCGATATCCTCGTTCTTGTTCTCGCCCCCGCCGAAAGCGATAAGCCGATCAGAACCCGCAACCGTTATCCAGTGCTGGCTAAAGATCCCGTTATAGTTCCGACCCCATTCGCGGGCAGCGGAATTCCCTTTGTGAACATAGTCCCTGGTCGCCAGAACGCATTGCGATGCGGAAAGCTGTACGCTGTCCGTCAGTGGATTAAGCTCGGTGTAACACTTGTAGGTATACGACGTCGTGATGGTGAGTTGGCGCATGCCGCCCGGCACAATCCAGAAGGGAATCTCAAAATGCGCATCCGGCGGAGGCGTCACGTCAAGATCGTAGGGAGGAGACACCGTATATAGATATAGTGTGTCTTGAGCCACCGAGCTGGGATTTGAACCGGCCGTCACCAGCGTAATAACCAGGAGCGTCACCACGAGTAGACGGTTTCGAGTGACTATGTGTGCTATTCTCATTCTGCTCTGCTCCTCCTGCGTATTCAGTAGAGTGGGAGATTCGTTACACATCATATCACGGGACGGCCTGTAGCGGTGGAAGTGGAAGCATTTCTCGATTTGAGTCAGGAGGAAGCGCAAAAAAGATCTGCTAACAGAAAAGCGAGAGGTTGTGCAGCAGCCCACATACGCTCTCGCTAGCTCTCCAGCATTCTCGCGAAATCGCTCAAGCATACCGTTCTAGGAATCCGCGCAACAAAAAAGCCAAGCACACACCAGGATAACTTGATGGTCTAGATGGTCGGCCCGCTACGCGTCACCCACGGAACGCTCCTCCTCTACTCTGCAGAAGGAAACACTTGAATGAGCTAGATTGTACTACCGGTCACAGAGTTGAGCAAATTGACGTTGTGGCTGTGGAATGGGAGGGCGTTTTTCACCCTGGCGCGGCTTTGCTCACAACTGGATCTGCAGAATCAGCCGCTTGCCTGTGGGGAGTAGACCGTCTGAGGCAAGCAGAGGTTGCGCCATAGCGGAGAGTGTTGGGCCTCGTGTCTCGACCCAATCTGCGCGACTGTCTCCCCGTTGGCTTCGGGAACCGTCGGGGGAAGTTATGGGTAATCACCAAAATGCGTTGGCTTGACTTTTCCACCCGTGCAGTATATAGTCGTGTGCCTCAAGCAGTTGCCATAAATCCTGTAGAAACGAGCTGATTATGAACAAACGAGAAAAGGTCCTCACTCTGTTGGACGACGGCCAGACGCCGGGCTACATCCCTGCCGCGTTCTTTCTCCACTTTCCGCCCGACTGCCACCGCGGGCAGGCGGCGATCGACAAGCATCTCTCCTACTTCCACCACACGGGGATGGATTTCGTCAAGATCCAGTACGAATTCTCTTTTCCCCACCGCCCCGAGATCGCTTCGCCCGACGATTGGGGCAAGATGCCATCCTACGGGCGCGAGTTCTTCCAGGGTCAGTTGGACGTCGTCGCCGGCCTGGTAAAGGCGATCAACGGAGAGGCGCTGGTCATCCAGACGTTGTACTCGTCCTTTATGGAGGCCGGGCATACCACCAGCCGCCAGATGATCACGGAACAGATCAAGACAGCCCCAGAGAAGGTCAAGCGGGGGATGGAGATCATCACCGACAGCATACTCTGGTTCGTGCGTGAGTGCATCAAGCTCGGCGTCGACGGCTTTTACGCCTCCACCCAGGGCGGGGAGAGCCACCGCTTTGAGGACCCCGCCCTCTTTGCCGAGTGCGTCAAGCCGTACGACCTGGCGGTGATGGACGAGATCAACAGCACCTGTCCCTTTAATATCCTCCACGTCTGCGATTACCACGGCGGGTATGACGATCTGACGCCCTTCTTCGACTACCCCGGCCACATAGTCAACTGCCCCCTAAAGGTGGGCTCCCGGACCATGACGGCGAGGGAGGCCACCCGCCTGTTTGGCCGGCCCTATATGGGAGGGCTTGACCGACACGGGACGATCGTTACCGGCAGCCGGGACGAGATCGAGGCAGCGGTACAGGGCGTGCTCCAGGATGCGCCAGAGCGCTTCATCCTCGGCGCCGACTGCACGCTCCCCGGCGACGCTGACTGGGACAACCTCAAGATCGCTATCGCGGCCGCACACGCATACCGGTAGGACGAGGAGAATCATCAATGCCCTGACCAGGGCCGAATAGACAACGTAGACGGAGAGATTTGACATGGATCGTTCATATCACGACAAGATTCTGCGCGTTAACCTGACGGACGGTACGGTCACGGTGGAG
The DNA here is from genome assembly GCA_964444825.1 of uncultured Anaerolineales bacterium. Taxonomy (GTDB): domain Bacteria; phylum Chloroflexota; class Anaerolineae; order B4-G1; family B4-G1; genus CAYUIS01. The sequence continues at coordinate 11,733 of CAYUIS010000111.1, read as the reverse complement.
GAGCCCGGCGCCGTCTACTGGCGGCGCTACATGGGGGGCTGGAACGTCATCGCCGACGTCCTGCTCAAAAAAGTGCCCGCTGGCGCCGATCCATTGGGCCCGGATAACGTACTCGTTTTCGCCGCTGGCGTGTTGGCCGGATTGCCCGTTACGGGGGCCTCGCGCAATGCTGTCGGGGCCAAGTCGCCCAACACCGGGGGATTCGGCGCGGCCGAGGTGGGTGGCATCTGGCCCGCCCAGTTCAAGCAGGCCGGTTTTGACGCGCTGATCGTCGAGGGTGTGGCACAAAAGCCGGTCTATCTATGGATCGCGGACGGCCGGTGCGAGATTCGCGACGCATCGCACCTCTGGGGTAAGGGCACCAAAGAGACCCAGACCGCGATCCGCCAGGAGTTGGGCGAGGAGCGGGCCGAGATCGCCATGATCGGCCCCGGCGGCGAGAACCTGGTGCGCTACGCCTGCGTGATGAGCGGCCTCAAGGACGCCGCCGGGCGGACGGGGATGGGGGCCGTCATGGGCTCCAAGAAGCTCAAGGCGGTGGCCGTGCGTGGCACCACGCGCGTCGCAAGCGCCGACCCGGAAACGATCCGCGCCCTGGCTCGCCGGGCTGCCCAGGAGGTCCGCGACAAGACGAGGGCCGCGTGGGCATCAGAGGCAGGCACCGGCGGCACAGAGTTGGCGGGCGGCATCGCCTCTGGCAATATGCCCGTCCGCAACTTTCGCGACGGCGAATTCCCCGAGATCAGCGGCCTGGAGTATACCATGGACAAGATCGGCGTTCGCATGGAGGGCTGTTGGGCCTGCGCGGTGCGCTGCAAAAAGGTCGTCCAGGCGGAAGAGCCCTACCAGGTCGATCCCGAGTACGGTGGCCCGGAATACGAGACGATCGGCGCGTTGGGTTCGACCTGTGGAGTGAGCGACATCGTGGCCGTATCCAGGGCTAACGTGCTATGCAACGACTATTCACTCGATACCATCGGCGCTGGGGTGACCATCGCCTTTGCCATGGAGTGTTTTGAGAACGGATTGCTCACCCTGGAGGATACAGAGGGCATCGACCTGCGCTTTGGCAACAGCGACGCCATGATCCAGATGGTGGAAAAGATCGCCAAACGCGAGGGGTTGGGGGACGTCCTGGCCGAAGGGCTGCTGCCGGCGGCGGCCAAGATCGGGCAGGGGGCCGAGCGGTTCGCCGTGCACGCCAAGGGACAGGCCCAGCCGATGCACGAGCCCCGGCTCAAGCGCAGCCTGGCCATCGGCTATGCCATATCGCCCACGGGCGCCGATCACTGTCACTCGCTGCACGATACCTCTATTATCTTTCCGGATGACGACGGTTTTATGCCGGACAAGCAACTGCGGGAGATGGGCGTGCTGGAGGCCATGGCGCTGGACAGCCTCGGGCCAGAGAAAGTGCGGGCCGCGATCTATCACACAATGCTTATGACCTTGCAGAACTGCCTGCCCCTCTGCTTCTTCACCGCCTGGGGCCTGTGGGAGATATCCGACCTGGTGAAGGCCGCCACGGGATGGAACGTCAGCGAGTACGAACTGCTCAAGGTCGGCGAGCGGGCGATGACATTGGCCCGCACGTTCAACATGCGCGAGGGGTTCACCGTCGAGGACGACCAGCTCTGTCCCCGCAGCTACAGCCCGACCAAGGGCGGGGCCCTCGCTGAGGGCGGCATCGACCTGGAGGAACTCCGCGAGGCGATCCACACCTACTATGTGATGATGGGGTGGGATCGGGAGACGGGAGTGCCCACGGTCGAAAAGCTACAGGAGCTGGACATCGGCTGGGCGGCTGAGTACCTGCCCAAGTAGCTTGGGATCGTTTTCACGTTGCGGAGTGGTAACCGTTCCGCAACGTGATAGCCTGTAGGACGCGGGCGACTGTGCTCCTTGTTTCTAGACTGAACAGGTTCAGAATACCACAAAAAGCTACTGCTGCCTAGTGAGGCGATTGCCAATCATCCTGAAATGGCAAGCCAGTGCTTCCAGGCTAGGACAGGATTGACAACGTCCACGTTACCTGCTATAATGTAGCTACCTTGTAGCTACATCCGGAGGGGGAATGGACGATGCCTACTACCATTGGTGTGCGTGAACTGAAAAACCAGACCTCTCGCGTCATACGTGCTGTGCGAGAGGAGATGAGCGAGTACGTGGTGACTTTACGCGGTGAACCTGTGGCAGTGCTACGACCATTAACCAAAGAGGAGGCGCAGCGGCTACGCCGAGTAGAGATCGATACTGCCCTTGCAGAGATGAAGGCCCTGGCCCAGGAGGTGGCGTCCGCCTGGACATCGGAAAAGAGTGGCGTGGAACTCATTGCTGAACAGCGCAGGTAACTCATGGCCGTCATTGATGCCAGTGTCACCATTGCCTTGGTCAATGCATACGAGAGAGAGCACGCTAGGTGCTGGGCATGGTTCGAGCAAGCCCGGGCGGCAGACGAATCTATCGTTGCCCCGGTCATCCTACTATCCGAAGTTGCTGCTGCTCTCAGTCGTGGGGTCGGAGACCCGACGTTGGCCCATCGAGTTGTGCAGCAACTAGCGCGCTCAAAGGTGATCGAACTGATCCCAGTCACGTTGGCGATGGCAGAGCAGGCTGCTGTGATAGCTGTTGAGCATCGGATCCGTGGCTGCGATGCGGTTTATGTCGCTCTGGCAGACCAGTTGAGCGACACTCTAGTCACCCTGGATCGGCAACAGCTCGAGCGGGGGGCGGCACTCGTGACTGTTCGAGCACCATAGGGACTGACGCAGCCCTGCAGAGAAGCTCAACTACGACGAGTCAGTGGCTTCTATTCTCCAATGATCTTGACCAACACGCGCTTTCTGCGCCGACCGCCAAACTCACCATAAAAGATCTGCTCCCACGGACCAAAGACTTTGACGAGCCCTCGGCCTGAGGCTCGGCCGAGTCGTCCAACCGGCCGTCGGTGACCGCCACGACGACCTCGCGGCCCATAATCTGCCGCTTGAGATGGGCGTCGCCGTTGTCCCTGCGTTTCACGCAGAACGGGCCTCGCCGGTGCGATTGTGATGGTAGTTGCTGACCGGTTCGTGTGGAGATCAATAACGAACTGGGTGCTGTTTGGGCCGAACATCGGCTCTACGGATATGCTTCCCGGCGATGTCTGACCCGAAATACCCTCACGCTCCTTGTAGCATCATCGATTTCGTAGATGACCCGGTAATCTCCGATCCGGATCCGCCAGTCATTGTCTGAGCCTGTGAGTTTGCGACACCCTGGAGGCCTTGGGTTGTCGGCCAAAGCGTGGATGCGGGGAATGATGCGATGGAATATCTCTGCGGAAAGCTTTCTCAGGTCTCGTTCTGCCGCCCGTTCCAGATAGATCTCATACATTCGGGTGATACTCTGCCAGGAACTCGTCCAGTTTTCTGAACTTGAGGGGCTTTTCTCTCACTTTCCTAAGCATTTCCAGATCGTCCAGGTCCTCCAGTCGCTCCAGCATATCCTGGTATTCGTCAATGTCCAGGATCACTGCCGCAGGTCGGCCATCCCGAAGTACAATCTCTGGGGATCGTCTCTTAGTCTGTGTGTCTCCAACAGTGCTCATCGCCAAACTCCATATAGGGTGTAGTGCTCAAGCCCAGCAATGGGTAATGATTAACCGTGGGCCTGTTCCTTGCCTACTCAATCCTACTACAACTCTGCTGGAGAGTCAAATCTATGCCAGATCAAGGAGTTTGGGTCTTTCATTCACCGATAATCTTGACCAACACGCGTTTCCTGCGCCGGCCGTCGAACTCGCCGTAAAAGATCTGCTCCCACGGGCCAAAGACTTCGACGAGCTCAGCCGAGTCGTCGAACCGCCCGTCTGTAACCGCCACCACCACCTCGCGGCCCATCACAGTGACCCGTAGTCCACTACAGTGCCTGGCGCTTCAGGTGGGCGTCGCCGTTGTTCCTTCGACTCCGCCCCTCGATATACTCGGGAGGCTCCTCAGGACAGGCCTCGCCAGTGCGGTTGTGGCGGTAGCGGCTGATGGGCTCATGGGAAGCTAGCTCTTCCATGGCCACTGGGGATTGGGCGCAATCCCTTAAGGAGAAAGCCGATGGCTTTCTCCTGTTATTGGCGTGCAAGCCCCGTTCGTCGTCATCGATGAACACGCTGCTTGTGATATGCGGCAAAGACTTTCGGGATTGACGGGCCTGACTATAGAGTTTTGACTTTCCACTTCAACCTATGTATCATGCTGACGTAGGACTACCCCTGGGAGCTAGTTGCCACCCTGCCCGAATGTGCGCAAGGTGAAGAACGAGGAGCAAGAATATGCCTTTGGAACTGGTAGTCGAATCACCCAAAAAAGTCGCCTTTGTGGCATACGAAGACAGAGCCCCGGTTAGTAACGAGATCCTGATACAGACCACAGTCAGTGGCATCAAGCACGGCACGGAGATCAACGTGTATCGAGGGATCGTGCCTTTTGCCGATCAAGTGTGGGACCCAGCACTCCGCCTGTTCAGATCCCTCCGTGACGACGAGGTGCCTGCGCCCTTCTTTCCGCATCCGACGGGGTCGTGGGCCGGGGGGGTGGTGATCAAGGTGGGACCTGAGGTACATAGGTTCAGACCTGGCGACCACGTCCACGGGGAGTGGAAGCACCGTCAGACTGCGATTATGCCAGAAGACAGGGTGCATCCGATCAAGGAGGGCGTGGCTGATGAAACGATGGTGTTTTCTGACCCAGCACGCTTTGCTCTGGCCGGTATCCACGATGCGGCCATCAAATTGGGAGACCGGGTAGCCATTTTTGGCCTTGGAGCCATCGGAATGTTGGCCGTGCAGATGGCTCGTCTGAATGGGGCCAGACAAATCTTTGCCGTTGACCCCATTCCAGGACGCCTTGAACTGGCTAGAAAGTTGGGAGCCGACGTGACAGTGAATCCAGCGGAATGTGGTGCAGGACTTGCCATCAAGGAGGCCAGCGGCGGGGCGGGTGCTGACGTGGCCATAGAGATTTCGGGTGTCTACGCTGCGTTGCAACAGGCCATTCGGTGCGTGCATAGAGAGGGGTTGGTGGTGACCGTCAGCTTCTACGGAGACGAGAGAGGGCGCGTTGACCTGTCGAGTGAATGGCATCATAATCGGGTGACGCTTCGCTCCAGCATGCCGGTTTGGGGTTGTTCGCATCGTTGTCAGCCTATGTGGGACATGTCCCGGCTTGAGCGCGAGGCGATCAGTTTGCTGGAGGAGCAGAAACTCCAGGTTAAGCCGTTGATCGGTGCGAGAATCCCCTTTGAGCGGGCTGCCGAGGCCTATGCGATGATTGATGAATCACCTGGAGACAAGGTCAAGCTTCTTCTGACCTATAATGGTAAGTGAGGAGGCAACAGCTATGAAAGCCTTTCGAACGGGCATCATTGGTTGTGGACATTTCGCCCGGCGACATGCCGAGCGGCTGGCCGCGTTAGAAAGTGATGTGCAATTGGTTGGTTTCTGCGACAAGATGGTTGAGAGCGCCATCGCCTACAACCACGCGTTCGGCCAGGACAAAGGGCAGGTGTACGTCGATTACGAGCAGATGTTCGATGAGCTTGACCTGGACTTGGTGTACATTTGTCTCCCCCCCTACGCGCATAGCAACGAAGTGGAACTCGCCTGCCGCCACGGCGTCCATTTCTTGATTGAGAAACCCATCGCCCTGACGATAGATTTGGCCCAGGCCATGGCTGAGCACGTCAAGGCCAGTGAGGTCAAGAGTCAGGTAGGGTTTATGTATCGTTATGGAGACGCAGCGCTGTGGCTCAAGCGACACGTACAGGATGCAAAGATTGAGGGACGGGCGTTTATGTCCGCCCGATATGCATGCAACTCTCTCCATAGCTGGTGGTGGCAGGATCGAACGAAGAGCGGCGGTCAATTGGTGGAACAGGTCATCCATCTTTTCGACTTGGCCCGTTTCTTCCTGGGTGAGCCGGTGCGCGTCTACTCGATGCAGGGCAACCTGTTCCACCGTGACGCAGCGGATTATACAGCCGAAGACGCCAGTGGGACCGTCGTCCGGTTCGATTCTGGTGGTATAGCCGTACTGGCAGCGACGAACGGGGCCATACCGAAGCGCTGGGATTACGATATGCGCGTGGTCCTACCAGACATCACGGCTGATCTTGAGGACGCCAATCACGCGGTGTTTCATCATACCCGGCAGGAGTGGCCGGCGACGACGACAGTTGCAAGTGAAAAGGATATGCATCTAGCGGAGACACTAGATCTGTTGGCGGCTATCCGCGAGGATCGTCCCACCGCCGTACCAATTGAGGAGGGCGTTCGCTCGCTTCGCCTTGTATTGGCTGCTGCACAATCTGCTGAGCAAGACGCTCCGGTTGATATTCCTCTGCCCTGAAACTCGGTAGGTCCCTGATTACTTTCTCGCCCAGACGGGCAGATCGTCAAATCCCTCCCGGACGCGTTTGAGATACCCGCGGTTGGCCCGGTTGGCGTGGAACGAGTGGGGGAACTGGGCTAGCACACAGGCAAACTTCTCGGCGTCTATCTGCGTCCGATAACCTGATTGCATCACGACAGCGTTCTCCTACTCCCCGATAATCTTAACCAAAACGCGCTTCCGGCGCCGGCCGTCGAACTCGCCGTAAAAGATCTGCTCCCACGGGCCAAAATCCAGCCGCCCGTCAGTGATTGCCACGACGACCTCGCAGCCCATGATCTGGCGCTTCAGGTGGGCGTCGCCGTTGTTCCTTCGACTCCGCTCAGGACAGGCCTCACCGGTCCGGTTGTGGCGGTAGCGGCTGATCGGCTCGTGGGGGGCCAGTTCTTCCAGCCATTCCTCGTAATCGGCGTGCAGGCCCCGTTCATCGTCGTTGATGAACACGCTGGCAGTGATATGGGCAATGAGTACATTGCGGCAACGGAATACGTTGCATGGCATTTACGAGGGACAACACGTTATTCTGCACATGCCGCTTTCGTTCCCCTGACACCGGGGACGATTGTGGACTTGGCGTATTCTGCGCAATTGCACTGAGTGGGAGAAGTGAGTGGAATGGCAGCAGGCTACTGCCCTACGCTCCACATCAGCCGCCGCCGGTTCTGGCACGACAAAACACAAAAATCAGAGCCACTTTTGCTTTGGTCGCGGCGCGCGCTACGCTGCAAGACGGTCGGACTGCATGTGATGGTTATCTGGCGCTCAATCCTAGTGATTTCATAACCTCTTCCGTTACATCCTCAAATAACTCTTTGTCCATCTCTATATACTCGAAGCCATACTTCTTAGCCTCCTGCTCGATGTAGGCACTCATCCGCTTCACAAACATCGCAAAAGCCCCAATGTATTGGTCGCTTACACCCCGCATCCAATCATGCTCATTCTCTTCAGCAGATTTCTTGATGTTCTCTTTGTGATTTTCCCCTTGATTTCCAATAAATACAACCCGATAAGGGATATCCTCAAGCTGACTCATCAACTCTGGAAGAACAGCAACTCCTTCAATTAGTGCATCTCGACCCTCATTATTCTCTCTCCTGATAAAAGCCTCTACCGCCTTCCAAACGATATGACTTTCCTTTCTCACATAATCAATAAGCTCTGCAGGATCCTTCATCATTGACTTCACCCGCTCTGCCATGGGCATTTCATTAAACTTGCCAAAAACAAACAAGTCTGGCGCCGCTTCCGGGCTCAGAACACTCTCCAGCACTGCACCGAGGGTATCCGTTGAAACAACACTCACAGCACGTTTCTGCCGAATCTCACTGGAGATTATTGATTTTCCAACTCTTGGGGGACCACCTAAAAGAAAAATCATAATTAGAACATTCGTTAGCCCGCTAACGGCGCGAGCTGAGCTGCGTGGCGGTACAGGCCGTCACCCCCTCGCTCACCAACCTCAGTAGCTGTCCCAACCAACCTCGCCAAGCTCCATGATAGCCACGTCAGCTCCAGCGAGTTGTTAGGCTGCCTCATCACTCTCTATGGCAGACGACCATTCACGGCATTCAAGAACAGCGCCTCAAATCGCTCCCGGTCAGCTGTCATCGCCACTCGAATGACGAATCCCCTCTCACTCTCTAGCGTTCGTCCGCTTTCTGTCCCCTCTTCTTCAACCACCACCAAGGACATCTCCTGAAAGGTACCCAATCCTTCTTCGGTTGCAATAGCTGCCGCGAGCGGGTCCCAGAAGTAATACCATCCCGAACGAACGTTTTCCTCCTGTGCTTCCAGCACGCGGTACACAAACTCTGCAACAGATGTCGTTCGATCCCCCTCCAGGCGTCTGTAGAAGTCCATCGTTAGAGGTGCGTAATTGGTCGCGTCCAGAGGCACCAGTGTAACCGGTGCTCCTGAACCAAAAACCTCCGCTGCGGCTCGCGGATCCACATAGATATTCCACTCTGCTACCTCATTTTCAATGCTTGAAGATGATCCGACATTACCTGCCACCTCTACCGCTCCCCCCATCACTGTGATCATCTCCAAATTCATCACCAATGCAGGCTCAGATTCCAGCACCTCTCCCACATTCGTCAGTGGGCCCAGCACAATGAGATGTACCTTTTGCGGCGACCCCTGTATGACGCGAGTCAGTAACTCAACTGCAGACTCGCTAGACACTTCTCTGCTATTCTCGGGAAGCGCTAGTCCAAGCAAATCATCGACGCGTTCCCTCCACTCTGTTGGGAAAGCATGATCCCCTTCCAGTGGCGCCTCGCGCCCACAAGCAACGGGGATTTCAGGTCGGCCTGCCAACGCTACCAAGTCAAGTGCATTTCGTGTACCTGCAGAACAATGTGCCTCACCTGCTCCTGTAACAGTAATCGCTTGGATATCTACATCAGACCGTCCAAGAAGGTAGAGGATTGCCAACCAGTCGTCCGGTGCCATGTCCGTATCAATCACAACTGGTCGCGCGTCTGCCACTACCGCATGTGGCGTGATTGGTTCAAGCAAAGGAGGTGCCATACTGACACATCCAAGTAACAACACTAGCATCAAAACACTTTGAATGACTATAACACGATTCTTGATCATAGAACTGAGTTCTCCCTAGCGTAGAGGCAGCACTAACGGGGCGCGGATGAGCCGCCGCCCGGGTGGGTAAAGTGCACCTCAATCCAGACCGACTGCAACAACGAGATGAACACCGATATGCTTGCCCGATAGGGCGGTCGGCTCGATCCGCACTACCGGTTCTGCACCCATTTCTTTGTCCTTGCCGGTACGGTTGCGGCGACATATGGATGAAGAAACACAAGTGACCCAATTGATCATCATTTCTTCGGCGAGGCTCAGGTGGGCCATCTTTCGTCTATCAAATGGGTACTTTTTCGCTTGACAAAAACACAATCTACTGCGCCTGAAAGTTGCGTATGACGAGGGGCAAGTAGATCTTGTGCTCTAGCACTGCCCCGCTCCAAAAGCCGCCCGTCAGCGTATAGCCGTTGCTGCTCATAGCTCCAGCATCTGACTGTCCGACGGTGCCGCCCAACTCGTAGCCACCGCCTGTGCTGAACGTTGCCCCGCCGCCATCTATCGTGTTCCAGGTCAAGTCGTAGCCACCGTTTGACTGGGCGAGCGCTGACACGACGAGGACCAAAAAGACGGATGATACCACTATGAGGAGAACCCCGCGTCTCATAGCCCGCCTCTTCCGCCACGTCGTCGCGTGAAAACGACGCCTAGTGTAGCCAACCCGCTCAATATAAACCAACCCGACCACCCTGTATGGAACGACAGGGCTACTGGGTCGTTGGCCTGCAGCCCCTGCTCCAGCGCAGCGAGGCGCGCCTCCAGGCCGTCAATCTGTTTCTGCTGGGCGGTGTTCTCGGTCTCCAATGCCTCGATGTGAGCACTTTGCTCCTGGGAAAGCTCGTAGAGCCCCTGGATGGCGGCCAGAGCTATGCCATCGGCATCCAAGCTGTTGATATATTCCTCTCCCTCGCCACCCAGGCCCGGCAGCAGCGCGTTAAAGTCATCTGCCATCGGCCCAACGTGGCGGATGGAAGGATCCTGCACCTTGTAGTTCCAGGTGCCAACCTCGATCGCAGCAAGCTTGGCAAGGAGCTTGCGGGCGTCCACCGGCGCCAAGTTCTCCTTGCGGCTGCGGCTGCTGACGGCGTTCCAGGCACTGCCGTCCGCGGCCAGGTAGGAGCCGGCGTTGAGGCTGGTATTCGTATAAAAGTAGACTCCGCCACTGGCGCGGGCTACCCAGCGATTATTATCGTCGCAGGCGACAGAGCCAAAACCGTAAGAATCGGCCCAGACAAAGCAACCTTGGGCGTTGGCTAGTGCCCCTCGCCCGGCGGCGAAACTAAAGGTACCGTCCGCGATGTTCGACTGCCCGCCAGGAATGATGGCATAGTTGCCACTGGCGGTATTGTAGTAGCCGCCACCAACGCTGGCATGCTCGCCGCTTGCAACGTTGTTGTAGCCGCCCCCAGCGCTGGCGTACTCACCGCTTGCTACGTTGTTGTAACCTCCGCCAACGACAGCGTATCTCGCGTCCAAGACGGTCCCAGAATCGTCTCCTGCCCGGTTTCCTACACCGCCGCTCACTGTTCCATAGTCATCCGTCACCTGGTTGATGTAGGTACTTGCCCCGCCACCACCGCCTATGATCGCACCCGTCACGCCCGCCGTGACGCTGTTGCCGCTATAGCCGCCAATGAGATTGGGGCTGCTGCCGGTCTGCTGTGTCCACAAGCCAGGCAGTGCCATTGCGTAGGGCGCTGGGGTGAGAGCTTGGCGAGGTGCAAGGTCCATGTATCCTGTGTCGCCCACACAATTGACCGCGATCTGCAACCAGCGCCCTTCACCGTTAAAGGCTCCGTTGCCAAAATCCAGGTCAGGAATGGTGAACAGGCCGTTCGTCACGCTGACGTTGGTTATGGTCTGTGTGGCGCTAATCTGCGTACCGCCAATGGGTGGCGAGCCGCTGCCTGCCGCGTCCCACAGGCTGAATTGCAAGTCGCAGTTGCTGTTGACAGGATTACCGTCCTTCTTGAGCTGGCCCTGATAGGTAAAGACGGTACCTATGGCGTCCTGGGGGGAGAGCACCTGCGGTCCCAGTCGCTGGGCCTGACTCTGTCCCAGTCCCCCCGCAAGGACGAGAAGAAGGGCAACATGGAGAATACGCGCGAGAAACCTCTTAACTTTCATTTCCTATTCCTCCTCAAAAGCTTTAAACTGCGCCTAACTTTCAAATAGTCGATTGTCACTGCTTCTTGATCGTGTTTGGTCCGCTAACTGCTGGTTAGCCGCTTTTGCGCTTGGGGTTTGGCACAAGGGGTATTTCATCGCCACCAGCATATAGTATCTTTATCTTGCCGGACTCTATCTCTCTTGATAGATTACTTGCCACATATATATGAACTCGTTGAGGAGTTCATAGTGGCGAGTGCTGCAGGGTATATCGCTTGATAGAATTGTAGACTCTTTGAAATGTCAAAGCCCATAATCACACTTCCTGTAACTGCGGATGTAGGGTCTTTGCCGCCCAACGGCTTGCGTTACCCGCTGCCGTTATTGATGGCCTACATTATTGTACTGGCTACATTTCCTGCAAAACCGCTACGCATACCCACACCGAAGGCGGTCGGGTGCAGCTTTGTTGGGCCGCAACTCTTGCACACACGTCTACCGTTCGTTCTCCAAGCTTCAATTCACGCTAACACTTGACTGACGATCACGGAAATGACCGTATTCACAGCGATAGCTGCGTAATAGTATTTTCCGATCC
>CAYUIS010000110.1:0-17896 GCA_964444825.1 uncultured Anaerolineales bacterium | reverse complement strand
ACACTGTCCCGCTGGTGTCATCGGTGGAAAGGCGTGTCCTGTGGCGAGAGAAAGGGCGTAGGTCTGATGGCGTGAAATAGGTATTTTCCCCTAGGTCGCGCTGGTCCTGCTCGCCCGCACCCTTGCCCGCGCCGACCTCTGCAGGACGCTCTCGCTCCCCAACCGCACCTTGGCCAAAGGGTAGTTGGCAACCAACCGGAACCGCCGGGCTGTATCCTGACACGGATCTGTGTCTGAACGCTGCAGCACCTTCGCCTTCTCCCACGCAACTGGCATCATTGCCCAAAAAGACCCCAAATGGTATAATACCCTTAAAGGCCAATAGGGATTCTGAGGCCGGATACCTGGAAGCAGGAGGTACCAACTATGACCATGATAAGCGTTAGCGAGATGAAGGACACACTGTCCGAGGTTCTGAACCGCGCAGCCTACGGACAAGAACGTATCATCGTCGCCAGCCGGGGGAAACCCAAAGCAGCGGTGATCAGCGTCGAGGACCTGCAACTTTTGGAGGAACTGGAGGACGCTGTGGCAGCCCACGAGGCCCTTGAAGAACACGAGCACGGCGAGGCGATTTCCCTGGAGGAGCTGATAGCAGAACTGGAACAGGACAGCGATGGCGTACCAGATTAGGGTAGGCAAACGGGTCAGAAAGGAGATGGCCCGCCTGCCCCGTCAGGATCAGGCCAGGATCATTGCCGCGATCAAATCCCTGACCCAAGAACCCCGACCACCAGGATGCAGCCCCGTAAAGGGGGCCGGGAAAGGCACCTACCGGGTGCGGATTGGGGACTACCGGGTAGTCTACGTCGTATTGGATAGTGAGCAGACCGTGGTTGTGGCTCGGGTGACCAAGCGGAGCGAAAGCACATATTGAGGGCTAGGCCAACCCTAAGATGCGTAGCGCAGCCCATGCTTTTGACAAGCTCACTCCCCTGCGGTATAATGCCGTTTGTATCATTCAGGAGATAGAAGGGTGTATCACTACGACCCAAGTTTGAACCGAATGTTGAACCTGTGCCGTATGGCCTCCGGAGCGGCGATCTTTCCTTGTCGTGGTGCGCCTGTTTTAAGTTGACATAACGTAGATGAACTAGAACAGCCGTGGGCGCACCAGTCCACGGCTTTTTTTGTAGGGAGTATCGAATGATCGCCGTAAACCTGGACCATGTGACAGTCACCTATAGTCTCGACCCTGTTTTCGAGAACCTATCGTGGGAGATCCACGACGACCGCGTCGTAGGCCTCGTTGGGCCAAATGGCTGCGGCAAGTCCACCCTGCTAAAGCTCATCGCCGGGGAGTTGAGCAGCGACAGCGGATTTGTCGTCCGCCGCAAGGAGCTGACCGTTGGCTACCTGCATCAAGAACCCCAGTTGGCACCGGGCCACACCGTGTGGGAGGAGGCCGTGACCGCCTCGACCGAGCTGGCGCGGATCGAGTCCAAGCTGGCCGACGTGGAGGCCCACTTGGCCGACCCGGCTGTCTATGGCGACGAAAAGGCTCTGACACGCGTCCTGAACAGGCAATCCCGGCTGTTGGACGAATACGAACGGCTGGGTGGACCTGGCTACGAAGGGCGCGTCCGCTCGACGCTGCGTAGCCTGGGCTTTTCCGAGGCTGACTTTGCCCTGCCGGTGGAGGTCCTCAGTGGCGGCCAGAAAAAGCTGGTGGGATTGGCCAAGTTGCTGATCACCCAGCCCGACTTACTGCTGCTCGACGAGCCGGACAACCACCTTGACCTGGAGGGCAAGGCCTTTCTTGAGAAATTCATCAACGACTACAAAGGCGCCGTCATCATCGTGTCCCACGACCGTTACCTGCTCGACCTGGTGGCTGAGGAGATCGTCGAACTGGAGGATGGGCGGCTGACCCATTATCCCGGCGGCTACTCTGAATACGCTGTGGAGAAACAGACCCGCCTGTTGCGACAGCAACAGCGCTATCAGGCCCAGCATAAGGAGATCGTGCGCCTGGAGCAGGCCGCCAAGCGGCTGCTGACGTGGGGGCACGTCTATGACAACAACAAGTTCATCCGCCGGGGACAGAACATCCTCAAGCGACTGGACAGAATGGATCGAATTGACAAACCCATCCTGGAACGGCGTCAGATGGAGCTGGCACTCAACGGCTGGCGCGGCTCCAACAAAGTGCTCGAGATCGTCGATCTGGACAAGGTGTTCCCCGCCGCCGATGGCGGCGATGACATCATCCTGGCTGGCCTCGATCTCCTCGTCTGGCGTGGCCAGCGGGTGGGACTGGTGGGTCCGAACGGGGCGGGCAAGTCGCTCCTATTCCGGCTGATCCTGGGACAGGAACCCCCCAGCGGCGGCGAGATCAAGATCGGGCCCAGCATCAAGGTCGCTTACTACGCCCAGGAACACGAGACGTTGGACTATGGGCGCACGCTGATCGACACGGTTCGCCGCGCGGCTCCGCTGTCGGAGGAGGCAGCCGTGGCCTTTCTCAAAAAGTTCCTCTTCACCTACGAGCAGGCGCGGGGACTGGTGCGCAACCTCTCCGGTGGCGAGCGCAGCCGCCTCCAGATGGCGCTGTTGATGCTCTCGGATGCCAACTTTCTGATGCTGGACGAGCCGACGAACAACCTGGATATCCCCTCGGCGGAGGTGCTGGAGGAGGCGCTGGCCGAGTTCGAGGGCACGACGCTGGTGATCTCTCACGACCGGTACTTTTTGGATCGGGTGGTTGACCATATCGTCGAACTAGACGAGGGGACGCTGACCGAGTACATCGGCGGCTACAGCGACTACCAGGCCGCGAAAGCGAGATAGGGGGGCCCTCGGTTCCCGAGTCCATGAGCGTGTTTGTTCCTGGGGGCACTCTGGTTTCCCCGTCTTTGCGAGGGCGTCTTTTGTCCGAAGCAATCTCCCATTCCGCTACGTGGAGATTGCTTCGCTTCGCTCGCAATGACAGGTGCCCCGAGCGACAAATGCACCTCAGTCCATCGGCGACTGGTAAATTCACGGTTTTCTGGTATAATATCTAGCTTGGTTGTGTAAGATGGGCGTTCGGCCATTTGCACGTCGGCTGAACGCCTTTTGTGTGAGTATTGAAGGACAAGTGAGAGGTATGGCCAAGAAGAAGGAAGCATCAATCGAAAACGTACGCATCATAGGCATCTTTGCCCACGTGGATGCAGGCAAAACGACCACGTCGGAGGCGATCCTTTACTACACCGGGCGTATCCACCGCACCGGCAGCGTCGACGATGGCGATACGCAACTGGACTGGATGGAGCAGGAGCGGGAGCGTGGCATTACGATTATGTCGGCGGCTACGGCCTTCCATTGGCGCGACCATCGCGTCAACCTGATCGACACACCCGGCCACGTCGATTTCACCGCCGAGGTTGTGCGCTCGCTCCGCGTCATCGACGGCGCGGTGATCGTGCTGTGTGGCGTGGGCGGCGTCGAGCCCCAGACCGAGGCGGTCTGGATGCACGCGAACCGCGAGAACCTGTCGCGCGTGATCTTTATCAACAAGCTTGACCGGCTGGGCGCCGACTTTGAGCGCGTCCTGGGCGAGGTCCGTGAACGCCTCACACCGTATGCCCTGCCCTTGCAGCTCCCCATTGGCCGCGAAGGCGACTTTAGGGGCGTCGTCGATCTCTACAGCCAGCAAGCGCTGATCTGGCGGGACGGGGATGGATCGGCCACGGACGACCCGGTAGACGACCCAATCGTAAGACCGGTCCCACCCGAGATGGAGGCCCAGGTCGCGGCGGCACGGCAGTCTCTGGTAGATAGAATCTGCGAGACGGACGATGCGCTACTTGAGCAGTGCTTGAGCGAGGATGAACCCAGCACCGACGTCCTCAGGGCAGCCCTACGCCGCGCCACCGTGGCTGGCAAACTGGTGCCGGTTTTGTTCGGCGCTTCGCGCGACCACATTGGCGTGCAACCCTTGCTCGACGCCATAGTCGACTACCTGCCGGCCCCCGTGGATATGTCACCCATACTGGGCACCACCCCCGGCAGCGATGGTGATATCATCGAACGGGCGGACGACGCCAGCGCACCGCTGTGCGCATCTGCTTTCAAGATCGTCACCGACCCGCACGTGGGCCACCTGACGTGGGTGCGCGTGTTCTCCGGTCACCTAAAGACTGGCGAGGTTATCTACAACCCCCGTACCGGCGATTCTGAGCGCGTGGGCCGGATCTACCGCATGCACGGCAACCGGCGCGAGCAGGTGGACCATATGCAAGCCAGCGACGTGGTGGCACTGGTGGGCGTCAAATCGGCCGTCACCGGCGATACCCTATGTGATCCGGACCATCCCATCCAATTGGAGAGTTACAAATTCCCGGACCCGGTCATCGCAGTCGCGCTGACCGCCTCGACCACCGCAGAGCGCGAGAAACTGCGCCAGGCCGTCGTGCATCTCTGCGACGAGGACCCCACGCTGATCACCGAACTCGATCCTGAGACGGGCGAAATGACGCTGTCGGGGATGGGTGAGCTCCACCTGGAAATCACGGTGGATAGACTACGATCCGAGTTTGGCCTGACACCCCAGGTAAGTTCGCCGCAGGTCTCGTACCGAGAGACGGTACGCCGGGCCATCGAGGTGACCGGCACCTATAAAAAGCAGTCGGGCGGCCGCGGTCACTTTGCCGAGGTCCACCTGCGGATCGAACCATTGGAGAGTGGAGAGGGGGTCCTCTTTGAGGACAAGGCTCCGCCTTCCGAGTTTCCGCGCGATTTCGTGCGTCCTACCGAGATGGGGGTGCGCCAGGCCCTGGGAAAAGGAGTCATCGCCGGCTACCCGGTTACCGATGTGCGCGTGACGTTGTTAGGCGGGCGGTTTCACGAGGTAGACTCGGCCACGATGGACTTTCAGATCGCCGGTTCAATGGCGGCGCGACAGTCGGTGCGCCAGGGCGACCCTGCGTTGCTGGAACCCGTGATGCGGGCGGACATCAACATAGATGAAGAATACCTGGGGACTGTCGTGGCCGACATCGGCCGGCGGCGTGGCACGGTAAGGACGATGAACGTGCACGGCAACGTGCGCAACGTAAATGGCGAGGTACCCCTGGCCGAGGCTCGCGGTTACGCCACCGCCCTGCGCAGTTTGACGCAGGGCCGGGGTACCTTTACGCTAGAGTTCCGTCGCTATGACCAGGTACCCGACTCTATCGCCACCGAGGTCATCAAAGAGCGCCGGGCAGCGGGCAAGATTCAGGAAAGATAGGGAATCCTACGGGTTCCTGAGCGTCTCGTCGTGGCGGCCCACGTTGCGCAGGATCAGCACGTCGCCACGCCGCTCATAGGTGATCCGGTGGTTCCGGTCAACGCGGGCATAGAATATGTCACGGTGACCGGACAGCCGTTTGGCGCGCAGGCCGGGGTGGGAAGAATCCTGATCGAGCAGAGCAAGGGTGCGTTTGACCTTCCTGCGAATATGAACCGGCAGCTCGAGGAATGCGCGATTGAAGCGCTTGGTACAGCGTACCGGCATTACTCTGCCTCGCCGTCGGACAGCTCAGCCTCTTGCCGCTCCAAGTCAACGAGCAGATCAGCCATCGTATCAAAGTCATCGTAGCGTCCACTTGCCAGATCCTCATCCGCCTCGCACTCGGCTGCCTGCCACTCTGGGGTGTAGAAGAAGGCCTCATCGGCATGCACCAGCCTGGCGGGGTGCAGCACGATCGTGCCATCCTCTTGGACCGTAGCGGTCAAAAAGTCCCCCTCGTACACACCAGCCGCTTCACGTATGGCGGTGGGAAGTGTGATCTGGTACTTTTTGCGGACTTTGATCGTCTCCATCTCTGGTCTCCCGTCGGATTTTCCTACTTTCCAACGCTATGATACCACACCGGGTTCAAATCGCAAGGTAACAATCTCGCCGCTCAGCACCGCAAAGTGGCCACGAGCCGGAGGGGAAACAGCAGCAGGTCCAGCGCGCTGTTGATGTGCGGAACGACGACGTCAGCCGCGTTCAGCGCCTCCACCGCCAGCCCCTCCTCCCCCAGTACCGCGATGGCGAGTTTGGCCTCGCGTAGCATTCCCGCGTCGATAGTCCCGTTACCGATGGCGCACACCCCATCACCTCCCAGTGAGCGCACAAAAGACGCCTTCTGATCGGCTTCATCCCCAGGCTGGATGCGCGTGGCCGTTATTCCCAACTGGGCGTCGATGGCGCTCTGCTGGCCCCGGGTATCGGCGGTGACCATGTGCACCTCGACCGAGCGGCTCAGCTCAACCAGGCGCTGAGCCACCCCCTCGATCAACTCACCTTTCGCCACTATGGTGCCGTTGACGTCCAACACCAGGTGCTCCACGCGATACGTGGACCGTCCGGGCACTGTTATCTCGATCATCGTCTCTCCTCACCATTCGCGCTCCCGCAGGCCGATCAGTCCCCAGGGAGAGCAGCGGAATCTTCTTTGCCTGCCCTGAACAAGCCACCCGTGAGAATGAAAGCCCCAACTAGGCTCAGCGCCAGATCCACCACCTGGTCGGCCCGCCAGCCCAATACCAAGAGGGTCTCATCGGCCCGCAGAAATCCCAGACCGAACGAACCCAGGGTGTAAATAGCCAGCCAGAGCGGGAACAGGAGCCCCTCCATCCGCACCCACCGCCCCACGAAAACGACGACAGCCAGCACGATTCCGCCCCAGGCCGCTCCTAGCAGTTGCACCGCCACCCGCGGCACCCAGATACCATACAGGTCGGGGAGTTCCAGGCTCAGCGACCAGAGCAGCCCCTGGCCAGGGTAGGTCTCTATCCCATAGGCGCAGCCATTCAGCAAGCACCCCAACCAGCCGCAGGCCGCCAGAAACGCTGCGCCCGGCGTCAGTGCGTCCAGCATCAGCCGGGGTGGGATTCGACGCACGGCGCAATAAACGGACGCAACGAGCAGCCCGCCCACCAGCGCTCCGTGCCAGGCCAGCCCCCCACCCCACAGTCGCAGCGCCTGCTGCAGGTGATCGCCGTAATAGGCCCAGTGGGCGGCGACGTACACGGCCCGCCCGCCCACCAACCCGCCCAGCGCCGCAGCCAGCGAGACATCCAGCACGTGGACCGGGTTCAGCCCCTGCCGCTGCCCGGCCAACCAGGCGATCACCCCACCCCCAATCAGGCCGGCACCAACCAGAGCCGCATAACCCGTCACGACAAAAGAGCCAAGATGAAACAGCACTGGATACAAGGTTTTCTCCGGGAGTCGCAATAGCTGGGGCGGGTCCTCCGTCCCCCTACACAGCGAGCTTCTACTCTACCTCTCCCTCAGGAGGTATAACTCCGCAGCACCGACGGCAGGTAGACCCGCGTGCCACCCACCAGCAGGCCCACGCTCGTGGTCTGCGTGACGCCGCCGCCGGTGGCGGTGATGGGGACGTGATACCAGACATCGGGCCAGGGTGATCCAGCCGAGTGCGTGTCTGTGACAGTGAGCGTGGCCTGGCCAGGCGGCTCAATCGAGGGTGGAACCAGGCTAAGCGTCAAGCTGGGCGACGGGCTGGCAGCGACCAGGGCGACTGTGGCGCTAAAGCCGCCGACAGGTTGGGCCGACAGGGTGTAGACGGCGACAGCGCCGGGAACGATGGCACGGCCGGAGGGAGCCGTGGTCAGCAAGAAGCCATAGCCCTCATACTCGTGTGCTCCGATATCCGGCGCGCTGCCGGCATAATTGTCGTTTATGCCGGGGATCGGGATCCCGGCGTCGATCAGACCGCTGGCCGGGTCCAGTGTATAGTCGCCGCTCGCTGCATCGGCAAAGCCAGGCTCGACCTCGAGGCCGTGGGGCTCTTGCCCCGTGGCCGCGGCAAAGCCTGCCAGGGTGGCGTAACGCACGTCGTCCCAACGCACCAAGTCACCGCTTTGCCCGTTCCACAGGTCGTCATAGTCCAGGTCGATTGGCTGAGCAGCGTTATAGTTCTCCACCGCGTAGGCCGTACCGGCCCAGACGTTGTTGCGGGCATAGATCATGGCCCACGAACCCGGTTCCTTGATGTAGAGGCCGTTGTTACCGGGCAGGGCGGCGTCGGCTGTGTTGTGAAAAAGGACCATTGGGCCGGACTCTTCGGAGCCGCCCACGTTGAATTTGAATGGACTGCCGGTGTAGCTGTTGTTGCCCACGCCGGTGCGGTAAATGAGGTTGCGGATGGCATAGACGGGACCATCATAGACCGGCGCCAACGAGATCCCCATCAGCACGTCGTGGAAGGTGTTCGACCAGATGCGGACGTTGCTGCACTCGCCGTCCGTTTCCATCCCGTCGTCGCCCATGTTGTAGATCACGTTTTCGTATACGTCGGTCTCGTTGGTCACGGCATCTATCGCCTCCGGGCAAGCGCCGAAACCATCAAAGTCATCGTGGAAGGTGTTGCGCCGGATGACGGTGCCACGACCAGAGAACGGATAGGCGTAAAAGACAACGCCCCCGTCCTCCAAGCCGCCCAACTCCTTGATGTCCGCCCAGGGCCAGTCAAAGATCGTATCGTAGAACTCGCTGTCCTGGATGACGTTGCGGCGGGCGTCGCGCTTGATGCCGACACCAACGTCGTTGGAAGAAAAGGTACATCCCTGTACCAGGTTGTCGCTTCCGCCGTTGAGGTAGATGGCCTTGGCATACTGGCCCTGGCCATAGTGGCGGAAGGTCAGGTCCACAAAGTAGACAAAATCCTGTTCCACCTCAAAGGCATAGGGATAACGCGCGACGGCCATCGTGGCGCTGTTAGGATCGGCGTCCCCGGCCAGGTGGACGTAGAGCGTGGCGCCGTCGGCGTACAGGCCAGGCGTATTGTCCCGGCTAAGTGTCTGCAGATTGCTCAGATTCTCGTACGGGAAGAGACGCTCGCCATTCGCGAGGACCACGTGTGGGCTCTCCACATTCACGGTCGCATAGTAGACGCCGCCTCCGTAGGCGGTCCAGGTAAAGGTCTCCGGGTCCGCCCCATCCAGTATCGCCGTCTCGCCGGTATGACCCCGGATGACGATTGGCGCACCCGCCGCGCCCGAGCGCGGCAGCCAGATCTCGCCCTCGTAATAGACCCCGTCCCGCAGGACGACCTCCTCCCCCGGTTGGGCTTGGTTCAACCCCTCGGCCAGTGAACAGGGATTCCCATCCGTGCACGCCGTCCCGCTGCCTCCGGGGCTGACATAGTAGGACCAAGTCGGCAAGGGGATGGTGATCTCTGCGCGGGTCGAGCCGGTGTCTTCCACACTATCGCCGTCGAGCGCGCCGCCTGGGTCGTCAAAGGTGACGCGCACGTCGTAGGTGGCGCCGGGTTCCAGCCAGAACAGGCTGCCAACGAATCGGGTGTCACTGACGCGCGAGAGGGGAAAACCAGCCCGGTACGGCTGCCCGCCGGTGCGGTACTCGACGCTGGCGACGGCGTCAGCGTCAGCGTCTGGATCGTCAGCGCCGTCGATCGTGACGATCACGCCCATCGCGTGAAAGGTACCGTAGAGCTCCAGGGTGGCGGCGGCGCGGGCGGGAACCGACGGTTGCAGCAACAAACCACCGGCCAAGAGAATAAGGATGATGCGAAGAAATCGCCCCCTCATATGATCTGCTGCTCCAGCTCCCGCGCTGCATCCAGATCGGTCCGGGCACCGAGCCTCTCGAAGGTCTCGATGGCCTGTCCCAGATACGACCAGGCCTCCTCCAAAATCGAATCGGTCTCCGCCGCCAGGTGGGCCAGGACCAACCTGGTCCTGGCAACCTCGTACCCGCTGTTCAGATCGATAAGGACTTGGAGGCTTTGACGGAGGGCAGCCCTGGCTGGCTCCCACTCGCCGCGCGCCAGGTGAACCTGCCCCAGCATCCGGCGCGACATACCCTCCTCCAGCGGATTGCCCTGCTCGACCGCCAGCTCGATCGAGCGCTCAATATGGACAAGCGCCTGATCCAACTCGCCGGTCTTTAGGTACAGCTCTCCCCAGCGACGCTCCAGTTCTGGCAGGTATTCCTCGGAGCCTATCTCGGCAAACATGGCCTGGCTGCGGCTCAGGCAGTCACGTGCATCCGACCAATTCTCACGGAATATGTGTACCTGGGCCAAGTTGCTTGTTGTGATCGCCTCACCCCAGGGCACACCGCTCTGCTTGCACATCGCGTGACTCCACTCATACAGGTTGTAGGCCTGGTCCCACTCGCCTCGGTTTAGGTGGATTTCGGCCAGATTGTTCGTACTAACCAATTCGCCGTAGACATCCCCGACCTTGCGTCTTATGGCCAAGCTCTCGCGATGCATACTGCTGGCGCGCGTCCAATCTCCCTGGTCTAGGTAGGCTAAGGCCAGATTGTTATACGCGTTTGCCTGTCCGATGAGGTCATCAATCTGCCCGTAGACCTCTACGCTCTCACGGCAGAGCTGCACCGCACGAGATAATTCGCCACGTTTCCTGTAGATAAGGCTCATAAAATAACGGGCTCGGCCCACCATTTGTTGGCCCTCGCGTGTACCGATCTCCGAGGCAATCGACAAACTGCTCTGGCAGAGATAGAGAGCCTCTTTACTATTGCCCCGACGATAGTGCACCCCGGCCTGAAGTAGGTAGATGCGGGCCATCTCAATGGTCGCCTTGTCTTCATCGAGATAGCCCAGCCCTCTTTCCAGCCACTCGAGGGCGACGTCGTACTCACAGCGCCTCTCGTGGACTGCGGCCGTTTGACGACACAGATCAGCCAGGTGGCGGGCCTGTTCAGGCGATTCCGTTTCGGCCTCCAGCAGCGCCCGGGCCGCAGCGTAGTGCGCAAGCGCCTCGTCGTACCGGCCCAATAGCGCCAACACCTGGCCCAGCGATTCGTGGTCCGCCAGCCGCAGCGGTTGGAACTCGGACGCCCGCTCTGGCCCAAGCTGCTCCACCATGTCCAACGCCCGGCTGTACCACAGGTCCGCATCCTCGTTGGCGTAGGCCGCCTGGGCCTGGCGGCCTGCCTCCACCGCGTAGCCAACGGCTGGCTCATAGTCCCCGGCCTGGCCAAAGTGATGGGCCAGCTCCCCAGCGAGACGCGCCGGCTCGGGCCCAGCCCGCCGCTCCAGCGCCTGGGCGGCCTGGCGGTGCAACAGGCGGCGCCGCACGGGGCCCAGGTCATCGTAGAGGGCCGACTGGATCCCCGCGTGCCGGAAGCGGAGTTGCGCGTCCCCGCCCACCTCCTCCACCAATTGGCGCTCCAAGGCCACGTCCAAGTGTTCCAGCGCCTCCCACTCCGATAGGCCGCTCATCTCCTGCAGATCATCAAACCGGAAAACCTGCCCCAACACCGCCGCCTGTCGCAGCACCCCCTGAGTGTCCAGGCTTAGGTGCTCAACCCGCCGCCACACCGCCTCCCGGACGCTCTCGGGCAGCCGCAGCTCTTCCGGCGCCGGAAAGCGCCACATGCCTTCCTCCAGCGTGACGAGCCCATCGTCGACCAGTCCCTTGGCCACCTCTTCCACGTAGAAGGGGTTGCCTCCCGTATGGCGGTATAGCCGCTCGGTCAGTGGATCAGGCACAGGCTGCTGCCACAGGTTGGTCAGAAGCCGCCCCACACCGGCCCGATCCAATCGATCCAGAGGAATGTGATGGTAATTGGCGAGAGCGCTCAAATCCCGCACCGCCTCCTGCAAGGGGTGCCCCCGGTCTACCTCGACGTCGCGGTAGGTGCCGATGACGAGCAGCGCCATCCGGGACAGGTTGCGGCCCAAGTGTCGCAACAGCCCCAGGCTACTCGGGTCGGCCCACTGCAAGTCGTCCAGGATAAGGACCCAGGGCCTCTCTCGGGTAGCGCGCTCGACGAACCGGGCCAGACTGGTCATCAGCCGCAGTTGTTCCTGCTGCGGCTCCAGCGGCGGCGGCTCCGGCAGATCGGGCACCATGTGCCGGATCTCGGGCACGAGACGAAGGAGATTGCTCAGCGGTTGGCGGGCTTCTGCTTCCTGGAGCTCTGGCGGCACGGTGGTAAAGTAGGCTTGCAGTATCTGGGCAAAGAGATCGTAGGCCGGTTCTCCCTCTACCTCCCGACAGCGTCCCACCAAAAGCACCGAGGGCTGGCTCTGGGCGGCAGCTTGTCGAGCCAGGATCGTCTTGCCGATACCCGGCTCGCCGGTGATGAGGGCTATCTGCCCCCGCCCAGCCCGGGCCTCGTCCCAATATTCTCGCAGCGCTCGTTTCGACGCCTCGCGGCCCACCAACTGGCGCTGGCGCGCCGTCTCTTCCTCGCCGACGATCACGCCGCTCAGGACCCGCCGCACCTGCTGCACGCTGGCATACCGGTCGTTGGGGTTCTTGGCCAGCAACTTGAGGACCACGTGCTCCAAGAGCAAAGAGAGGCGGGGGGTCAACTCGCGGGGCGGGCGGGGAACCTGGCGCAGATGGGCTTCCATCACCTCGCGGTCGGACCCCTCGAAGGGTGGACGCCCGGCGAACATCTGGTACAGAATCACGCCCAGCCCGTACAGGTCGGTCCGGGCATCCAGCATCTGACCCAGAATCTGCTCCGGGGCCAGGTAAGCCGGATCCAGGTAAAGCAAAGGCGCTTGGAGGAGATTTCGGCTCTCCTCCAGCCGCCCCAGCCCGAAGCCGGCTACCATGGCCGTCGGACGTGCGCCATCCCCATCCTCGGCCAGAAAGATGTTGCGCGGTTTCAGGTCGCCGTGGATCACCCCTCGGCTGTGGGCGTATTCCAGCGCGCGGGCTATGTCCGACGCGATGTCCAGAGCCCGTTCACCGGAGACGGAAGCTCCGCCCTCCGCCAGCAGGCTGTGGAGCATTCGCCCCGTCATCAGCTCCTCTGCCACAAAGACATGGCCCCTGTCTTCGTCCCAGGCGATGGCCCGGACGATGTTGGGATGGTCCAAGGCAACGATCTGCTCCGCCTGGCGCATAAACCGCCCTACCGTTTCCTGGCTGAAAACAGGGGACAGGACCTTGAGCGCCACAGATTGGTCATGTAAGAGATCGGTCGCCCTGAGAACCGTGCCCAGCCAACCCTCCGCCACCTTGTCCTCGATCTGATACCGCTCCTTGACCACCTGTCCCGGCAGGCTCAGCTCCTCCCGGACCTGAACGGCAGTCAGCGCATCCTCCACCGAGGGATAGACAGCAAAGTAATCGGAGAATCCCCCTACTTCGATCACCTGTCGCACGCTGCGGGAAGGCGCTGCCAGGATGAGGGGCGCACGCTCGCCTTCCCGGCGGAGCAGGACCAGCGACTTGAGGCTCGCCGTGGTCAGCGTCTCGACCTGAGAAAGATCGATGATAGGAATCGCCATGGACTCTTGATCCGCCAGTTGGGCCAGTTGCCGCTCCAATCCATCCGCACCATACACGTCGAACACATTGGTCGGGGTCAGAACAGCGGCCTCCTCCTCCGGCAGGAACCGCAGCCCAACAGCCCCAGGTGGGGCCAGGTCCATCGTCATCCCTTCGTACGCTACCACGACCTCGCACTGGGGCAGGCTCGGGTCGTGGTTCTGATAAGTCACGGCATTCGACATGATCCTGCGCAGTTCGGCGTCGGAGTAGGTGGGGTCGTGATGAAACAGAACCAGCGTTTTGACGCCCGCTGCCCTCGCCAGATCGATACCGATCAGGGCGGAGCTGTGTCCCCAATCCACCTTCTGCCAGCCCTCTGTCAGCGTGTACTGAGCGTCAAAGATCAACACGTCGGCGTTACGAAAGAACTCGACATGGGCCTTGACGGCGGCTTTATCCAGTTGCTTGAATTCGGCGTCGCTGGCGTACACCAGCACGTTGTGCTGATCCTCAAAGCGATAGCCATAGGAATCGCCCGGATGGGTGTTCCGGATTGTGTTGATCCGGGTCTGCCCGACGGAGAAAGGCTGCCCCACCTTCAGGGAGACGAAGGTTATCTCCGCCTGCATATGGGACAAAGACACGGGGAAATTAAGCGGGCGCTGCTGATCCTCAAAAGCGGTCTCGATATCGTGGACCCCGTAGATAGAGATATGGTTGCCGGGGATAAAGGCTGGAACAAAAAACGGAAAGCCCTGTATGTGATCCCAGTGAGGGTGGCTGAGGAAGAGGTGCAACCTACCCTTACCACGACCACAGGGACCACTCATCAACGCCAGGCCCAGCTCCCGCAGGCCGGTGCCGGCGTCTATGATCAACGTCTCTCCCCCTGCCCGGATCTCAACACAGGAGGTGTTACCCCCGGCCGTGCCCCGGATCAGGGGCGGCAGCGTCCCGACATAAGCCCGGATCGCCTCCAGGTCATTCGTATCGATATTCGGCAGACCCAGGATCGCGTAACAGATCTTTTCCTCCACCTCCTTGGGCGTGAGAGGAGAAGGAATAGAACCCCGGGCACCCCAGATCGTTATCTTCATACTGGACCTGACCTTATAAAAGCCCGTCGCTCTACGGCGCCGATCTGTGGAGCGGCTTGACTTGCCTACCTTCCAGAGGCAGTTGGAGGATCAAAGGCGTCGTCAGTCAGGTAGGCTGCGGGATTTGCGACCCGATGTCACGGTGAGATCTCTGTCGAGGCGCAAGTTTTCCCTGTGCCGCACCTGATTATATACCGGCAGACCGGGGGTGACAAACTGACGCACCGCCCGTACGGGCAATCCTATCTCACGGTTTTCGCCACACGTCCCCTGCATACCACCGGGAGCGTGCGTGTGGATAACAACACAAAGCCGCCTTGATAGGCGGCTTTGTGTATGCCATGCAATTGCTCCAGGAACGAGGCTATTTCAGTTCGACAACGGCGCCAGCTTCTTCCAACTTTGCCTTGGCGTCGTTGGCCGAGTCCTTGGCGACGGCCTCCATCACCGGGCTGGGCGCTCCATCCACCAGAGCCTTGGCCTCCCTCAGCCCCAGGGCTGTGAGCTGCCGGACCGCCTTGATGACCTCGATCTTTTTGGGTCCGATCTCTTTGAGGATGACGTCAAACTCGGTCTGTTCCTCTTCCGGCTCGGCGGCGGCTGCCGCCACAGGCATTGCGGCCATCGCCGCCATAGGCGCGGCCGCACTCACGCCCAGCTTTTCCTCCAACATCTTGACGAGCTCAGATGCTTCCAGCAACGTGAGTTGACCGATCTCCTCGACGATCTTTTCTAGGTCTGCCATTGTTTTCTTTCTCCTTTACCTAACAGGTTTGGTGTCTACCGATTGTTGTTTCTGATCCTTACGCAGGCTCCGCGGCTGGCTCCATCGTCGCTCCTGCCATTTCGCCTGACTCCTGCAACTTGTCCACGTGTGCTTGCAGCACATTCATTATCTGTCGGAGGCCACTGGCGACAACGCCGACCACTTGACTGGCCGGAGCATTGATCGTACCGAGAACCTGGCTGAGGAGCACTTCCTTGGACGGGAGATCGGCGATGATGTGGACCTGTGCTGCCTCGACCGCAGACGCGCCCATCAATCCACCCTTGATATGCAGCGTGTCCAGTCCTTTCGCCGCCTCGCTGAACGCCTTTGCTACCGGCGGGATCTCGTCGTAGCAGAAGCCAACGCCCGTCGGTCCAGCCAGCCACTCTGGGGGAAGAGTCATTCCCACTTCCTCCAAAGCCAGCTTCAGCAACCGGTTCTTGATCACCTGGAATCTGCCACCGATGGGGCGCAGTGCCTGTCTGATACCATCCGTATCGTTCACACCCAGCCCCCGATAATCGACCAAGATGATCCCTTTGCTCTGATTGAGCTGCTCAATGTACTGAGTGACAAGTTCATCCTTCCGTTGCTTTGTGATTGCCAATCCTACTCACCTCCTTCCGAGTGATCCACATAGTAAACTCGCTCAAACCCCCGTCTCGGGGATGTCTTTCGCCCCCGAGGACGGGGGCTAGGGCAATGTCTAAACTGAAACGTCCCTGCGCCACGCCGACGCAGGGACATTCTTTCACCCATTCAGGGATAATCAACTGTCTCTTGCCTCGGCAGGCTAGATTTAAGCGCTCAGCGCACCTGCTGTCAATGGCTACGGGTTTTCCTGACGAGAGTCCTAGAACCCAACCTCCAATGCTTGCGCCTGGATGGGGTCCACCTTGACCCCAGGCCCCATCGTGGATGTGACCGTAATCCTGCGCATATAAGTCCCTTTGCTCCCAGGGGGCTTTGCCTTCCTGATCGCATCCACCATTGCGGCAAAGTTCTCAACCAGCCCGTCCAATGGGAAGCTAACTTTGCCAATGGGGACGTGAAGATTGGCGGTCTTGTCAACACGGAACTCTACCCGTCCCGCCTTTGCCTCCTCGATCAAGCGCGGCAAATCCTCGGCTGGCGCTATTGTACCAGACTTGGGACTGGGCATCAACCCCCGTGGGCCCAGGACGCGGCCTAGTCGCCCCACCTTGCCCATCATCTCCGGCACGGCGATGGCGACGTCAAACTCGGTCCACCCATCTTGGATCTTTTTCATCCACTCGTCGTCAGAGGCCACGTAATCCGCGCCGGCCTCCTGAGCGATCTTGTCCGCCTCGCCTGCTGCGAACACCAACACCCGCACTACCTTGCCCAGGCCATGGGGCATCATCACCACGCCGCGCACCTGTTGGTCCGCATGCCGTGGATCCACGCCCAATCGGAAGTGCGTTTCCACCGTCTCATCAAAGCTCGCGTAGCTGGTGTCCTTCACCAACCGCAGTGCCTCCTTCGGCTCGTAGAGCTGAAGGCGATCTATCTGCTCTGATGCCTCGCGGTAGTTTTTCCCTCGACCAGACATTGTTCCTCCTCAGTGGTGCTAACGGGCCATGCCCTCCCACTTGTCTCGCTAATCTGTGATCGTAATCCCCATACTCCGGGCTGTGCCCTCGATCTGCCGGATCGCGCCCTCGATACTGACGGCATTCAGGTCCTTCATCTTCTGGCGAGCGATGTCCTCCAACTGATCGCGGGTGATACTACCAACCTTGTCGCGGTTGGGTTCACCCGAGCCGCGCTCCACACCGGCCGCCTTGCGCAACAAGTCAGGCGTAGGCGGTGTCTTGAGCACAAACCTGAATGACCCATCCTGATAGATCGTGATCTCGGCCGGGATGATGTTGCCCACCTGACTGGACGTGCGGGCATTGTACTCTTTGCAAAACTGCATCAAGTTGATCCCGTGCTGGGCCAGTGCAGGTCCTACTGGAGGAGCTGGATTGGCCTTGCCCGCCGGTATCTGTAGTTTCACAACTGCCTTTACCTTTTTCATAATATCCTATCCCAAACAGAGTGCTGCCTGTGGAACTCTGACCCAGTCTTGAGCAGCCAGGCTGGGAGAATGAGTCCAATCAGGTCTTTTCAACCTGCAAAAAATCGAGCTCGACGGGGGTCTCGCGACCGAAGAACGAAACCAACACCCTGACCTTGGCCCGCTCCATATCGATCTCGTCTACCATGCCGATGAACTCATTGAATGGCCCGTCGACGATACGCACCTTTTGGCCCTGCTTGAACGTGACCTTGATCTTGGGAGCTTCGGCCTCCATACGCCGCATGATGGCCTGGACCTCCTCAGGCCGCAAGGGCGTAGGCTCGTTCCCCATCCCGACGAATCCGGTCACCCCCGGCGTGTTGCGCACCACATACCAAGAGTCATCGCTAAGGAGCATCTGTACCAGCAGGTAGCCTGGGAAGACACGCCGTTCGATAATCTTGCGCTTCCCGTCGCGCACCTCCATCTCATCCTCGGTCGGGACCACAACCTGAAAGATCTGATCCTGCATCTGCATCGTGTCGATGCGCTGCTCCAGATTGTGCTTGACCTTGTTCTCATAGCCAGAATAACAATGGACGACATACCAGGCCCGATCATCTTGAGGCTCAGGTGGTTCAGGTTCCATCGTTTCAGCAGTCGACTCGGTACCCTCTGCCGGCTGCTCTGGCTGGATGTCCTCCCCTTCGGCTTCCTCGTCAGCCCCAACGACGGCTTCGCTGGCCTCAGCGACAACTTCCTCACCGACATCAGCGACGTCCTCGCTGGCCTCAG
>CAYUIS010000109.1:1229-17918 GCA_964444825.1 uncultured Anaerolineales bacterium | reverse complement strand
GGGCGATAGGCTGGCGCTATTGGATTGGCCAGCGTCGGGAACTGGGACAGAGGCAGACGATACACACCTGGAATGGAATGATAGCTTGTCCATCGCAGGCGGCCGAACTGCTACTGGTATCAAATTGCCTGCTACGTTAGCGTGTGTGCGTGCAGCGATGAGGGTGGTGAGGGGTATTGGATTGAGAGCCTATAGCGACAGGGATATTATGCCACAGGCATATCCTGGAAAGCAAGTGGCCCGTGAGCGCACTGGGTCCTCATTCCTCGTCGATCTCTACCTCGTCCAGACTGCGTCCTTGCAGAACCATCTCAGCAAAAGCTTCCGGCAGCTCTCGCTCCCGAATCGCATCGGCTGCCCGTTCAGTGTCGTACGCTACCCGATAGTGCTGCACATCTATGCTATCGGACGTGATCTCCAAGACAGCGTAGCAGGCGCGCGGGTCGCCATCGTCGGGCCGCCCAACGCTGCCAGGGTTGATGAACCACGCGCCATCTACCTCTCGTACAAAGGGTTGGTGTGAGTGGCCACAGATGATGACGTCTGCCTCGGCCATCTGCGCCAGTTCTCGCAGGCGTCTCTCGGGGGTCTCCAGCGTGAGCGCTTCCTGGTTCGAAGCAGGGCTAGCGTGTGTTAGCAAGATGCGTTTGCCTTTTGCCTTCAGGCGGATCTCCTTGGACAGGAAGCGCAGGTATTTACGGCTTTTCTTGGAGAGGCTCTCGTAGGCCCACTCGAAGGCCAGGTATTTGTCAGGGCGTTTGCTCTTGCGCCACTTTTTTCTCTTTTCCTTGAACTGTAGCACCTTGAGATCATAGTTACCTATGATGTTGAGCACATCTAGGTCGTGGAGTTCCTCCGCTGTTCGAAAGAACTGCACCACCTCTTCGGGAAAGGCGCCGTATCCCACGAAATCCCCCACGTTCCATACCCCGTCGACGCCCTGTTCCCGAATGTGGGCCAGAACCGCCTCCAGCGCTGGCAGGTTGGCGTGGATATCTCCTATGAGCGCGACCTTCATGTTCTATACCTCTTCGTTCCACTGCCCTCGGTGTTCTATCATCCACGACTGGGAGTCGAGCTCTGGCTCGCCTTCCTGGGGAAACACTCGTTCATAAGTGCCATCCGCGAGCAACCGCCGCGCTTTGATATTGTCCCTCATGTGGACACACAGGACGTGCTTATAGATCGACTCCCGCAGATCTGGATCCTCCACTGGGAAAAGTTGCTCCACACGGCGGTCGAGGTTGCGCGGCATCAGGTCGGCGCTGCCCATAAGGAGATCCTCCTCACCTCCGTTCCTAAAGTAGTAGATACGGGGATGTTCCAGAAATCGTCCCACGACTGAGGAGACGGTGATGTTCTCGCTGAGTCCCGGTATGCCGGGACGGAGACAGCAGATGCCCCGCACCTGGAGATCTACCTTGATCCCTGCCTGCGATGCCCGGTAGAGGGCTTGGATGCACTTTTTGTCCACCAGGTGGTTCATCTTGAACGCCAGATAGCCGCCCCCGTTCTGCCGATGGCGCTCGATCTCACGCTCGATGCGCACCAGAATCTCGTCACGCATCGTTCCAGGGGCCACCAGCAGTTTACGATATTCCCGTTTGAGAGAGTAGCCAGTGAGCGAATTGAACAGGTCGGCCACGTCAGCGCCGATCGCCGGATCGCACGTAAACAGACCAATATCCGTATAGATACGGGCGGTAACGTCGTTGTAGTTGCCCGTGCTCATGTGGACGTAACGGGTGATGCCGCCCTGCTCCCGGCGCACGACCATAAGCAGCTTGCAGTGAGTCTTGAGTCCGACCAGCCCATACACCACGTGCACGCCCGCCCGCTCCAGCGCGCGCGCCCACACAATGTTGTTCTCCTCATCAAAGCGGGCCTTTAACTCCACCAGCACGGCCACCTGCTTCGAGTTCTCCCGGGCCTTCATTAACGCGGCCACGACCGAGGAGTTCGGGCCCACCCGGTAAAGCGTCTGCTTGATGGCGAGCACATCGGGATCCTGCGCTGCCTCGTAGATGAAATCCACCACCGGGCTGAAGCTATCGTAGGGGTGATACAGCAGGATGTCTTGCCGCCTGATCGCGGCAAACATGCTCTCCTCAGCGACCGTTGATGGGGGCAGTGCTGGCAAAAAGGGGGAATCCTTCAGGTCAGGCCGCTTGACCTTTGTCAACACCATAAGATTCGCCATTCCGATGGGTGTGTCCTTTGTGTAGACCTGATACGGAGCCAGCCCTAGATTGGAGACCAATATGCTCAGAATGCGCTCTGCTATGTTGTTCTCGACTTCCAGGCGGACAGCCGACCCAAAATGCCGCATGCGCACGCCTTCCTCAATGGCCGCCAGCAGGTCAGATGCCTCGTCCTCCTCGATTTCTGGGTCGGCGTCACGCGTAACCCGGAATGGATAGGCTGCCACGATCTCCATACCAGGGAACAGCAAATCCAAGTTAGCCGCCACAACCTCCTCCAGCCAGACGAAATTGCTCTCCTCCTCGACCAGACCCAGGCTCTCATAATGATCGGCCTTCTCTTCGCTGGGGATGCGCAACAGCCTGGGGAACATGGTGGGGACCTTCAGACGGGCGATTCGCTCACCATAGTTAGGATCATCGATCACCACCGCCAGGTTCATGCTCAAATTAGAGATGTGAGGGAAAGGATGGCCTGGATCAAAAGCCAGTGGTGTAAGAGCTGGAAAGATCTTTTGCTCAAAGTGTTGCCGCAACAGTTTGCGCTGCTTGCGCTTCAGATCGTCATACCTAAGAATGTTGATTCCGGCCTTCTCAAGCTTGGGCAGCACATCTTTGTGCCAGCAATCCGAGTGCTGCTCTAGCAGGGGAAGCAGTTCCTCCCGGATAGCGGCCAATTGCTCACCGGGTGTCATGCCATCGGAGGAGGTCTCTATCACCTCGGCCGCCAACTGGCGGCGGAGGCCCGAGACCCGGATCATAAAGAACTCGTCCATATTGCTGGCAAAGATGGAGAGGAACTTGACCCGCTCCAACAGAGGGTGGTACTCATCCAGCGCCTCCTCCAATACGCGGGCGTTGAACCTGAGCATGCTCAGTTCGCGGTTGATATAGTTGCCAGAATCATCAAGGTCGAAAGTCCGGCGTTCTGGGGTTTGGGTCAGTTCCTTGTCCGGCATACTTCTACTCCCGACATAGGCAAAAGAATCGCTACCGTTGTTAACAGACCGCTAGATCACTATCTTCTCTGTTGACGAGTTGCTGGAGTATACACTGATTTGTCGGTTTTGACTAGCGCTATTGCGCGAGAAACGTACCGGCTGCGATTATGTCACAAGCATCCAGCAACACTCCGTACCGCAGATGATAGCCTGAACTGTGGGTAGCCATCTGGGGAGATTTGACTTTTCCCGGTATTACCGTATATTTGAGCGGCTAAACCCAAGCAACACCATCGGCTGATTCAAATGCGCTGTTCAAACTGCGACCGAGATATACCGTTCAATGCCATCCTTTGCCCCTACTGCGGTCACAAGGCAGAGACCGAAGATGCTGTCCTGGTGTGCCAGAACTGCTCTCAAGACGTGCCAGGCGATGCCCTTCTGTGCCCCTACTGCGGCAGCGAGATAGAGGCCAGACCAATCACGGATGAGCAACGGCTGCAACAACAGCCATCGACCCAATCGATTCTCTCCTATCGATTTCTCCAAGTCCAGGCTGTTCTGTTCTTCGTCTGGTGCCTCACCTGCGCATTCTGCGCGCTGGCCTCGTTCTTCATCGGTGACCAACGGTTTCTGGCGCCCCTTCTCGGTTTGCAGCCGGACCAAGCGACGCTGGTGCGTCCAACCAGAACGCGGGAACCAACAGATACCCCCACTCCGATATCCAGCGACCTGCTGACGGCCACTTCTACGTCACCGGTCACCGCGCCCTCCTACTGGCAGATTGAAGAGAATATGAAGCAGATGACAGAGGCCGAGTGGAACGTTTACGTGGGCGAGATCGAAGGGATGCGGGCGGGCAACTGGGTAGGCTGGATCGAGGATGTCAGCAAAAACGCGTCCCGCGGATACAAAGTCAAGGTCGATCTCGATTCCCCCGACATTATCCTGAGTACATACAATGTCATCTTTGACATCACCGACGAAGAAAAGCCACCGATCCAAGAGGACCAACAGATCGTCTTCTCTGGCACGATCAAATCGGTGGCAAACATCCTGGGAGGACTCCAGATTCGGTTGACAGATGTGGAATGGGTGGTGGAGTCATCCGAACCAGTGGCGGTTCTCGAGAATACGCCAGCACCCGCCGCCGGGCTTGAGCCGACCAACACCGTTGCGCCCACAGGAACGCCTGAGCCCACCAATACGCCCGAACCTACCGCCACTTTCGAGCCAATCGACACCCCAACGCCAGAGGTAGCTCCATCCTCCCCCATCGGCGCGTTTTCATCGGGAGGTCTGGGATTGGGCAAGGACGAGTGGGAACAGCAGCACAATGCCGACGAGGACTCTTACGATATGGGGTATTATGACGACGGCAGATACATGGTGCTGTTTGTCGAGGACAGGATCAGCGAACTCGAGTTGACGTTTGACGAGCTTGACCTAACTCTGGACGAGGCCCGCATCGAGGCGGAAGCCCTCATCCCGAAAGATAGCCAGTACATCGAGGCATACAACCCCGACGACTTTCCAGAGTGGACGGTTGACGTGTATTCAAGCCAGTCCCTGATAGGGCAATATGAGGCCGACTGGGTCTGGTTCGACAGCGATCCTGGCACGTTCACCATCCTGTACGACATCTATGATAGCCTCGTCGCTCGTGTAGTCATATCTACGGGAAACAGCCCCTAGCCAGGCCGCCATCTCGGTGCGAAAGCGGGCCCGGTAATCATATACACGACACCCTGGGATTAGCCCCCCAATCCTATGATTGCGCATCGTCGGTCTCCCCCGTCAAGTGATCTCGAACGAGCTCTACCACTTCCCGCCCGTACTTTTCCAGTTTGTGCGGACCGATACCCCTCAACTCAGACAGGGCCTCCAGTGTAGTGGGATGGTGGGCAGCGATGGCGCGCAGGATGCTATCGTGAAAGACAACATAAGGTGCGATCTGTTGCGCACGCGCCTGCTCGAGTCGCCAGGCGCGCAGGGTCTGGAATAGGGTCTCATCTACGTCGAGTCCCTCGGCGTCCTTCCTTGACGACCGCTTGACCGATCTGTGGGGCGGGCGCGATTGGGCTGGTCTCTGTTCTTGCGCCGCAGAGAGTACACGATCCAGTGCAGACGGATCCTGGAGCGCTGCCTGACCCGCTGGTGTGAGATCGAGGACGACACCGCCGTGGTCGAGGCCCCGTGCCCGCAGAAATCCGCCGCTCTCCAGCCTATCCAGCATACGCTCGATGGCCTGGTCCGAACGAAACGACAGCGCCCCAAAACAGGCGTTATCACAAGCCTGCTGGTGGAGGGATTGCCCGCCGTGACGCCCCTTGGCGTCACCGCGTAGGATGCGCGTCAGGCTGCGCCGGCCCCAGCTCCACGGCCCTTCGGAGACACAGCGAAGTATGGTCAAGAATTGCTCCCGCTCGTCGGGCAGGCCAGGATCGGCGTGCGAGGATAGCTCGACGCAGTTGTCGCAGGCATCACACCGGTCGATGGTGTGCCCACCCAGGTAAGCGTTGATGTGCCCGTGGCGGCAACGCTGGGTTTGGGCGTAGGCTACGATTTCATCCACGCGCTGAAGCTGTATCGTCGTGTACCGTTCCAAGAGTGTCTCGACTCGGTTCGTGGCATCCTCAGGAGGCGGCAATAGTTCGAGCAACAGGTCACGCCCGGCCAGGTTGTAGCTCAGCAGACCTGCGTCCGACCATGCCAGCAGCTTGTCCTCGATGCCATATAGTGACAGACCGGCCGCGTGTGCCACATCCGCAAGATCCAGGTTCAGAGACTGGCCAGGACGGAGATGCGCCGCATGGCAGAAGGCCGACAGTTCGGCCATGTCCTCCGGCACAGCATCGACCGTCAGGCACACGACTGCAGTACGGGGAAAATCGGGGCCGCGCCGCAGGAGGCCCACTTCCTCCAACAGGCTCAGCGCCACCCGTATCCGCGTCGCATCGGACTCTAGATCCCGCTCCAGGTCGCCGGCTGCGATCCGTCCAGAACATGCCCCGCCCAAGCGGCGTTTGACGGCCGCGTACACGTCCCTCAGGAACTCGATAGGCAGCACATCCCGGCGGAGGCGACGAGTTAACACGGCCCGGTCGGAGGAGGAATACATCAGCAAGCAGCGTGAGGGCAAGCCATCCCGTCCCGCTCGACCGGCCTCCTGATAGTAGGCCTCCATCGAGCTAGAGGGCACAAAGTGAACGATAAACCGGATGTCCGGTTTGTCGATCCCCAGCCCAAACGCCACGGTCGCCACGACGACACGGATACGTCCAGCCATAAAGTCATCCTGGACCTGAGCACGGTTGGATATGCCGGCGTGATAGTAGCCTGCGACGACGCCATGTTGGCTTAATAGCGCTGCCAGTTTCTCACAGCGGGCGCGGGTACCAGCATAGACAATGCCGCTTCCGGGCTCGGCCTGGCAAAACGCCAGCAGGTGACGCAGCTTCTGGTCATTGTTGCGGGCGTGGAAAACCTCAAACCGAAGGTTAGAGCGAGTCACGTCGCCCGCGATGATGCGCATAGAGCGCTCTGTTTGCCCCTCAGCGGGATCCAGGTGACTGAGAATGTCGCGCCGTACTCGGGACGGAGCTGTCGCCGTCATCGCCAGGAGCGGCGGATCGCCTAGCGCCCGGCGCGCTCTCCCGATAGCAAGATAGTCAGGGCGAAAGTCGTGACCCCACACACTGACACAGTGGGCCTCATCAATCACCAACCGGCTCACCCCTGCGCGCCGCAATGCGTGCAAGAATGGCGGTTGGCGCAACCGCTCCGGGGCCGCATAGACGAGCCTGTAGGCCCCTCCAACGACGTGGTCCAGCCGCCGCTGGCGCTCTCCCCTATCCAGGCTACTGTCAATGTTGGTCGCCCGACTGCGTACCTCACGCGGCAACGAATCGACCTGGTCCTTCATCAGCGCGACAAGTGGAGAGATGACCAGCGTTGTCCCCTGTCCGGCCAGCAAGGCCGGAAGTTGATAACATAGCGACTTGCCGCCGCCGGTCGGCAGGATAACGAGCACGTCCTCACCGCGCAGGACACAGGCGATGGTCTCCAATTGGCCTGGAAGAAGGCTCTCGAACCCGAACAGCCGCCGGCAAGCTTCCGAGATGCGTGTCCTCTCCTCTTCGGAGACGCGAACCTCATCGAAGGGTGCGAGAAATCCAGCCGAGGCGGGAGTTCTCTCCTCTCGCTCCTCCACAGGATCAGGGCGGGCCACAACCGGAGGGCGCGGTCGTGGGGTCGGAGCAAGAGCTGCCTGCAACTCCCCCAGTTCCTCGGCATACCGACGCGCCAGTTCCGCCTCCAGATCAGCGACGCGGGTCTCCTCCTCGCTGGCCTGGAAGTGATCGCGCAACCGCTCAAGATAGGGAATTGACAGAGGACTACCCTCAACCGCAGCCCGCAGCAGACGAACGGCATAGCCGCTGGCGGTCACCCAATCGCCACGAGCCTGATACAGGGCAACCATTCCCAGGAGGTAGGCCCGGCTCTGAGGGCGCAACTCGTTCAAGCGACGATACGCTGCCAGCGCGGCGTCGGCGTTATCCCGCGCCAGCTCGATCTCGCCCAAGAGATTCCAGACCATCACACTGTCCGCATTCTCCTCCACGAGCGACCGGACAACAACATGGGCGGCCTCCACGTCACCCCGGGCCAGGTGAGCGCGGGCCAGGTTTGAACGAGCGGAGATCGAGGCCCTGAGGCGCAGCCGCTCCTGCATCACCGCCAGCGCGTCGTCGGGCTGATTCTGAGCCAGCAAGGCCCGCGCCCGGAGATCAAGCAGTGAGACGAGGGTGGGATTGGACGGGATGAGGACATCCAGACAGGCGCTCAGAACCCCCAGGTGCTCCCAGCGCAAAAGAAAGTTGAGCAGACGGCTGCGCTGATTGCCTGTCAGCCCTAAGGTCTTTTCTGGGGTGATGCCCAACTCATCGAGGATCGTCTCCACTTCGTCTTCTGCCATGGATTGTCCGTCCTTGTCCACACGTTGTTCAGAGATCACACCCATCGACCACCGCCTCATAATCCGGTACGACGTGCACGCCAACGACGAGAGGCCAGTATTCCCCCTGCCAGTTCCGGCTCAGTCCCACGGCTAGGTATATGGCGTCCGCCTCCAGTCGCTCCACAAGCGTTTCGTGATCAAGCGCCAAGCGACCGCCCTTCTCCCCCAGCCAGGCCCGCCCCACAGCACGCCACTTTAGGTCGGTCACAGAGACGCCGCGTCTGCTCGTGGCCCGAGGATGATTGGCATCTCCAGGCAACAAAAACCCCATCCGCGCCTCATACTTGCCAGAGTAAGCGTCCAAAGAAAAAGACGCCCACACCTGCTCCGGCTGCACCAGGCAGAGCGAACGCGTATGAGAGACGAGCACGTCCTCGGGCACACGGTCGAGGTACTTGGCAAAGAAACGCGCCCGCTTTTCCCCCTCCAATCGGCGCAGCAAGCGTGGGCGGTGCCGGATCAGGTCGGTGACCCAGTCCTCAATGTGAGGGGGATCAGGATGGCGCTTTAGGAGCTTTAGCTCGACCACATCGCAGCACTGGATGAGGCGACCATCGGCGTCCGTCATATCCCCTGGGAGGAGGGTGTCGAACTCGCGCACTGGACGGACCCAGCGCAGGCCAGTGTCCGGATCAGGTTCATTGGTGAATCCGGCCGTACAGATGCCGCTGAGCATCTTGCTCATCGCCAGGATGAGGACCTCTTGAGTTGGCATGACGTTCTCCCTAATCCCACCCTCTCCCTGGCGCTGCCCGGAAGCAGATGAAGAGCACTCACAGGTGAACGACGGCTAAGCCTGGGACATGTTTGTGCCAGTATTCAGCAACGAGGCGGCGATGGCAGCGTTCCGCGGTTGGCTCGGCGCACAGAAGGCACAGAGCGCGGTAGCGGGCCAGGATATCGCGTCCGATCTCTTCGGCTCTTCGTTCCACCAGAAGCAAACCAAAATCGGATTCATAGGTTGGCCAATCGGGATTCTCACGATAGGCCTCAAAGATCTCGCGGGTTGGCGCAAGATCAACTTGATGCTCGTAAGCGATGGAGAACCCTTCCCTGAGCAGAAAAGCTAGATCGTCTCGCTTGGAGTAGCCAGCCAGGTGAGAGGTATTGCGCAGGCGGACATCGATCACCGCGTCCACACCTGCCTCGCGCAGTTGACCGATGAACACAGATAGGGGCTTACCCCGGTAGCCAATGGTATAAAGCGTTGGCATACGATACCCTCACAGAAGCGATAACTGCCGTGGTATCAGCTCTCCCTCGACCGTCCGGCCGTCAGGCTGGATGTGGAGGACACGGACACCACGGGCCAATAGAGTTTGTGTGATGAGGAGATTGCGGTGACACTGGCGATGATCACCCTCGCTACACATCACCGTCACTCGCTCCGCGCGGCCCAGGTCCAACAGTTGATCGATGCCGCTCTGGTAGGCAGCGGCCTGCTCCATAAGCCGGTAGTTGGGTCGCTCACCCTGAGGGATCTCCGAGTTGGAAGGGCGACCGCCGAGCGCGTTGCCCATAAACACGTAGGTGAAACCAAGATCTTCCAGATCGCGGGCCAGCGTCTCACGATTGAACTGGTGCGCCCAGCGGCTGTAGGGCTGACTGCGCACGTCCACCACGGCGGCTATCCCATGCTGGCGCAGGAGGTCGACAAAGGCCACCGTGCTGTGGTCGCTATGACCGATGGTATAGATCGTCAAATCCTGTATCATTGGCACCCCAAGAGTATAGTGAAATCCACAGAAAGGGCAAATGGCAGGATGGGTAGGGCTATCGCATTTGGCGCTCCCAGTCCTCGTCCCCGAGGACGGCCTTCACGAAATCGGGCTTCAGCAGCGGGTTCTCATCGCGCACGGCGCCCCGAGGACGGGGCTCAGAGCTGTGGTCAGCCAAATGCGAGCGCCCTAGCACGATGGGCGCGAAATCTGTGCTTGACGCTCCGAGACTTTGTAGTACACTGTCGCCCGTGAGCAAGGATTTCGAGACCCTCCCTCCCCACTTTCGCTGGAATTTCGGCGCGTTTCTGGTGGACTATGTCTGCTTTGGGATCGCGCTCACGTTTGCCAACCCCGGCAGTGTCTTGCCGGCCTTTGTGGCCCAACTGACCGACTCTGCCCCCGTCATCGGATTGGTGGACACGGTCTTTCGCGGCGGATGGCTGCTGCCGCAGTTGGCGGTCGCAAGACTGGTCAGCAACAAGCCGCGCAAGAAACCGTACCTCCTCGCTGGGCTTGCGGGACGTATCTCTCTGTTCGTGATGGCGCTGGCCGCCTGGTTCGGCCTGGCCCAACGCCCTACGGCAATGCTGATCCTGTTCTACATCTGCCTGGGGGTCTTTGCCTCCTTCGATGGCCTCAGCAGCGTACCCTGGTTCGACATCATGGCTCGCGCCATTCCGCTTCGACGCCGGGGACGATTGTTGGGCGCGGGACAGATCATCACCGGCATCGCGGGTGTTGGCGCGGGGGTGCTCGTGGGACTGGTCTTGGATCGGCGACCTTTCCCTCAGAGCTATGCGCTGCTCTTTGCGCTGGCTGGCGCGGCACTGATTCCATCCGTGGTCGCCCTCCTCCTTATCAAAGAGCCTGAGCCTGAGGATATCCAGCCTGAAACGAGCCCTCAGGCAAAGGGCGGGTGGCTAAACCTCCTGGTGATCGATCCGGCCTTCCGCCACCTGATGGCCTGCCGCCTGATGATAGGCATGATGGCGCTAGCGAACACCTTCTACGTGGTACACGCGGCCGACGAACTACACCTGCCGGAGAGCATCATCGGGCAGTTTGTGAGCGCCCAGACGTTGGCTGGAGTGATCGCCGGTATTGTGCTGAGTCTGGTGGCTGAACGATGGGGGCCGCGGTACGTGATTCGCGTCGGGACCGCCGCCGCCGTCATCGTGCCACTCTTTGCACTGACCACGGATGTGGTGCGGTCCGAATGGCTGGTCCGCGCTTATCCGCTTGTCTTCGCCGCGCTGGGCGTGGTCAACTGCACATGGATGATGGGCTTTTTTAACTATTTGCTAGAGATCGCGCCAGAACGGCTGCGCCCAGCTTACGTTGGCCTGGGGAACACGATTATGGGAGTGTTGACCCTGGCGCCGATGGTGGGAGGTTGGATTCTCGATGCCACCTCGTATCGGGTGCTCTTTGGTATGACGGCCGCCCTGTTGACGGGAAGCTTTGTTCTCTCCCTGGGGCTGAAACCACCCCCCGAAATCCGAGAGTTGAAGCCTGAAAAGAGTGGCCTCGCGCGCCTGGCGTGATGTCCAGGCGCGTGCGCGTTCAGCGATGACTACCTGGGTCTCACGGTCGCGCCGGGTACGGGGAGGGTGGACAGGATCTCGGCCATCACCGCCTCGCCGGTGACATCGCGGAGCCGGGCCGATGGGCTGACGATCAGTCGATGGGCCAGCGTCGGCGCTGCCAGCGCCTTGATATCGTCAGGGATGACATAGTCGCGCCCCATCATCGCCGCCCGAGCCTGACCGGCCCGGTAAAGGGCCAGCGATCCCCGAGGACTGGCGCCAAGATAGATGTCGGCGTGGTCGCGCGTTTGGGTCACGACGTCCACGATATAGTCCTTGATCAAAGGATCGACGTAGACGTCCTTGAGTCTCTCCTGAGCCGTGCTGAGCGTCTCAACATCCACGACCTGTTCAATCTGCGTCAATGGGTGCACGTACTGCTGCGAATCGAGGATGGTGATCTCATCGGCGCGGTCGGGATAGCCCAATCGAACCCGCATCAGAAAACGGTCCACCTGGGCCTCAGGCAACGGAAACGTTCCTTCATACTCGATAGGATTCTGAGTTGCCAGCACGAGAAAGGGGCGCGGCAGCGGATGGGTCACGCCATCCACGGTGACCTGCAACTCCTGCATCGCCTCCAACAGCGCTGCCTGGGTCTTTGGTGTGGCACGATTGATCTCATCTGTGAGGACGATCTGAGCCATGATGGGACCCGGGCGGAACTCGAACTCCCGCGTCTTCTGGTTAAAGATAGACACACCAGTCACGTCTGAGGGCAACATGTCAGGTGTGAACTGAACCCGGCTAAAGACGAGTCCCAGTGACTTGGCCAACGCACGGGCCAACATCGTCTTGCCCACACCCGGGACATCCTCGATGAGTATGTGTCCCTGCGACAACAGGCCAACAGTGATCAACTCAATCGACTTCCGCTTGCCGATTATGACCCGTTCGACGTTCTTAATAAGCGGTTCAGTAACTGCCTGCACTTCTCTCATCGTGCTCACCATCCTTGAGTTAGGTTACGATTCTCATCCACGTGGCGCGCACCGCAATTATAACCCTGTTCACTACTAAGCCAAATCGTTTGGCCTTCACACGCATCGGTGGTATAATCCCACCGGCCTATACGCAGGGAGAACAATGATACTGATCACCGGTGCCACAGGATTCGTCGGGCGGGCAGTTGTACGCCGACTGACAGGCGAAGAGCACGGCGTAAGTTGCCTGCTGCGACCAAGTCGGCGTGAGCAGCGGCTGGCCACGGGTGTCCCTTTCTGTACAATCTCGGCCAAGATGGACGACCTGCCCGCTCTACGTACGGCGATGCAGGATGTGACGGCTGTCGTCCATATGACCGGAGAGGAGGATCTCGATCGTGAGGGAACCCTCCGCAGCCACGTCGAGGACACGGCCAACCTCATCCTGGCGGCGCAAGAGACCGGCGTGCGCCGTTTTATCTATCTGAGCCGCCTGGGAGCCGACCGTACCTCCGCCTATGCCTTTTTCCGCGCCAGAGGAGAGGCGGAGGCCGAGGTACGCCAGAGCGGGCTGGATTTCACCGTTCTCCAGGCCCCCCTCGTCTATGGGCCGGAGGATTTCTCGACAAATGTGCTGGTGATGTTGGCCAAGGTGATCCCGTTTGTCCTCCCTATTCCGGATGCAGGACGAACGCGCTTCCAACCGCTATGGATTGAAGACTTGACGAGATGCGTGCTGGCCACCCTGGAGTTGGATAACCTGATCGGGCACATCATCCCCCTGGGCGGGCCAGAGCACTTTACCTTTGAGCAAATGGTGACAGAGACACTCGCAGCCGCAGGAATCCGAAGACGCTTGGTGACCATCCGGATGTCCTTGATGCAGTGGGCAGTCGCGGTAACCGAGGCGCTGTTGCCCCGCAGCCCTGTCCCCTTCTGGTGGCTCGATCTCCTCACCGTTGGCGATGCAACCGACCTGGTCACCATCCCCCGTCACTTTGACTTTGAACCCGCACGCTTCTCCGACTCCCTCACCTACCTCCGACAAAAGCGCTCCTGGCGCCGGGATCTGCTCCGTTTTGTGATCGGCCGTCTCTAGCCGGAATAGAGCGAACCTGGGGCCACGATGCTCAATGGCAGGGCCTCTCTCCACCTGCTGATCCTCCTGCTTCTCGGTGCCTGCGCTCACGGCAATATCTCCAACCCGGAGGCACCACCGTCCCATCGGCCACCCACTCCTACCCCGGATGCCACCTGCGAGACCATCACCCTGGCTCTGGCCGGCGACACGATGCTGGCGCGCTATGTCAGCCAAACGATCCTTTCCGAGGGCCCGCGGCACATATGGGGCGACGTGCTGCCAATCCTCAGAGAAGCCGATCTCTCCCTGGTCAACCTGGAGTGCGCTATCGCGGAAAGCGGGGAGCCTTTCACACCGCCACGCGTCTTTTACTTCCGAGCTGTCCCCGAGGCCATCCGTGCATTGGACGTCGCGGGCATCGACTATGTGACCCTCTCAAACAACCATACGATGGACTACCGGGCACCGGCCCTTTTGGAGACCATCGGGCGCCTGGATGAGCACAGGATCGCCCACGCTGGAGCAGGAAGGAACGTGGAAGAGGCGGCTCAGCACGCGCTCATTGAGGCGAAGGGGATCAAGGTCGGCGTCGTAGCCTTCGCCGATCACTTTGAGGAATACGCAGCCACGGAATCAGATCCAGGCACCAACGTCATCCCGATCACGCTGGACGAGGCCCACTTCCGCCGCGTCAGGGAAAGTATCCAGGCAGTGCGGGCAGCCGGTGCAGATCTGGTGGTCTTTTCCATCCATTGGGGTCCCAACTTTGCGCGCGCGCCCTCGCAGGGATTCGTGGAGTTTGCCCACGCGGTGATGGATGCCGGGGCTGACATCTTCCACGGCCACAGTGCTCACGTGTTCCACGGGATCGAGATCTACCGGGGCAAGCCCATTCTTTACGATACAGGGGATCTCATCGACGACTACTACATCGATAGACAGTACAGAAACGATCAACAACTGCTTTTTCTGATCCACGCCACGTGCGGGCAAGTCGAGCAGGTCGAGCTGTTCCCAGTCTGGATACATCGGCTGCAACTGCACAGGGCCAGCGGGGACACGTTCGACGAGATCGCCGAGCGGATAGAGGCGCTCTCACTGGCCTTTGGAACCGAGATGCGGCGAGAGAGCGACCGGTTGGTGATC
Organism: uncultured Anaerolineales bacterium; assembly: GCA_964444825.1. Taxonomy (GTDB): domain Bacteria; phylum Chloroflexota; class Anaerolineae; order B4-G1; family B4-G1; genus CAYUIS01. The sequence continues at coordinate 3,299 of CAYUIS010000109.1, read as the reverse complement.
GAACTGCAGCCAGGACACCCTTGAAAACCGGGCGACCTCAGCCGCCTACGATGAGCTCGGTCGAGTCGACCTCTGCCTGTCCACGCTCACGCCGGCGTTGGGCCAGCTCGCGGGAAATCTCGGCGTGACGCTCGCGCGTAAGCGGATAGAACCAGGCGACGATGCAGGCGACGACCAGCAGAACCGTGGGCGCCAGAGCGATCATCAGCCGAATGGCGGTCAGCGCGGTTGGCGACTGCACTGCGGCCCCTTCCTGGTAGCCTGACCAGGCCAGCACCGGTCCGATCATGGCCAACACGAGCGCGGTAGATAGCTTGCGGACAAAGACGCTGAAACCGGCATAGATGCCCTCCTGCCGTTTGCCGCTCATCAGCTCGTCCACCTCCAGCACATCGGTACTCATTGCGCTCGGCAGCAGGTGGGCGCTGCTGACGCCGAAACCGGCCAGGGCCGCGACAAGATAGGCCAGCCCGACCGCCCCTTGAGGCACCAACAGAATAGCCAGCATGATCACCGCCCAGGAAGCGGTGGCGATCAAGAACGCGGTCTTTTTCTCCAGGCGGCGAGACAGCCACAACACCACCGGCAGGAACAACGTCGCGCTGCCCAGGATCACGCCCAGTACCAGGTTCGAGTCCCCCTCCGTCATACCGATCCAGTAAACGAGGAAGAAGGGAAAGACAGCCGAGGCGATGTCCACCGGCATCCAGCTCAACAGACTCATCGCGATGGCGTAGCGCCACTCCTTGTTGCGCAGCAGGTAACGCAGGCCAACTAGCGGACTGAGGGCCTCCTCGACCTGGAACTCCTCCCGCTCACGGGTGCCAAAAAAGGTGATCAGCAGGGGCACGACAAATATCGCGCCACAGATTATGCCGGTGGTCATAAAGGCGGCCCGCTCGTCGCCGGGAAAGTTGGGAAAGATGACCTCCCCCAGCAACAGGGCAACCAGTATCCCAGCCCCGATAGAGACCGCCATTCGATAGGTGAGCAACGACGTACGCTCGTCGTGATCGAGTGTCAGTTCAGGGGTCAGCGCCTGGTAGGGGCAGCCCGTAAAAGTGAAGGCCGTGTCAAAGATCATATACATCAGGGCAAAGTAGAGACAGAGAAGCAACTGATTCTGGATTGGCGGCACGATCCACAGCAAAGCAAACGCCGCCCCGAAGGGCAGGGCCCCGAAGAGCAGATACGGACGACGCCGGCCCCATCGCGTCCGGGTCCGGTCCGAAAGGGCCCCCACCAGCGGGTCGTTGACCGCGTCCCAAATCTTGCCCAACAGGATGGAGAGGCCAGCCAGCGCGGGATCAAGCTTGGCCACGTCGGTGAGGAAATAGAGATACCAGAAGGGGATGATCGTTCCCGGTCCGGCTGAGCTTCCCAGGTCGCCGATGGCATAGGCGGCCTTGGTCCAGAAGGAGAGCTCTTCGCTCCCGGAAGTCACAATGTCGTCGCTGACGATGTCTGTCACGGGCACACCTCCCCAAGCTGGACGGTGCTCTAGCTCAAACCCGCTTGCCTCGCCCAACCTGATAGAACACCCCGGTTCAGCGCTAGTTTCTCAACACGAGTGGCAAATAGACCTCGTATCCTATCACCGTCACCACCGCCTCGCTGCCCACCGCGCTGAAACCCCCATCGGCGCTGACCCGGTAGTCGTGGTTGACGATCGAGACCGTGGCGGTGACGACGAGCTGGACACTGGTTACCACACCGCCCCCTGCCAGGCTGGGAACCTTCCACCGCACGATCTCCCCCGGCGGCACCAGGGTCCCAGGTTTGGCGTCAACCAGGTGCGCACCGGCAGGCAGTGCGTCGGTGATCACTAGGTTGGTGGCCGCAACCAGGCCGCTGTTCGTGACCGTCAGCGTGTACGTGATCGGCTCGCCCGCTCTAGCGGCGACCGGGCCAGTCTTGCCAATGGTCAGGACCGGGGCCTCCTCCTCGACGACGGTCGCGACCGGCACCTGACCCACCGCGCCAAAGCCCCCGTACTACTGGCGCATCAGGCCCTCAAGGAACCGCTGTAGGGGCCAGTGTAGGAAGTGGTGTGACCGTAGGCAGAGGATC
>CAYUIS010000109.1:0-1129 GCA_964444825.1 uncultured Anaerolineales bacterium | reverse complement strand
AAGGAACCGCTGTAGGGGCCAGTGTAGGAAGTGGTGTGACCGTAGGCAGAGGATCGGGGTTCCAGATAACCTTGGTCCCCAAACAGGGATCATAGTCGGATCCGAGTATCACCCGAAAGTCCGTGGCGCTGCCCTCGGTAGGCTGGGAGACGACGTCGTCCCCCTGTCGTCCGTAGAGGCGCATCAGCCGGTAGACGGCCGAGCCTTTGGAACTCGTGCTAAAGTCGACGATCTGGGTGCGAGGGTATCCACCATCGGCCGGACCGACGCCCACGACCTCAAAACCCTCCCAGCGTAACCTTTCGGCCGCCACGTAGCCCAGCCCTTCCTCGGGCGTCCCGTTCCACACCTCGACCCGGAAGGCCCGCTGCTGCGCGCGTGCGCTGGACGGGGGCGCCAATGCCTCACTGATCATGGGGCCGAGAGCCTCGTAATAGGGAACCAGCACGTAAGCGCCGTTGGGTGCATACCACGCTTGGACGACCTGCCGTCCCACGAAGCGACTCTTCAAGTTCATCGTGTCCAGCCGGGCGCCGACGTTCGCCAGGTAGAGTAGCTCATCCAATGGCAGGTCCGTGGAGACGTTCTCCTTGAGCGCTTCCCACAGTTGAGGAATCCTGGGGATGACGTCCAGGGTCAGGGCCTGGTGATATAGGCTGCGCAGCACCTGCTGCTGGCGACGGTTGCGGTCAAAGTCGTTGGTGCTCCAGCGGGAGCGCGCATACCAGAGCGCGTGTTTGCCATCCAGATGCTGGATGCCCGGTAGCCAATCCACGTCGGTCTGGCCTTCGGGTGAATCGGGGTCGGGGAAGGTGTCCGACAGGGGGCATTCCACGGCCACGTCCACGCCTCCCAGCGTGTCTACAATCCGGATAAACCCGTCGAACGCGACCCACACGTGGTACTGGATGCGTATCCCAAAGTTGTATTCGACGATGTCCTTGAGCAACGCGGGACCACCACCGGGGTAGCCGTTGCGCACGCCATGGCTATAGACGGTGTTGATCTTGTCAAACCCCTGGTTGGGAATCCACACGTACACGTCGCGGGGGATGGAGAGAAGCGCGACCGAGGGCAGCTCAGGGTCAATGCTGGCGACTATGATGACATCGGAACGCCCTCCTTGCTC
>CAYUIS010000108.1:16811-17993 GCA_964444825.1 uncultured Anaerolineales bacterium | reverse complement strand
ATGCGATAGAGACACTCACGCCGCCGGATATGGGAGGTGATGTCGATCTGAAGGAGGCGAAGGCGCGGATCGGCGATCGAGTTTGTCTGATCGGCGGCTTTGACCAGTTCCATTTCCTTGTGGGCTGCACGCCGGAGGAGACGCGGGCCGAGGTGCGGCGTTGTTTCGAGGCGGCAGGGGGTGGGGGCGGCTTTATCTTGAGCCCTTCCGATCACTTTTTCGACGCAGAGCCAGAGCTCTTGGCGGCGTTCGCGGATGAAGCGCGACGGTGTGTGTACTAGGGACTCCACGAGGTGTGCGGCCTGTCGAACCACTGGGGCGGAAAAGGGGACGGGGGGCGATGTGAAGGACAAGGACAAAGACAAGGAGGAACTGGCGCGCGAACTGGAGGAGCTGCGCCGGCAGGTGGCGGAGCGGACGGCAGACCTGCGTATCGCCAACGCGGAGCTAGCACGGGCGTCCAGGCTGACGAACGAGTTCCTGGCCGGTATGAGCCACGAGCTGCGCACGCCCTTGACGGCCATCCTGGGGATGTCTGAGGCGCTCCAGGAGGAGGTGTTTGGCGCGCTCAACGAGCAGCAGCTCAGGTACGTGCGCACCATCGAGGAGAGCGGCCGCCTGCTATTGGCCCTGATCAACGACATCCTGGACGTCTCCAAGATCGAAGCCGGGAAGCTGGGGTTGAACGTCACCACGGTCTCTATCGGCGCACTCTGCAGGGCCAGCCTGGCGCTCGTCAGGCAGGCCGCTCAGGAGAAGCGGCTGACGGTGTCCTGTTCGATCGACGAGACGCTCACGACGGTGGAGGCGGATGAACGTCGCCTGCAGCAGATGCTGGTCAATCTGCTCAACAACGCGGTCAAGTTCACGCCCGAGGGAGGAGAGGTCGGCCTGGAAATGGTCGGTGATTCCGCGAGGGAGGCAGTCGATCTCACGGTGTGGGACACGGGCGTTGGCATTCCGCAAGAGGATATGGAGCGGATGTTCAAGCCCTTTGCGCTGTTGGACGGCGGTTTGTCACGGCAGCACCCAGGCACAGGGATGGGACTGGCGTTGGTTTGTCGTCTGGCGGAGCAACACGGGGGCGGTGTGGCGTTGGAGAGCCAGGTAGGGCGGGGGAGCCGGTTTACGGTTTCGCTTCCGTGGGGACAGGGATCAGGGATCAGTGATCAGGGAGCAGGG
>CAYUIS010000108.1:0-16711 GCA_964444825.1 uncultured Anaerolineales bacterium | reverse complement strand
CAGGGATCAGTGATCAGGGAGCAGGGGTTATTGTGTTGGTGGCAGAGGATAGCGAGGTCAGTATTGGGATTTTGTCTGGCTATTTGAGGGGGATGGGCTGCCGGGTGATTGTGGCGCGGGATGGGCTTGAGGCAATCGAGAAAACGTTTGAGGAAAAGCCAGACGTGATCCTGATGGACGTGCAGATGCCAAAGGTGGATGGGGTGGAGGCTATGCAACTTATCAGAGGCAGCCCCGATCCTGTCGTGGCGGCGGTGCCCATCATCGCGGTGACAGGGCTAACCATACCGGGCGATCGGGAACGGTGCCTGGCGGCGGGGGCCGACGCGTATCTTTGCAAACCGATCAGCCTGAAGCGACTGGCGGAGACGATCGAGGTGCAACTGCAGGGAACACGGTCTTTGCAGGCGGGTGGGATCGGGTATCAGGGATCAGGGAGCAGGGACTAGGAAGCAGGATTCTAGTGGGTGCAGCATAGGAGGGGATTATGGGAGGAGTGACGGAGCGAGAGATGCTGGAGGAACTGCTATCCTTCAACACGCCATCGATCACGAACGTGGTGGCGACCTATCCGCAGCATCCGTTCTGCCTGGGGTTGTACAACCCCTGGACGGAGAACTGGTACACCGATCAGTCGGCGCGATGTATGTATCCGGAGCTGGGGCCGAGGGCCGGGTATGCGGTCACCTGCGTCTATGGGCTGCCCGACCCGCACTTTGGCCGCCTATCCTTTGTGGACGTGATCGACGCAATGGCCGCTTCGAAGCGGCCATCGGTGCTGGTGATCGAGCAAAAGTTCCCGCCAGAGCTGGCCGGCAAGGTCGGGTTGGCCGGAGGGAAATATGACGTCGGCGATGAAGGCGCTGGGCTGCGTGGGGGTCGTCTCCAATGGCCCCTCGCGGGACGTGGACGAAATTCGGCCGATGGGGTTCCAGTATCTTTTGAGCGGCGTGTGCGCTGGTCACGGACCGATGGCCGTGCAGGCGGTTAACGTGCCGGTCAGTGTGGCAGGTATGGACGTCTGTCCGGGGGAGATCGTCCATATGGACGAGAACGGCGCGTGCAAATTCCCGGCGGACGAGCTGGAGGCAGTGTTGGCGAACGTGCGGGCGCTCCAGCAGGAGGAGGAAGCGCGGATGTCGGCGCTGCAAGGCGCCGGGACGGCAGCAGAAATCCGTGCGATCTTGAGTGGACACTCATATTCAAGAAAGGAGGGCCAGGATGTTTGAAAAGATCGGGAATAGTTGGGGCTTGATCAAGGCGAGCGCGGGGGTGCTGCGGGCTGACAAGGAGCTGATCGTGTTCCCCATCGTATCGGCGATAGGCGTGCTGATCGTGACGGCCAGCTTTGCCCTACCGATGTTGTTGGCCGGGTTCTTTGACGTGTTGCTAGAGGGGCGGGGGCGGGCACTGGGTTACGTGGTGGCCTTTCTGTTCTACATCGTGCAGTACACGGTCATCATCTTTGCCAACTCGGCCCTGGTGGGGGCGGCGATGATTCGCCTGGAGGGCGGCGACCCGACGGTGGGCGACGGGTTGCGCATCGCGGGGAAGCACATCGTGTCGATCCTGGGCTATGCGCTGCTCTCGGCAACGGTGGGGATGGTGTTGCGCTGGCTATCGGAGCGCGGAAAGACGGTGGGGCGGATCGTGTCCTCGATCGTGGGGTTGGCGTGGAACCTGGCGACCTACCTGGCAGTGCCGGTCCTGGTCGTCGAAGGTGTCGGCCCGCTGGAGGCGGTCAAGCGCAGCGCCAGCCTGCTGAAAAAGACGTGGGGCGAGCAGATCGCGGGCAACTTTAGTATGGGCCTCATCTTTGGCCTGGTGATGTTTGGCGTGATTCTGCTGGGCATCCCGGTGTTCATCCTGGTCGCCTCGACCGAGTCGGTAGCGCTGATCGCGCTGACGGCGCTGGTCTTTGTTTTGGTGCTGGTCTTTATCGGGCTGATCAACTCGACGCTGAACGGGATCTATATCGCGGCGGTCTATCACTACGCGGCCGGGGGAGATGCGGGGGGCTTTTTCAGTGAGGAGATGGTGGAGGGGGCATTCCGGCAAAAGTAAATGGAGCACTCGCACGAACATCATAGCACAGACAACATCAAGGTCGCGTTCTTTCTGAACCTGGGTTTCACCCTGCTGGAAGTCGTGGGCGGGTTATGGACGAACAGCCTGGCCATCCTGGCCGACTCGGTGCACGATTTTGGGGACAGCCTATCGCTGGGAGTCGCCTGGTATCTGGAGCGGTGCTCCAGGCGCGAAGGGGACCACAGGTTCTCCTATGGTTACAGGCGTTTTTCCCTGTTGGGGGCGCTGATCAACACGGTCGTCCTGGTCGTGGGTTCGCTCTTTGTCCTGTCGGAGGCTGTTCCGCGTTTGCTCAGACCCGAGCACGCCAACGCCCAAGGGATGGCGCTGTTCGCGGTTTTGGGCATCGTCGCCAACGGCGCGGCGGTGCTCCGGCTGAGGGGCGAGGACGGACTCAACGCGCGGGTGGCCGCCTGGCACCTGATGGAGGACGTGCTGGGCTGGGTGGCGGTGCTGATCGTGAGTATCACGTTGATGTTTGCCGACATCCACGTGCTAGACCCTATCCTGTCGGTGTTGATCACGCTATACGTTCTGTACAACGTGGTGGGCAACCTCCGCAAAACGCTGGCCCTATTCCTTCAAGCTGTGCCGGAGAGCGTGAGCATCGACGAGATCGAGACGCGACTGCTGGCGATGGATAGTGTTCGGTCGATCCACCACACACACGTGTGGTCGATGGATGGGGAGCATCACGTGCTGACCACCCACGTGAGGGTCGACGAAGGCGCGACTCGGGCGGACGTCAGGTGTATCAAGGACGAGATCAGGTCGGTAAGCGGGGATCTGGACTGCACGCACACGACGATCGAGATCGAGTATGGAGATGAGGTATGCGGTCTGGGGGAGGTATGCTTTGGCTCCGAGGGTGGTGGGGAGTAGTGGCAGGTGAGGAGATGATGCCCGAGGTGACCATACAGCGCTGAGGCAAGAGCGGCCATCGGGGGCAGAAGGACAGGGCGGGTTAGGAGAGGAGCGAGAGAATGAAGACTGACACGTGGCGCTACGCTGTGGGGTCTAGCATAGTGGTGGCTGTCTTGCTGCTGTCCCAAGGTACGATTATGTCTGCCCCAAACAGCGAAGGACATCGCCACCCTTCACTCGCAGCGGCGAGCTTTCCCTTCCGTGATGGCTTTGAAGCGGGGACGCTGGGCGGCGATTGGACGGCGGTTACTACGAACGATGGCCGCGTCGAGATAGGTTCGTCCTACGCCTACACAGGCACCTATAGCCTGATGTTGGACGACTCTCACACTGACGCGGTCTACTCCACGGCAGCGGCCATCTTGACGATTGATCTGAGCGGGCAGACGGAGGTGGAGCTGGACTTTTGGTGGCGAGAGTTCGATGACGACAACCATGGTCAGGACGGGGTGTTCATCAGCGACGACGACGGTGCTAACTGGCATCAGGCATTCTCCTTCAACAATGGTCCCTACTTTTGGCGTCACCAGATCGTCGATCTGGACGAGGAGGCGGGGGCGAATGGCCTGACGCTGAACGACCATTTCCAGGTCAAGTTCCAGTTCTACGACGACGATGGGATCCCAGAGGACGGGTACGCGATTGACGAGGTGCGGGTGCGCGCTCCAGCCGTCCCCATCCCTGCCAGCTTTCCCTATCACGATGGCTTTGAATCGGGGGAGCTGGGGGCCGAGTGGGTGAACGAGTTCACCTACGAGGGGCGGGTCGAGGTAGGTTCGTATGATGCCTACTCAGGTACTTACAGCCTGATGCTGGACGACTCTCGGACCGACACGGTCTATTCGACGGCAGCAGCGATCCTGACCATCGATCTGAGCGGGCAGACGGAGGTGGAGCTGGACTTTTGGTGGCGAGAGTTCGATGACGACAACCATGGTCAGGACGGGGTGTTCATCAGCGACGACGACGGTGCTAACTGGCATCAGGCATTCTCCTTCAACAATGGTCCCTACTTTTGGCGTCACCAGATCGTCGATCTGGACGAGGAGGCGGGGGCGAATGGCCTGACGCTGAACGACCATTTCCAGGTCAAGTTCCAGTTCTACGACGACGATGGGATCCCAGAGGACGGGTACGCGATTGACGAGGTGCGGGTGCGAGCCCCGGCGGTTCCTATCCCTGCCAGCTTTCCGTATTATGATGGCTTTGAATCGGGAGAGCTGGGTGCCGAGTGGGTGACGGAGTTCACCTATGAGGGGCGCGTCGAGGTGGGTTCGTCGTATGCCTACTCAGGCACCCGCAGCCTGATGCTGGACGACTCTCGGACTGACACGGTCTTTTCCACGGCGGCAGCCATCCTGACCGTCGACTTGAGCGGGCAGACGGACGTTATGCTGGACTTTTGGTGGCGAGAGTTCCTCGACGAAGACCATGGTGAGGACGGAGTGTTCATCAGCGACGACGACGGCGCCAACTGGCATCAGGCATTCTCCTTTAACGGTGGCCCATACACGTGGCAGCGCCAGGTCATCGATCTGGTTGCAGCGGCGGCGGCAAATGGCCTGACGTTGAACGACCATTTCCAGGTCAAGTTCCAGTTCTACGACGACGACGAGATTCCGGAAGATGGGTATGCGATTGACGAGGTACAGATGCGTCTCAATGCCGCCCCCACGTTGTTTTGGCCCGGAGACACGAACTATGAGCAGGATGGCCTTCATCCAGAGAGCGGTGATGTCGGTGACGACTATGTCTATCGCATCCTATATGTGGATGTTGACGGAGACCTGCCTGACTATGTACGGGTGCACATCGAGCGAGGCGGCACGGCCATCGTGGGTGTCCCCTTCACAATGACGTGTGAGATCGGGGACTATTCCGCTGGCGTGCTGTGCAGTTACACCAAAACTGGGCTTGAGGTGGGTGATGATTACGTGTACTACTTTGTGGCGCAGGACGATCGAGGTAATCCGGCCGTACCAACCACAGTGATCGACGCACCGGATGTCACCATCACCTACAGAGCTTTTCTGCCCCTGGTGTTCAAAAGCGCCGGACCACCAGCAGCCTCCCCGATCCTTGACCCTATCGACAATCCCGAGGGCCACTATAGCTACACCCTCACTTGGAGTGCGGTGCAGAGGGCGACGCGCTACGTTTTGGAGGAGGACGACGACGTTTCCTTCTTTAGCCCCAACACGGTATACTCTGGGCCTGCCACGTCAACGGTGGTACTCGTGGAAGACGTGGGGACGTACCACTACCGTGTCAGAGCCGAAAACGCGTTCGGGGAGAGTGGCTGGAGCAATATTGAATCGACCGCTGTGACCGTCGCGCCGCCACCCTGTCCGCAAGCCGGATCGTGGAGCGGATATACCGATCAGGCATACTCGATCACGTTCGCCGTTGCGGACACGCCGGATTGTGAGGTAACGACCCTAAAGATCACGGCTCGTTTGGACTGTATCTTTAATCCCAACGATCTGGTGTATACGGTGGAATACCTGTATGCTGAGGAGATCGTAGCTAGGGCGTTCGAGTATACCTTATCCCAGCCGAATCATTCCGAACGGGTAGGCGGTGACTTTACCTCACAGACCGCTGCGGAGGGACAGTGGTACTTTTACGTCCCGGATCCGAGTTTCCCGATCGCCGGCAGATTCTGTATTGGCAGCGGGTCGTGGTCGGCGACGTACAGTCCGTAGAGAAGCGCGAGTCATTGCACAGTGGAGTCAGACATATGGAAGTTCACCATCTAAACTGCGGGACGCTTCGGCTGCCGCTGGGCGTTGCGCTCGTCGGTACTGGAGGGCTGTTCACACCGGCGCCGGCGGTGATCCATTGCCTGCTGGTCGAGACGGACGATGGCCTGCTCCTGGTGGATACGGGGTTTGGCACGCGCGACTGTGTCAGGCCGACACCCTTTATGTGGTTGATGATGGCCCTGGGCGGCAGTTTGCGGGATTTGGAGGAGACGGCAACCAGGCAGGTCGAACGGTGGGGTTACAGGTCAGAGGACGTAAACCACATCGTGCTGACTCACTTTCATTACGATCACGCCAGCGGGCTGCCAGATTTCCCGCAGGCAAAGGTGCACATCTTTGAGGAGGAGTACGATGCGGTGACCAAGCCACAGGATATGTATGAACGGCTGCCCTACCAGGCCGAGCACTGGTCGCACGGGCCGGACTGGGTGGTGCACTCCCTGAGGGGCGACCGATGGTTTGGCTTTGACTGCACGCCGCCGGTCGACATCGGTTCGACCGAGTTCTTTTTCGTGCCGTTGCCGGGCCATACGCGTGGTCACTGCGGGGTGGCTGTGTGCTTGCCAGACAGGTGGCTGCTTCACTGTGGGGATGCGTATATCTATCACGGCGACGTCGATGCGGTGAATCCCAGCGATCCACGCCACTACCGCTTGATCAAGCCTCTCATAAACCTGAACAGGTCCTTCCGGCAGATCGGCAAGCACTCGGCCCGCCTGCGGGCGCTGGTACGGGAGCACGGGAACGTGGTACGGTTGACGTGTTCGCACGATCCGCACGAGCTTGCCAGTTCAGGTGATTTTTGAGCGTGGTCGGGTGTTTGAGTGATACTCTACCTTTTGGTATAATGGGATCGCTGCCGGAGGAGGAAACCGCAGCCCCGGTAGAACTGAGAACGTGGCGTGCGCGATGCCAAAACGCACACCTTGTGGGACATGGGAGGACTAGATATGAATGAACAAATGGTAAACCTGAACACCGCCACCGCCAATGAGTTGGTACAACTTCCTGGTATTGGCCCGACCCTGGCTGTGCGCATCATCACGTATCGAGAGACGGTCCATCCCTTTGAGGAACCGATCGAGATCACGGCCGTGCCGGGCATCAGCGACAAGATGTATTGTGCTATCGAGGACCGTCTGACGGTCGAGGGGCCGGCCGTGTGGGAGTCCGCGCAGGTCGAGGAGGCCCAGCCAATCGACGAGGCAGACGTGAGTGTGCTGGGAATTGGAGCTGAGGACGAGGTCTTTGATACCTCCGAACCGGCTCCAGATGAGCTTGCACTGGCCGAGTTGGCGTTGCCAGCGGAGCTCCGACGTGAACCAGAGCCAGAGCCTCTGGTGCTGCCAGAGCCACAGCCGGGGCCACAGTCAGTGCTCCGGATGGATGCGGTGCTCCGACCTGAACCGGAGCCAGAGCCTCAGATGGAAGCTGCGCCGCGACCGGAACCGAAGCCGGCGGCGCGAAAGGAGGCGGAGCCACAGCCACGACCCCGGACGCCGCCGCCAGCATCCTCACCGCCCGCGCCCTCGCGTTCCGCTCCGGCCCGGCCTGGGTACTTGGGGCTGATCGTCGCCACGTTGATTGGCGCGCTGTTCGGCGCGCTCCTGGCACTGCTCGTCATCGGCGGTATCAATGGCACGCTTGACTTTGCGCAGACGGAGGCGGTCGTCAGCAGCCAGGCGGAGCTAAATCGCCTGAGCGTCGAGGCGGATACGCTTCTATCCGACCTGGAGGGGCTACGGCAGCGCCTGGACCGCCTGGAGGGGCTGACGGCCCGGATGGACGGCGTGGAACAGGCGGTGGATGATCTGGACACAGCGCTGGCTGAGGTCCAGGGTGAGGTCAGTGCACTGGGCGCACAGGCTGATCGGTTGGAGGCAGACATCAGCGCCGTGCGCGCGGCTGCCGACCGCTTTAACCTCTTTTTGGACGGTATGCGCGACCTGCTGTTCGAGTTCCAGGGCGCTCCGCCTACTCCCACCCCGACGCCGACGCTGCCCCCCACAGCCACGCCCCGTCCGACCCGTACGCCCCGGCCCTCGCCGACCTCGCAGCCAACACGCACGCCACCTCCCACATTCACACCCTTTCCTGCGGCCACGCCCACAGCTTCGCCTTGATCGGTAGACAGAGAGATAAGGAGACATCCCATGAGCGGAATGAACGGAACACAACCCACCCCCGACGCCTGGAGCCGTCTGTGGCGGACCATCGGACACCTATTGCAGGTGCTACTGCGGGTCCTGTTTGTTTTCGTCCTGGCCGTCTTGCTGGCGGCGGGGGTCTATCTCGGCGCGCCGTGGGTCTACCGGCAGGTGATCCAGCCAGTGCAATCGAGCGTGGCCCAGCTAACGTTGCTTCAGAGGCAGGTGGACCAGAACAATACGCAGTGGGCGGAGAGCTTTGGCGCGCAACAACAGCGCATCGCCGACCTGGAGAGCCAGTTGGCGGGCCAAGGCGAGCGGATCGCCAGCCTGGAAGCCGATCTGGGCCGGATGGACGAGGCACTGGCGACGCAGCAAGCGGCGATGGATGAGTTGTCGTCGGTTGTGAGTGGAATCTCTAGCGACTATGCGAGCCTGGGGGACGTGGAGGCACTGGACGAGGAGTTCGCCACGCTCCAGGAGGAGGTAACGCTTGCGGAGCAGATCGGGGCGCAGATCGACACGCTGGAGCGTCGCATCGTCCTGGTGCAGACCTGGCAGGAGGTGCTCAAGACGCATATCTATCTCACCGAGGGGAACGTGGGCGATGCCGAGACGACGCTGGCGCTGGCGATGACACACCTCAGCCATGCCTCTGCGCTCGGACCGGGGCCAGAGCCAGAGGGGGAACGGGAAGCGATCGCCACCACCCAGGAGCATCTGGCACGGGCCGCCTCCCGCCTGCGCGAGCAACCGATCATCGCCGCGCAGGATCTGGAGAGTGCGTGGTACGAGTTGGGCGGACTGATAACAGCGCCCGAATAGCGATATCAAGTCAGAAGGCAAAACAAAAAGAAAGGAGCGGGCAGATGAGACTAGGGCAGAGCTTGATCGGCAACCCCGTCATCAAGATGACGGACGGCCGCGAATTGGGCAAGGTGAAGGATCTCTACCTCGACAACAACCTGAAATTCGTGGTTGGTGTCTTTCTGGGCAGCGAGGGGCTTATCAAGCGCACACCGACCTTTGTGAAGTCCACAGACGTCGCGGTCTTTGGGATGGATGCTGTCCTGGCCAGGAATACGGTCGTCGTCCAAGAGGGAGATCGATTGCCTGAATCGGAGCAATGGGTACGATTGGATGGCCTGGAGGGGCGAGATGTCGACACGCCCGGCGGCACCAAGATTGGCCGGGTGGCGGACGTCGTTCTAGATGCGGAGGCGCGTGTCGCTGGGTTTAGGCTGACGCACCTGTCGGTCGAGGGGCCTCTGGCCGAAAGCAAGACTGTGGCCCGTGGAGCTGTGGTCGATGTCGGCCACCAAGATGGTGTTATGACGGTCGACCTGGCTCTGGCCGAGCGGGAGACACTGGAGATAAATCCCGATTCCCTGTTTTCCCAACCGGGCGCGGTGGAGACGCCACAGAGTTAGGGCGTTGCTCGGCTTCTGATAGCGTACGTTGATCGGAATGCCATTTCGATCTACTGAGACGGATAGCTTGTTGTGGGGGTCCTTGAGTTAGAGCAGGGAGGAGGTCGGTGGAATGAAAACCAAGATCTGGATTGGCGTGGTGGTTGTCCTTCTGCTTATCCTCGTCGTCGCGGCCGTGGCTTTCTTGATGCTCAGACAGGGCGAACCAGATCTGGATGCCGACACGGCTCCGCCAACGCCCGGTGGAGGCGATCTTTCCCCAACCCGCAGGCAGGACGAACCGGAGCTGGATGCCAATCAGGACGAACTGGAGATGGATCCCAATACGGTGCAGCTCTCTGCCGGATGCAACGATGTCATCGATGTGTCCGTTCTACCCGACGACAAAAAGATGGAGGCCTGTAAAGACCTCATCGACTCACGCAGCAGAGACCTGGAGGAGCGAGGCTTTGTGCCAGGCGAATGCCGGGTGGACAGCTTTGAGGTTGTGGACTGCGATCCGGCGCTCGGCACCGAACTGGTCTGCACGGTGCGATGTGGGGATGACGCTGAGTAAGCCACCTGGGCCTGTCTGAACCTGCCTGAGCCCACGTGATCACAACATGGGGGAAGGGATGGTATTGAGGTACACGCTGGCATGGGCGCCGATGGTCTTTATTGCCATCGGGAATGGGATCTTGCGGGAGGAGAGCTACGGGGGGTTGGTGGGGGAGTTGCAGGCTCACCAGGTGTCGACCGTGACGGCCATCATCCTGTTCAGTGCGTATATCTGGGCGTTGACGCGCCGGTGGCGGATCGAGTCATCGAGGCAGGCTGTCCTGATCGGCCTGATATGGCTGGGCCTGACGGTGGCGTTCGAGTTCCTGTTTGGGCACTATATGATAGGGCTGTTGTGGCAACTTTGCTGTGGCACGGTTTTGACCCAGCGTGTCTCTATTGAGGAGATCAATGAATTATCAAGACGAAAATGCGATCAAGAGAACGGCCACCGTCGTCGCTGCGTTGAGCTCGTTCCTGTCGCCGTTTATGACTTCGTCGGTCAACATCGCGATGCCGGCCATTGGGCGAGAGTTCTCGATGAACACGGTTCTCCTGGGCTGGATCGCCACTGCCTATCTCCTGGCCGCCGCAATGTTTCTGGTCCCATTTGGAAAGATCGCCGACATGCACGGCCGGAAGAGGGTATTCACCTACGGGATGGGGCTCACTACGCTGGCATCTCTGCTGTGTGCGCTCGCCCCGTCCGCCGCTGTGCTGATCGGCTCCCGCGTCCTGCAAGGCATTGGTAGCGCGATGGTATTCGGGACGGGAGTGGCGATCCTGACGTCGGTTTTCCCGCCTGGGGAGCGCGGCAGGGCGTTGGGACTTAACGTCGCAGCGACCTACACCGGGCTCTCGTTGGGGCCATTCCTGGGCGGGCTTTTGACGCAGAACCTGGGTTGGAGGAGCCTGTTCCTGATCACCGTGCCATTAGGCCTGGGCGTCGTCGTCCTCATATTGTGGCGGCTGAAGGGGGAGTGGGCCGGGGCGGCGGGGGAGTCGTTCGACTGGATCGGTTCCGCGATCTATAGCGTGTCGCTCGTAGCGACGATGTATGGCCTGACATTGCTCCCTGAGATGGTAGGGGCGTGGGTCCTGCTGGGAGGCGTGGTAGGCATCATCCTTTTTGTGTGGTGGGAGACGAGGGTGGAGAGCCCGATTCTGAATATCAGGTTGTTTGTCAGTAATCGGGTCTTTGCCTTTTCCAACCTGGCGGCCCTGATCAACTATAGCGCCACTTTTGCGATCGGCTTTATGCTGAGCCTCTATCTCCAGTACGTCAAGGGCCTCAACCCTCAGAGCGCAGGGCTGGTGCTGGTGGCCCAACCGGTGATGATGGCTGTGTTCTCGCCGTTGACGGGCAGGCTGTCGGACAGAATCGAGGCGCAGATCCTGTCGTCGGCCGGCATGGGCTTGATGGTCGTCAGCCTGTCCCTGCTCGCTTTTCTGGGAGCGGGGACGCCGCTTGGGTTTGTCATCGCCTGCCAGGTGATCCTCGGTTTGGGCTATGCCCTCTTTTCCTCGCCAAACGTCAACGCGATAATGAGTTCGGTGGAAGGGCGGGCCTTTGGCGTCGCCTCGGCGACGCTCGGTACGATGCGGCTGATCGGCCAGATGCTGAGTATGGGCGTGGCGACGTTGATCCTCGCCACTGTCGTCGGCAAGGTGCAGATCGGTCCGGAGCATCACGGTGCGTTCTTGACCAGCCTCAAGACGGCGTTTCTCCTGTTTGCGGTTCTCTGTCTCGGAGGCGTGTTCGCCTCGCTGGCCCGGGGCAATACTCGGTCTTGATTCCTGACGATGGTCGCGATGCTGGCCTACAACAACCGCAACCTGGGGCATCGACTGGCGTGCGATATCCACCCACTGCACCAGGTCGTGTGGAGGGGTGCGGGGGTTCTACTCCAGGGCCTGTTTCAGAGCTCCAAGGGAGATCAGCTCGTTGATGCGCTCGACGAAGCGGATGTGTTCCAGGTCGCCGCTGGCCAGCGATCCGCGCAGGATAATGGGCGTCAGGTTGAGATCCATTGCACCTCGGGCCGTAGATAGCACGCAATACTCGGCGCAGAAGCCGGTGATGATCACGGTATCGACCTTGAGTTCACGCAGTATGTCCTCAAGCGGCGTCTTGTTGAACGAGTTGCCATAGGTCTTGTGGATGTGCACATCGGAGGGGAGTATGGCCAGCTCGTCGGGCAGATCAAAACCCTCTTCGCCGGGTACCAGGTTTTCCCCTTCGTCCTTGTGCTGAACGCAGATAACGGGCAGTTTTCTCTCTCTGAACAGCTCTATGGCGGCGTTGATGTATTCGACCGCATCCTGGAGAGACTTGGTCATCGCTGGGTCGAGCCCATAGAATGCCTTTTGAACGTCGATGACTAACAGGGTGGGCTTCATAGGAACCTCCTCACTTTGCCATCCCCTTCGCAAGCGAAGCTGGATATCGAACCCTCACGCGATGCGCGCCAGGGCCTCGAAGGGGCCGATCATACGGTCGTGCAGGTCCTTGAACACCTCGAATTGCTGGTCGTAGAGCCTGGCGGCTTCAGGATTGGGCTGCAGGACCTCGTCCACGACGACGAGCCGTTCGGCGGCGCTGGGCAGGTCGGGGTAGACACCGGCGGCGACGCCAGCGACCATAGCCGAGCCCAGGATACCCCCCTCGAAAGTCTTGAGCACGGCGACCGGTTTGGCATAGACGTCGGCCCGAATCTGGTTCCAGAGCACGCTGCGAGCGCCACCGCCGACGCAGCGGACCTCCGAGACCTGCGCGCCGTGGGCCTCGGCGATTTCCAGCGAGCGGCGCAGGTCAAAGGTTATACCCTCCATAATGGCGCGCGCCATCGCGCCCTTGCCGGTGCGGGGGGTGAGGCCGAAGAACACGCCCCGGGAATAGGGGCTGCCCAGGACACGCTCGCCCAGGAGGTAGGGGTAGAAGAGCAGTCCCTCGGTCCCTGGCGGGACCTGGGCGGCCTTGAGTTCGAGCAGATCGTAGGGGGAGTCGCCGGTCCTGGCCGCCTCCAAGATCTCCTCGTGGCAGAACGAGTCCTTGAACCACTTGAGGGCCACGCCACCGGTATCGACGATGCCAAAGGGGATCCAGCCGGGCATGCCGTGGTGCAGGTTCTGCAGGCGGGGGTCCATCACCGGTTCATCGCTGTAGACGCACATAATGGCGGAGGTGCCGGCGGTATCGACCGCCCGCCCGACCCGGGTGAGGCCGGCGGCCAGCAGCGTGGCCATCATGTCGGCCCCACCGGCAGCGACCGGGGTCCCCGGCAACAGGCCGGTCGCCTGAGCCGCGGCCTCGGCGACGGCGCCGGCCAGGTCAGTGCAGGGGACGATGTCGGGCAGTTTTTGGCGGTCAAGGCCGAGCAAGTCGAACATCGGCGCGGACCAGGTGTTGGTGTGGGCATCCATCAGGAAGGAGCCGGAAGCCTCGGCATAATCGATGGTTGGCACGCCGGTCAGTTGGTAGGTGATGTAGGCCCCGGCGGTGAGGAACTGCCAGGTATCGGCGTACACGTCGGGTTGGTGTCGCTGGACCCACTTGATCTTGAAACCGAGCCAGGCCTCGGAAGGGGTGTTGCCCACCACCTGGAAGGCGTCGGCGATCTCGGGCCGCCCGCCGTACTCAGCCACCAGGTCGGCGGTGCGCTTGTCGCACCAGATCTGGACGGCGGGGGTGAGAATCTGTCCCCCGGCGCTGAGGGGGATGGCGCAGTGCATCAGGCCGTCGGCGGCGACGGCGGCCACGCGCTGGGGGGCGATGGCGCTCTGCTCTAGGAGGGCGCGGACGTTGTGGACGGTGGCGTTCCACCATGTGCGGGCGTCCTGTTGGGCCCAGCCGGGGGCAGGGCTGTCCAGCTCGTAGGCCTGGCTGGCGCTGGCGACGATGTGCCCGTCCAAGTCGACCAGCGCAGCCCGGCTGCTCTGGGTACCGATGTCGATGGCCAGCAGGTGGTCTGGTTTCACGAGCCTGGCCAGGCGGCTTTGAAGGCCTCGGCGAAACGGGCGTGTTCGTCCGGCGTCATATCGCGCAGGGGCGAGCGCAGTCCACCCACGGGCAGACCGCGCAGGGCCAGCCCGGCCTTGTAACCAGCCAGTGGCGGTCCCATCTTGAGAAGGTTGACGAGTTCGTTCATACGTCGTTGCGCCGCTTGGGCGGCCTCCAGGTCTCCCGCCCAGAACGTGTGGATTACATTGCTGACGACCGAGGGAAAGACGTTGCTGGCCGCCGAGACGCCGCCGGCGCCCCCGACGGCCATGCCGGCGAGCAGAGCGCTGTCGCTGCCGACCAGGACGGCAAAATCCTCCGGTGCTAGCTTGACGTACTGCTGAAGCAGGATCATGTCCTGGCTGCTGTCCTTGATGCCGGCAAAGTTGGGTGCCCGCTCCAGCAGGGCGGACACCACGGCGGGCGAGATGTTGTTGCGGCAGTGGCCGGGGATGTTGTAGAGATAGACGGGCGTGTCGGGCACCGCGGCCGCGACAGCCGCAAAGTGGGCCGTCATTGCCGCGTCGTCGACCTCGAAGAAGAAGGGACAGAGCACGACGACACCATCCGTTCCGGCGCGGGCGGCGTGCTCGGCCAGGGCGATAGAGTCGGCGGTGTTGGCGCAGCCGATCTGGGCCAACACGGCTATCCGGCCGCCGACGGCTTTGACGGTGGCCTCGATCAGGCGCTGGCGCTCATCCAGGGAGAGGAGCAGGCTCTCTCCGGTCGTTCCGGCGACGAACAGACCGTCGACGCCGCGTTCGGCCAGCCACACGGCCAGTCGCTGGGTGGCCTCGATGTCGAGCTTGCCCTTGGCGTCTAAGGGGGTAACCATTGCAGTTATCGTTCCTCGAATCATAGTGTGTTGCTCCTTTGGAAGATCGGGTATTCTTGACGCAAAGGCGCTGAGGCCCAGGGACTTGATGCAGGGTCGAAATAGCCCTCGAGGGGGAGGGATTTGGTCATCGAACTAATCCGCGGGGGACGATCATCGGCTGGCCGTCGGGGCCGCGAAAGACGCGCACCCAAAAGCCGTCCTCGGCAATCGTGGAATAATCGTGCCCGGAATCGGCGGGATAGAGGGCGAGAAAGACGAGCGGCTCGTTGCCGGTATTGATGGAACGGTGGGCCCAGCCGGGCGGCACGTAGATCGACGTGCCGGGGCGGTACTCGCGCATATCGTTCGCGCCGTTCCTGGTCTGTATCAGCAGGTAGCCGCGGCCGCGCAGGCACAAGTAGACCTCGGCGCTGGAGTCGTTGGCGTGAAAATGGCCCTTGGTCATATAATACTCACCGTCGATGGTGCCGGGGTAGATGACGGTGGTATCCTGGACGATGTGGCCCGACTCGGCGGGTACCTCCCGCTCATAGTACTCGTAGATCAAGGGGTCGTTCCCATCGCCCGCCAAGTCGTCCAGGTCGGCCTCAAAGTAACCGCTCATATCGCTGGCACGGCGGACGAAATGGCGCTCACAGGCCGACATATGGCCAGTGAGCAGGTCGATGTGGGTCTCGAAGGGCATCAGGTTGGACAACGCGACATCTCCTAGACGTGGTTTGCACCGGCTAACGAGCGACTTGACCAGGTAGCAGCGCTGAAGGCCCGCCCGCACGGCGCTGAGGTTGATGATTTTCACCTGGTGAGGCGGATTATACCGTGTCACGAGATCGGGTGCAAGTTGCATAGTCAAAAGTCTGGGGTAGAATCGTGCTGGAACAAGGAAGGACTAGGAGGGCTAGTTGACGGAAAGACAACGGCTGGTTTTGACGTTTGTTCTGGCGCTGATTCTGGTGACGGCAAACGGGTGTGGGCCGAGGGGGACGCCGACGTCCAGCGCAATGCCTACGGCGATGCACACACCATCTCCCACGCCGTCGTTATCACCATCGGCGACCAATACACCGACGCCGACCTTGGCTCCCACGGCGACACCAACGAGCACGCCGACCGCCACGCCATCGCTGACGCCGACGCCCGATCCGTACGCCGGGTTGACGGTCGCCGACCTGGCGGCGCGGGAGTACGGGGGTGGGGAGCTGGAGATCGAGGAGGTGCTGGCGGTGACGGCGGCCTTTACGCGGACGCTGATCACGTATCCCAGCGAGGGGCTGACGATCTATGGGTTTATGAACGTGCCCCAGGGTGAGGGGCCGTTCCCGGTGGTCCTGACGCTGCACGGTTACATCGATCCGGAGATCTATACCACGGTGGCCTACAGCACGCGCTACGCCGACAGCCTGGCCCGGGCGGGGTACCTGGTGATCCACCCGAACCTGCGCAACTTTCCGCCTTCGGACGAGGGGCCGGACCGCTTCCGGGTGGGGACAGCGATCGACACGATGAACCTGATGGCGCTGGTGCGCGAGCACGGCGGGGAACCGGGGCCACTGGAGAAGGCGGACCCAACGCGCATCGGGCTGTGGGGGCACAGTATGGGGGGCGGGATCGTGCTGCGGGTGATCACGGTCGATCCGAGCGTGCCGGCGGCGGTGCTGTACGGGTCGATGAGCGGGGACGAACGGACGAACTATGAACGGGTACTGTACTGGTCGGGCGGGGAGCGAGCGGAGGAGGAGTTGGCGACGCCGGACGAAGATTTGGCGCGCATCTCGCCGATCTATCACCTGGAGCGGATCGAGGCGGCGGTGAGCATCCACCACAGCGACACGGACGAGGTGGTGCCGCTGGCCTGGTCGCTGGACCTGTGCGAGCGGCTGCAGGAGCTGGGGAAGACGGTGGAGTGTTTCACATACTCGGGCCTGCCACACACGTTCCGGGGGGAGGGGGACCTGCTGTTTATGCAGCGGGTGGCGGATTTC
>CAYUIS010000107.1:0-18023 GCA_964444825.1 uncultured Anaerolineales bacterium | reverse complement strand
GTTGAGGCATACGCACATATCAGTATAGGCGAATCCGCCGAGAAGTCAACAACTCCACCAGGAACTGGTGCACCTGAGTTAGTACAAACGTCTTATTGACCTGCCGCTCGACACATGCTATGATGAAAAGGCCAGGTTAAAAAAGTCCAAAATCTCGCAAGTAGGCAGGAGGTAAGGGGCTATGTCAGACCGTATGCGGACGTATTGCCACCCCGGTGTTTTATCGCTGGTGGTGGCTTTTCTGATAACATCTGTGATTATAGTGCCGCTAGGCTGGGCGTCTCAATCAGCCCAGGCGGATGGCGGCCCAATGTACCCAACCGGCGCCACGTTGATCCCCTTGGGTGTTGATCAATCGCAGCTTCGCCACGCCTACCAAGACCTCTTTACCGCCGTCTACGACGGGCAGCCGGTGGCCTGGACCGCTGTGGAATCAGTCTATGGTGCCACCAACGTTCTCTCCTATCCCCCCGGCACCCTGATTGGGCTGAACGGTCTCTCTGGGGACTACAATAGCGTGACCACCGACGGCAGCTACACTGTGGCCCGCGCCCACGTTTTGCAGCCGGTCCGTATCGCAGTGTTCTACAGCGAGGTACGGGATGATGCTGACCGGGTTGTCACCTGGGAGGAGGCCACGTTCGAGACCCTGTTTCGGGTCTATCTGTGGGGGGACTATTTCGATACGATCAGTGAGACAGCGATCATATCCGGTACGCTGGCAAACTATGATGTGCTTCTGCTGCCTTCCATCACCATCGGCTACGCCGGCAACGTGGCCGATAGACTGGGCACGGCTGGCCGCACCGCCATCGCCGAGTGGGTGGCCGCTGGTGGAACGCTTTACGCCCAGGGGGATGGGACCTACCTGGCAGAAGCAGCCGGTCTGGTTCCCCCCGGCACGGTGGATTTGGACGAGCGCCTCACCGACGAGGCGCCATTCGACAACGTGGCCCACCTGCGCGTAGACGACCCGGGCAGCTCCCTGACGTTCTCCTGGTTGGCTCCAGAGACCTACGTTCTGGACGACCCTGTCTTGTCGGTTTCTGCTGGAATTTCTGTGGTCGCCACATACACCGACACCACCCATCCAGGCACGCCGGCTATCCTGTATGCGCGCCACAACGATGGCCAGGTCATATTGACCAACGCACACCCATCCAGTCGCCAGTCCACCTATCCCCTGGTCCTGGATGTTTTGTTGACCGCGATGAGCGAGCGATGTGGATTGACCGGGACTGCCGAGCAGGCGCTATCTGCCTCTATGCCGGAGGAGTTTGTCGACCCTGGACCCAACAATGTTATTCCGGCCTACGAGCCTGGTGTTCCGGTGAACGTGACCAACGATTTGCGGAACTATTGGGACGCAGACCTGACGGACGTGACCGTTACAGAGACCGTCCAGATCAGCTTCACCGTCGAGATGAGTGACGTGGTCCCAGTCCCCACAGCTTTTGTTGTGGGTCCCGGCGGCACCACAATTGTGTGGCGCACAGCGGCCATCACGCCTGGCATCACAACCTTTGAGTATGTGGCGCGTACGCTGACCGACACGATGACCAGCGGTCATGCGATAGTGAGCACAGCCAAGGCGGCCTACACCGACCCGCTGACAGGCCGTCCTCGCTTTGTCACGCGGCCTCCGGTGTGGGTGCGGGCCCAGATGGCCGCGCGGCTCAACGGTGACCGAGATATCGAGCTGGATGGCCTCTATCCGTTGTGGGCGGAGGGTTACTACTTTGACATCGCCCTGACGCTGGAGAACAAGGAAGAGACCGCTGCACCCAACATTGTCATCACAGACGTGGTGGCTCTGCTCTCGCCCATTGTCGACGTGAACGATCAGCGTCTTATTCCCACGGTTCTCACGGACACCGCCACTATGACGACCACCGATGAGACCATATGGGCAGCCAACGAGGTGTTTTTCTACCACAACGCCAATTACCCGCTGCCGGATGGCGTGACGGATAACTCGGCGGTGTTCAACCTGAGCAACTGGGATGGGGTCACCGTGTATACCTTTACGAATGAGTTAGGCAACGCTGTCACAGTTCCGCCCACCTACACAACCTATATCAGCGTCACCGACGACGGGGCGATCCGCCTGCCGGCGGTCGTTCTGATCTGGACCTTTGGTGACATGCAGGGTTACGACTACCTGGACCCAGCCGTCCGCTACGGCATCTTTAGTCAAGAGCTGCTGGGCCGCCAGGTGTCCTTCGCCAGCGACCCGATGACTGACTCTGGGGTGGTTCTCCACGGGTCAGGCGGCTCTGTCTTTACCAACATCGGCGGCCATCCCATCCCCTATCACGAATATCTATCGAGTGGTACCATCACCATTCCCCGGTCGCCGGTCACAGCCAGCGTGACATACGACGATATCTGGGGGCGACACCACCATATGGACCTCCGCACCGTCTTTTACGACATTGTGCCGTTCCCACCGCCCGAGTACCACGCAGTGGTCAACACGACCTACGAGATGCAGGTGGACTGGGACGGTGATGGAAACCGCACTGATCACGTGCTAGAGTACCCCTCGCGGGTTCCGGCCGACCTGAAACTGATGGTAAAGTCACACTCCAACTTTGACCCCCTGATGCCCCCATTGCGCAAGGACGAGACCCTCATAAGCCAGGGAATGTTCAAGGGCTTGGGTTTCACTCTGCGCCCGGCCAACGACACCTGGGAAGAGTCGTGGAGTTTCCGCGACTTGCAGGGCAAGGGACCCGATGCCACCGTGCTTACGGACGTGATCGACACGCCAGCCTATACCTATCTCTACTTCCAGCAAGAACTGGACAGCCAAGCATACGAGGTCATCGACATCACCGGAACACTGGATGCCTCGACCGTTCACCGTGAGGGCGTGATGAAAATAAACGATGGGGCCCGGTTTGTCTACCATCAAAAAGCCGTCGGGCCCAGCCGCTATGAGGTTTTCGATAGCCATGTCCAAGCCGTCCTGGGCCTGCGCAGCGATGCTCAGGTGAGCAAACGTGTAGCTCCCGTCCGGGTGGCGACGTACGACGACAGGGTCTTTCATTTTATCGCCGTCGAGGACCCCTGGGAACCCCGCCTCTTCACCGAGGATCCGTTTATCCAATCCTACGGCTTTGGGGACACAGCCGCCACCGTCTATGTGGGTGGCCGTCACCAGCGCGAGCTGCTCTGGTCCCGAGTGAGCCCTGGCGGAACCACTCAGGTACGGGTGGAGATTAACAACAACTCTGGTATGACGTTCACCAACATCAGTATCCTGCCCGAAGCATCCCCGGGTATCTCTGTGACACTGCGCACCTATACCGAGACAACGTTCATCGAACCGCTGTTCTTTGACTTTCCCTTCCTCAACGCAGAGGATATCCCGGATGCCTGGAAAGGCGTCTACTACTTTGATGTTCAGGTAGCCGATGGTTTCCCTGGGAGACGCGGCCAGATACATCCGATCACCTTCACCTTGACCGGCGGCAACGTGCCGGAGGATTTCCGAATTCCGCCAGCGCAGTTGGGCATAAAGGACGCCGCCGGAGCCGTGCATACCGTCTTTGGACCGGCGACCGACCTGGTGCTGACGGATCGGCTGCCACCGTGGGTCACGCTACGGGATGCGCGTATCGCCAACGCTGCCGAAGTGGTGGCGCTGGTGGGCGCCATCAATTACGACGACGCACACCCCGGGAGCAACACGGCCGCCGCGCTTTACGACACATTCCGCGGGGGTATCACCGCCGATACAGTCACCTCTGTGAATGGCGTCGACATCACCTTCACGCTGCCCGATTACGCCCAGGCTATGCCCTGGCTGGACAGCGGCGAGTTGACGCGTACCCTCACCATCATCGCCCGCTCAGACATAGCCATTGATTGGAGTGGTACCGCCATCGCCGATTATGCCCCCGTCATCACCTACACCGATTCCTTCGGTCAGGTCCAGGCCGACACCGGCAACGCCGAAACGGTGGAATCGCACGGTGCCGCGTTGTCGATAGACTATATCGTGCAAGACGTCAGTGGGAGCTGGACGCCGGGCGAGTCCATTCCGGCCAACGTCGCCAGCGATGTCCTGGTGGAGGGGACCTTGGTGAACGCTGGCGACGACATCGCAGCGAGCACGCTGGTCTCGTACGCCATCCCTGCTGATGTGGTGCCGGTAGCCGCAAACCCGGTCTGGCAACAGGTGAGCGCCGATACGATCACCTGGCTGCTGGGGGATCTCGGGCCTGGCGCGCGGCGTACAATCTGGATCACCCTATCCGTCACGCCGACTACGACGCAGATCGGCACACAAGCATTGCTGATCGAGAACGCCGACAGCCAGTTCGTGAACATCTATGCTCAACAGGTCGTGAATGCTCCCATAGGCGATCAGCTAAGCATTGGGGTTCGAGGCTCTATGGTATACCTGCCGTTGGTGACCAGGGACCTCGCCAATGCTCCCGATTTGGTGGTGAGACAATTCCTCGTCTCAACCCACGGCGTGACCGTGACCATCGAGAACATTGGCAATGCGCCAGTCACAGACGAGTTCTGGGTGGACGCCTATATCGACCCAGACACCCCGCCTACCGGCGTCAACCAGGTGTGGTGGCAGTTGGGCAGTCAGGGATTGGTGTGGGGTGTGGATGGGCGATCCTCGCCCGTACTGGAACCAGGCCAAACGCTCACGCTCACCACGCAGGATGGCGATGCATATTACGACCCAGATCGGAGCAGTGTTACCTGGCCTCTGCCCGGTGATGCACCAGTCTACGTACAGGTAGACTCGGTGAACACGGAAACTACCTGCGGCGGCGTATTGGAGCTCCACGAGATCAGGGGAGGAGACTATAACAACATCGCGGGACCGGTGTACCCGAGCCCCTCACAATGAAGGGAATACCCAGGCTGGTCACCGAGGCGGACATTCCGGACAGTGGTGATGTTGCCCGGTGACCAGCATTGGCCCTTTCGACTCCTTGGCGGATCAGCAGGTTATGAGCAGACGGCACGCTTGCGCCGCTGGGACCTTGATCACGCTCTTGCTCCTTGTTCCAACAGGCTGCCGCGTCCAGATCGTGGACGACGCACCACCAGCGGTGGTTCCTGCTGCTACCATCGCTACGCCTTTTTCGATACCCTCCGCTACCCTCCCGCCTGTGCACTCTGATATTTCCACGCCCTCCCCACCTCCAGATTCCGGGCTAGAACCTGCGGAGCCATCATCCAGTGGGGGCAGTTCGGTTGAGTATATCGTCCAGCCGGGCGACACCTTGCTCGGCATCGCCACGACACACGGCGTACCCATGGCGGCGATCCAGCTCCAGAACGGTATGGGGGAATCCATACTAGTCCAGGCAGGACAGATGTTGGTCATTCCCCCACCAGGGGACTGGCCGGAAGCATCTCGCTTCTGGATCGTGCACGTTGTGAAAGCGGCCGAGACGCTGGGTGGCATTGCGCGGACATACGGCCTGAAAGCGGCAGAGATCCAGGCGGTCAATCGACTGACCGATGCCGACCTGATCGTCGTTGGCCAGGAACTGGTGATACCGCTGGGCGCCCTCGTTGCGGAGCAGGAATCCTCTCCGGCGGTTGCACCCACGTCGCTCCCAGCTCCTACCCACACACCCGCATCCTTGATCCCATCCCCGATGCCTACTATCCCCTCTCTCTCCCCTGCTCCCGTGGCCTCGGCGACTCCTTCCATCTCCCCACCTCCCGACGTTGCTTCCTGGCCGCGCGAGACGGTGCGCTTGATCAACATAGTCCGGACCCAGCACGGGCTCCCACCGCTGGCATACAACGACACGTTGGCTCAAGCAGCGCAGGTCCAGGCAAACGACTGTGCTCAAAGGGGCTGGTGCAGTCACACCGGTTCGAACGGCTCAGATATCAAGACGCGCATCCTGCAAGCTGGCTACGATCCAGCCACTTGGGCCGAATGTTGGGCGCAGAGGCAAACCCCCCAGGGGGCGGTGGATATCTGGATGGACGAGGTGCCCCCCAACGATCCACACCGGCGCACCCTGCTCACCACCTGGCTCACAGAGATCGGCGTTGGCGTGGCTCAGACCACTTGGGGCTATTACTTTATCGCTGACTTTGGCCGGCCAAAATAACGCTCGCCCCCAACCCTCGCTCCCTTGCTACGGTAGAGCACCTGCTTTTGGCCTGTTCCCGGGCACCACGTTTCGCCTTCGCGGACATGGGGTAAAGGTCCCGAGCGAGAACGCCCGATCGCCGTCCTTGACTGGCCACCTGGCCCGAGTACAATAGGCCTGCCACGAGACAGGTGGTGGTTAGTAGATAGCACCTATCGAGGATACAGAAAGGGCAAAGGAAGCAACTTGTCGGCCATAGAGGACTTTTCTCGTGCGCGCAGGCAGGCGGTATTCGAAGAGCTCCTAGCTCGCGTGACTGGTAGATCGGTCGATCTCCTCTCCTACGAAGACGTACGTCAGAAATTGAGGGCCACGGAGAGTGCCAGACAGAGGCTAGAGGAGATACCGCTGGATGCTATCGTAGGCAGCGTCGGGCGCTACAAGGACTTTACTCGCACATTCCTACCTCGCTTGGATAGCGATCGACAGCGGTGGACAAGGGTAAAAGCGCAGGTCGATGACATGACAGGGGTACCACCGATCGAGGTCTACAAGATCGGTCAGGCGTATTTTGTGCTGGATGGCAATCACCGCGTATCCATTGCCCGGCAGCTTGGTGCATCCCACATTCAGGCCTACGTGAAAGAGGTCAATACCAGGGTGGATCTGACGCCCGATATCCAACCTGACGACTTGATCATCAAGGCCGAGTACGCCGATTTCCTAGAGCATACGCGGCTGGACGAACTACGTCCTGGCGTTGACTTGAGCGTGACTGCGCCAGGGCAGTATGAACTGCTCGAAGAGCACATTGCGGTTCATCGCTACTTTATGGGCCTGGAGCAGCAGCGGGATATCCCGTATAGTGAAGCGGTCACTCACTGGTATGATACCTTCTATTCGCCGGTGGTGGAGGTGATCCAGGCCCGAAATGTGCTCAAGTCCTGCTCAGGCCGGACAGAGACCGATCTCTACCTATGGCTGGCGGAGCATCGGGCTGAATTGGCAGAACGCGTAGGCTGGGAAGTCGACGTGGAAGCGGCTGCCGCCGATCTGGTCGATCAATGCTTGCCTCATCCCGAGGGCATCGTCGCTCGCGTGGGCGAGTCGATTCTGGACTCCGTGGTGCCCGCTGGGCTTGAGGCCGGCCCGCCGCCGGGCCAGTGGCGGTTGGAACGAGTAGCGGGTCGTCAGAGCGATCATCTGTTCAGGGACATCCTGGTAGCCATCGACGGCGAGGAGGCGGGTTGGAACGCGCTGGAGCACGCGCTTTTCGCGGCCCAGCATGAGGAGGCGCACTTATATGGCATCCACATCGTGTCCTCGGAAACTGAAAAAGACGGCGAGCGAGTCCAGACGCTGCAGGCGGCGTTCAACTCACGCTGCCAGGCGGCTGGTGTTACAGGCAGGCTGGTAGTAGAGACGGGAGAAGTCGCGCCCACGATCACCGATCGCGCCCGGTGGACCGATCTGGTCGTCCTGAGCCTGAGTTTTCCACCCGCGCCTCGACCAATCGCCAGGCTTGGTTCGGGATTGAGCACACTCATCAGACGCTCTCCCAGGCCGCTGCTGATGGTGCCAAGGGCTTGGACTAAGCCCCGCTTGACGCGTGTCTTGTTGGCCTATGATGGCAGTCCCAAGGCGGAGGAAGCGCTCTTTGTCGCCACCTACATATCGAGCCAGTGGGACATACCCCTGGTAGTGATGACGGTTACAGAGGGCAGCGGCAGCACATCCGAGATTCTGGGCCGGGCTCAGCAGTATCTGAACGAGCAGGGAGTGCAACCCACCATGGTGGAGAGGCAAGGACCGGTAGCAGCCGAGATTATGGTAACGGCCGAGGAGCAGGGATGCGATCTGATCACCATGGGAGGATACGGCTTCACACCATTGTTGGAGGTTGCTCTGGGTAGCGTCGTAGATGAGGTATTGCGCACAAGCCGGCGGCCAATGTTGATCTGCCGGTAGGCAATGCCCATGCCAAACTGGAGACCAAGGATCTCGACATGATCGTGGCCAATGACATCACAGCCAGCGGACACCAGCGGCTCCGTCGATTGGCAGGAAAACTCGTCCCGTGGCTGATCGTGGGGATGGCGGTTGCGGGGTGTGCGGCGCCCGATCCTACCTCCTCGCCGCTGCGACTGCCCACTCGCGTTCCACGCACTCCCACCCCTACGCCAACTTTTACTCCCACTCCCTTTCCTTTTACCGCACGGGATTACTACAGGGAGGGTGTGGCTCGCCAGGAGACTGGCGACGCCGAGGGAGCAGGCCAATCCTTCACTTGGGCTATACAGCGCGCTCCAGACTATTCGCCCGCCTACATCGCCCGGGGCGCCGCCTACCTAGCTCAGGGCAAGTTTCCTATGGCAGTCGCCGACGCCGACGCGGCGTTGGAGATCGACCCCACCAGCGCCGATGCCTACGTACTCCGGGGTGAGGCACTGCGATTGCTTGGGTTGACCCGACTGGCGATGGCCGCCTTCGACCAGGCTCTGGAACTGGACCCCGACCTGGGTGCTCCAACTTTTCGTTCCCGTTGGCTCGCCGCTCGGGAACAGCATCATGCCGTTCGTCTGCAGGAGCTGAGCGGCGAGTATGCCAACGCGCACCCCGACGACCCGATGCGTCACTACTATCGTGGCTGGGCCTTTGTCGAGTTGGGCAGCAGTCGTGTCGCTATCAGGGTCCTGGCAAAGGGAATCGAAGCGACACCAGAGCCACCGGCCGTGTTGTGGTTTGCCCTGGGCCACGCCTACAAGGCGGCCAACGATTGGCAGAGTGCGGTCACCGCGTTCGAGGCCGCCCGCATATTGGTCCAGGCAGGTGATACCAGCCTCACGCTTCATTCGGACCAGCCAATCGTCGATCTCTTCGGCACCCTGGGGGAAGCGTACCTGAGAGCCGGTCGCTGCGTAGACGCCGGGACGATGCTAGAGTACGCTATAGATATCGGAGCTCCAACCCTTGAGTACGAATATATGCTGAACGAGGCGCACGTGTGCCAGACGCCTACTCCCACTCCCACGCCCTACCTCACCGCCACGCCAGGGTGAGGCGCTCACCAGGAGCGAATAGACAACAGTCCACAACTCGGACCGTTCTCGGCGTTTTCCACCTCAGAGGGACAACTTGCACGATAGGGTAGGCTAGGGTACAATTCCTCCGCGACTCACAAGACACCTGTCCAAGGAGATGGAATCGATGGTAGCCAAAGACCTGTTAGAGATCCTGCGCTGTCCACACTGCGTCAGTGGTGAGACCCGTAAGCCGGGTGACGACCCGGGTCGACTGGAACTGGTCAAGGACTGTTGGCTCGTCTGCCAGGAGCCCGACTGTGGGCGCAAATACCCCATCCGGGACGACATCCCCGTGATGCTGATCGAGGAAGGGGACAAGTGGATCGGGGTGACCGTCGCCGATCTACCGGTCCCGCCGCCAGCCGACTAGATCGGGCTAGGGAATTGACGAATTTGGAGCTACCAACCTGGCTGCGGCCCATCCTCCAGGTCCGGGCCAGGTAGAGGATAACCCTTATGCTTCAGTGGCAAGTGATTCTGCTGGCAACACTGGCCGTCTTCCTGTTGCTTGCCGGGCTATTGATCCTGGTTCTGCCCGATGCCCACGAAGGGCCAGAGTTTTTTCATCTCGACGACCTACACGCCATCCGCGCTCTCGACTTTCTGGGCTTGGTCCTGCTGATCCTGGGATGCGCCCTGTCTTGGAGTGCCGGTATCCTGTGGCAGCGCCGGATGTATGCGTCCTGAAGGTGATCCGCTCAGGGCCCAGGCACCTGTTTCGAGATTGCCACGCCTCGCGGCCACCTACGTGCTGATATTAAGATTGCCACGGGCTTCAACCATCACCATTGGACATTTGGGTCGCTTCGAGTTCCCCGCTGGTTGGTACTGCTACGCTGGCAGCGCTCGCGGGCCCGGGGGACTGATCGCCCGAATCTCCCGGCATCGACATGCAACCAAAGCTCTGCACTGGCACGTGGACTATTTGAGAGCTGCCGCCGAATTGGTCGAGATCTGGTACACCCCTGGCGCTAGGAAACTGGAATGCGCGTGGGCGCGCACCCTGGCCAACCTCCCGGGCGCGAGCCTTCCTGTCTCTCGATTTGGGGCCTCCGACTGTCACTGCCCGGCCCATCTGGTCTATTTCTCCGCTGCGCCGGACGCAGTAGCTTTTGCCCACAAGGTAGGCGAGCCTGTATCGCGGGAGAGAATGGATGTCTGACCCGCTCACCGAGTTCCTGGACAGCATCGCTGCTGGGGAGGACACACGGACGGAACAGGCCGCGCTGGCGCTGGCTCGGAAGGGCGATGCGGTGGCTGCCTCGCTACACGAGCTGTTGAGTGACGCCGATCCTGAACGTCGCTGGTGGGCAGCCCGTGCCCTGGCCGCGGTTGGTACCGAGAGCGCCCGGGGGCAGTTGATCGCCGCTCTGGGCGACCCCGACGCTTATGTGCGGGCCTGTGCCGCCCATGGATTGGGAGAGCCTGGGGCCAGTTTTGAGGAAGCCGTTCCGCCTCTGGTCACGTGTCTGGCTGATGCCAGTCCCCTGGTCTCTCGCGTCGCTGCCGACAGCCTGGCCCGTATCGGATCGCCCGCGGTCCCAGCCCTCATCGCCGCCCTGGAGACCAAAGTGACTTCCGTCCGCGCCGGGGCGGCTCGTGCCTTGTGTATCATCCAGCCAGAGGAGGCGGTCCCTGCCTTGTGCGCTGCCCTGGACGATCCCAGTGCTGCCGTCACCTACTATGCAGAGGAAGCGTTGGAGCGCCTGGGCGTCGGATTGGTGCTCTTCCGGCCCTGAACGACGCTGAGACGTGGAGGCCCAGAGACGCGTGAAACGCGACCGATACAAATCACGTATTGTTTAATAGCCGCGTAGCCGCGCAGGCATTTGCCTTCGGCACAGGGTCGGTGTACAATCGTATCCAGCGCGGGGAAGGAGGAGCTCTATGGGCGAGTTAGTGGGGTTGAGCACACTCAACTGCATCTACTTTTTTCTATTTGCACTGGGTGTAGGTTACGCCATCGTTGCTGCAGTGATGGGTGGGCTTTCCCACATTGACGTCCCGGGAGTCGATATTGACATCCCTGGCGTTGACCTTCACCCGGGCGAGCCGGACATCCACCTGGAGTTGCCTTTCGCCCACGACATTGGCCACGACGTGGACCATCCCGAAGTGGGGTTGTCTCCCCTAAGCCCGATCACGATCGCCACGTTCGTCACCGCTTTTGGCGGGGTAGGTCTGATCGTCAACAACTTGACCGCACTCTCGCCTGTGCTGGGGCTGCTGATCTCTGTGGCGAGCGGGCTGGGGCTTGCCGGGGCGATATTCCTGCTGTACGCGCGAGTGTTTATGGCACTCCAGGGCTCCAGTGAGGTTCGGATCGGGGAGCTGGTGGGTCTGACAGCCCACGTGACGGCTCCCATTCCTGCAGATAGCGTGGGTGAAGTCGTCGTCGTCGTTCGAGGCGCGCGGTCGCGAAGCACGGCCCGTTCAGCCGATGGGCGTGCTATCCCCCGCGGACAGTTGGTAGAGATCGTGGAGGAGACGGGCAACGTCGTGACTGTGCGGGCGAAGGAAGGTCGGTCCGACAAGTAGCCATACTCATTGAGGCGCCGGGTACTTCCGCAACATCCGGTGTCTCCAAGACAAGGAACAAAGAAAGGAGTACAAAAATGCCTGGACTAGAACTTCAGAGCTTCGGCTTGGCAATTGTCGCTGTGGCGGGCATCCTGCTCGTGGTCTTTGTGTTGCTTGGCATATATGCCTCGCGCTACAAGAAGGTGGGTCCGAACCAGGTCTTGGTGATCTCGGGCCGCTCAACCACCTTCACCAATCCCGTCACGCACAAAAAGGAGAGGGTTGGCTTTCGTGTGGTGAAAGGAGGCGGGGCCTTCATCTGGCCAGTGGTCGAGCGGGTGGACGTGCTATCCCTAGAGATCATGACCATCGACGTAGAGACGCCCGAGGTCTACACCGAGATGGGCGTGCCAGTGAATGTGGATGGCGTAGCACAGATCAAGATCAAGGGGGACGAGATCTCTATCCGCACCGCCGCTGAGCAGTTCCTATCCAAGAACTCTGTCGAGATCAAGAATGTCGCCCACGAGACGCTGGCTGGTCACCTGCGCGCTATCCTGGGTACAATGACGGTAGAGGAAATCTACAAGGACCGGGATGCCTTCGCACAACGGGTGCAGGAGGTCTCGGGGTTGGATATGGCCAACATGGGCCTGGACATCGTGTCCTTCACCATCAAGGACATCCGCGACGACCAGGGCTACCTGGACGCGCTGGGGCAGGCCCGCACGGCCGAGGTCAAGCGAGACGCCACCATCGGCCAGGCGCTGGCGGCCAGGGACGCCACCATCAGGTCAGCCGAGGCCAGGCAGGAGGGAGAGACAGCCAAATACCAGGCCGAAACAAAGATCGCCTCGTCAGAGAAGGACTACTCGGTGCAAAAGGCGACCTACGAGGCAGAGGTCAACCGGCAACGGGCCGAGGCAGAATTGGCCTACACCCTGCAGCAGAACATTGTGAATCAAAAGGTCAAGGCCGAGGAAGTCCAGATCGAGGTCGTCGACAAGCAGAAGCAGATTCAGGTCCAGGAGCAGGAGGCCCAACGCAAAGAACGAGAGCTGGAGGCGACGGTGCGCAGACCCGCCGAGGCTGAGCAATTTCGCATCGAGACACTGGCCAACGCCGAGAAGCATCGCGCCGTAACCGAGGCCGAGGGTCAGGCATCAGCCATCCGCGCAACGGGCGAGGCGGAGGCGTACGCTACCCGCGCCCGCGGTCTGGCCGAGGCGGAGGTGATCCGGGCCCAAGGCATCGCCCAGGCGCAGGCAATGCAGGAAAAGGCCGAGGCGTGGCAGCAATACAACCAAGCGGCCATCATCCAGCAGTTGATCGACAGCCTGCCCCAGGTGGCGGCTGCCATTGCCGAGCCGCTCTCCCATACCGATCGTATCGTCATCATCAACAGCGGCAGTGATAATGCGGGGGCTTCGCGCATCACGGGTGACATCGCCAACATCATCGCCCAGGTGCCGGCGACGGTCGAGGCCCTCACCGGGGTGAATGTGGTGGATGCGATCAAGGACCTACCAGCGGTGAAGGGATCCCGGGCCAGCAAGGAAAAGGAGTAAGAGGAGAAAACAAAAGGACAGACATCGGATTGCGCAAAGAGCAAGTAAAGGCCCGTAGAGTACGTCGATTGCTGAGTCTGACGCTCGGCCTCGTCTTGTTGAGCCTGTTCTCAACTGGGTCATCGGGCAGCGCGTACGCGCCTGTCTCTCCCGAACCGCTGGTAGACCAACCATCGTATACTCAAGTCCGGTCGCTGCAGGAGACGACAGCAGAAAAAGTCTCACCGACAGGTTCTCCAAACAGAGAACCCACCCAACAGACGCGCGGTTTGCACGTTCGCCTAGCTATTGGCGCCTTCGATCCACTGGTCGATCCCGAACCGGCTCCAGGGTTGGGCGACTTGCGGCTCTCGGCTTACCCCGGTGACGGGTCCGGTTACTACCTGGTCCAGTTTGTGGGCCCCATCGCTTCGACGGCCGAGACCCTGGTCGCCGCTGGAGCCGAGGTCTTGGACTATATTCCGGATTTCACCTTCATCGTCAAGATGGACGGTGCTACTCGGGACGCTCTCGAAAGGATGGCCCAGGTACGCTGGGTAGGCATCTACCAACCCGCCTACCGTCTCCCGGCCGACTTGTTAGCGCTGACCTCCGGTTCCGTTCCCATCGTCGATCTATCCACCCCCAACGCCAGATATGAAAGCACAGACGCCCACGCTTTATGGGCCGATGTGCCTGTGGAGATCGTTGTAACCGTGTTCCGCGGTGAAGCGTTGGCGCCCATTATCACGCAGATAGAGGATGCCGGGGGTGTTATCCTCGATCAAAGCCAGACAGAGTGGAAGAGCAAACTCAGGGTAGTGATTCCGCCCACGGGTCTGACCAGCGTGACCGCCATCCCAGGCGTGCACTGGATTGAACGAGCGCCGCAGTGGCAATTAACCAACAACAAAGCCATCAACATTATGGGCGTGCGTGAGGTGTGGGATACACACGGTCTCTACGGTGATGGTCAGACGGTCGGGGTATGTGATACCGGGCTCGATCAGGGCACCACCGCCCCTGGTTCCCTGCACGACGACTTTGAGAATGGGAATGGTGTATCCCGAGTTTGGGTGATCCATGATCGGGTCGGCGACGGGGCTGACGACGTCAACGACGGCCACGGTACTCACGTCGCTGGTTCCATGTTGGGCAACGGCAGTCTCTCCGGCGCGATACCCGGCACGCCTTTCTACCCCCACTCAGCCTACGCCGGTGTGGCCCCGGCAGCCTCTATGGTCTTCCAGGCCGTCGAGCACAACGCCAGCAAAGACCTGAGTGGCATCCCCCTCGACATGAACCATCTCTTCACCCAGGCCATCACCAGCGGCGCTACCTTGCACACCAACAGTTGGGGAGGGGTGGTGTCCGGCATGTATACGAGCGAATCGGCGGACGTTGACGAGTTTGTGTGGGACAACCCGGGTTTTGTCGTTCTCTTTGCCGCGGGCAACGAGGGCATTGACAAGGATGCTGACGGTGTCATCGATCCGTTTTCCGTGGATACGCCAGGCACGGCCAAAAACTGCATCACGGTCGGGGCGACGGAGAACGACCGGCCCTCGGGATCGACACCCGAGCCGGGCTACGACTTTGCCTGGGCGACGGGGAACTGGGCGGTCAAGTACCCGGCTGCTCCCATCAAGGATGATCACGTCTCGAACGATCCATCCGGTATGGCCGCTTTCAGCGGGCGAGGGCCAACGCTGGACGGGAGGTTCAAGCCGGATCTGGTAGCTCCAGGAACCAACGTCGCCTCGACCCGCTCGTCGGCGGCCAGCGGTTCTGGCTGGGGCGCAATCGACGCCCACTATATGTTCAACGGTGGCACGAGCATGGCCACTCCGCTGGCTGCCGGCGCCGCCACCATCGTGCGCCAATATTACACAGATAGGGAGGGCTTTGGTCCCTCGGCAGCGTTGGTCAAGGCCACCTTGGTCAACGGTGCGACGAACATTGCGCCTGGTCAGTACGGTGTGGGCGCAACTCGGGAGATCTCGGACGTCCGGCCGAGCAACGTGGCAGGCTGGGGGCGCATCAACTTGAGAGACAGCCTCTTTCCCACTGCCACGAAGGTGTTCTACCATGACGTGGCACCCGGCCTGAGCACAGGTTACACCCACACGTACACTTACACCGTCACCAGTTCAGCCCACCCTTTCCAGGCTACCCTGGCCTGGAGCGATTACCCCGGCTCACCATCCGCCGCTGGCGGCCTGGTCAACGATCTGGACTTGAGGATCGTCGGTCCTGGTGGCGTGACCACCTATCCAAACAACGCCAGCCAGCGTGGGGCTAGCCAGCATCTGTCTTACGACGATGGGATAGATGACGAGTATCTCCGCGACGCCAGTGGGCGAACCGTGGCGGTCCGGTTCGAGCCGGCGTCCTATCCGGTCACGATTGACAAGGGCTCGTTCCTGCTGGGGTCCGCCAGATCGTCTTTCCCCAAGATCTTTACCTGGATCGTCTACGACGATGATGGAACAGGGGGCCGGCCCAACACCGTGCTGGTCAGCGGCACAACCACGATCCGCAGCGGCGAGCTGCCCCCCGTATACCCGGTTTGGCACGTGGTTGACCTCTCCAGGTACCACATCTCTATCGATTCCGGCGAGTTCTACCTGGCGATCGAGGTGCCTGACGACGACCTGCTCTGGGGTAGTGATCGTGACGCGCCCGACGGTCGCAGTTGGACCGACGATGGCTCTGGATGGACCATGGACACGACCCGGGACTATATGTTCAACGCCGTTGTTGTCAAGGACGACGATGACCCAACCCAACAGGACCGCGTCAACAACCTGGTCGGCATCGACATCGACGGTCCCATAACCGGCGTCTATACCATCTCGGTATCCGGCTATCACGTCCCGTATGGCCCCCAGCCGTATGCTCTCGTCGCTTCAGGGCCTATCACAGGCAGCAGCGCCGCCCCTGCAAACGCCCATCCCCCGACCATCTCTGGCCTGCCGGACCAGACTTGGGGCGGAAATGACGTCATTGACCTGTGGGCCTATGCGGACGATGACGAGGACTATGATAGCGACCTGCGTTTCTCCATCGTCAACACGCCGATCGTCAGTGCTGGCGTGGACATCGACCGGGGTCGTTACGTTGACGTCTCTGCTACGCTCGGCTGGACCGGTACCACCGAGGTGCTGATTCAGGTTCAAGACACAGGGGGATTGACGGCTACCGACTCGCTTGCCGTGACGATCACGGCCACTCCCGTGTTTCTACCCCTGATACTGCGGGCCTCTGTGGCCTGCGTCTTGTGAATCCGTACGCGAGTCCTCGATACCCATACAAGGAGAGGAAAAATGAAAAGCAAGCGTTCCAAATACGGGCCAAGACTGGTATCGCTCGTGCTGATAACCGTAATGGTCTTGATCGGCGCCTCGAGCAGTATGGCAGCGCCGCCGCCCCCAAACGACATGATCGCGGGGATCATAGAGCTTCCCGCCAGCGCCCGGCTCTTTCACGGTGATTTTGACGGCGCGCTTGACTCGCGTAACCCCAAGATGGACTCGGCCCTGGCCGACCTGGCAAGCGCGGCCAAGGTCTCTGCGAGCGGCGGGGTAGACGTGGCCAACACCCAGAACCTCAGGCTGTCTGGCGACCGGGTGCAGGTCCATGTCGTCACGACCTCAGGCAAAATGAAGGGGGCCGTGGCTGCCATTGTCGACGCGGGCGGCCAGGTCACGGGCACCGGGGACGGCGACACGCTGATCCAGGCTTGGGTGCCAATGGACGCGCTTGAGACCGTCGCTGCCCAGGACGACGTCCTCTACATCCGCCGGCCGGCAGAACTGGTGCTGCTGGAGAATCTGAACGCGGGCAACTCGACCACCGAGGGGCTCGCCGTCATCAACGGCCCGGCCTGGCACGCAGCCGGGTTTACCGGAGCAGGGGTCAAGGTAGCCATCATCGATGGAGGCTTTATAGGCTACACGGGATTGCTCGGCACGGACCTGCCCGCCACGGTGACGGTGAGGAACTTTGTCGACGACGAACCAGAGGACCAAGTTGACAGTACTACCGAGCACGGCACAGCCTGCGCCGAGATCATCCACGACATCGCCCCCGACGCGACGCTCTACCTCGTCAAGGTCAATACCGACGTCGATCTACGCGATGCAAAGGACTGGCTAAAGACCCAGGGGGTGCACATCTTTTCGACTTCGCTCGGCTGGTACAACCTCACCCCAGGCGATGGCACTGGCCAGTTTGCCGACATGGCCCAAGATGCCCGAGATAATGGCATCCTGTGGGTCACTGCCGCTGGCAACGACCGCAAAGTGCACTGGGGCGGGAGTTACAGTCCTTCCACCAGCGCCCCTAACGTTCATGCCTTCGACGGCAACGACTGGCAGGTGAACTGCTTAGGCCCTGGTGATCATGTCCATTGCTACAGCATTCCGGCCGGTTCCCTCATTTCCGTCCGTCTACGGTGGGATGATTGGACCAGCAAGAACCAAGACTACAACCTCGTTCTACTGGGCTTGACCGGCACCGGCCAGTGGGCAGAGGTTACTCGTTCCACGAACCCTCAGAGTGGTGGGGTTGGACAGAGCCCTGCCGAGGCTATCAGCATATTGGCGCCAGCCACAACTGCCTACGCAGTAGCTATTGTGCGTGTCAATGCCACGAGAAATGTTCACTTCGAGTTGTTTACGCCCAAGATGGGAGGATTGGACTGGCGGGAAGAAGCCCGCAGCCTTGCCAACCTGGCCGACGCCCCAGACGCGATGACGGTCGCCGCGCTGGACGTTACATCT